>JBIKOK010000390.1:0-3718 GCA_044358025.1 Opitutaceae bacterium
GACCCGGCGATTTACCGGGTCAACTACACGCTCTCGTGGTGAATTGCGGCCGGAGCCCAAACGTGCCCTGCGGAGAGTGGACCATTGACCGCAGCGCCCACCGGCGCTGCGGTTTGCTTCCCTCCGGCGCATTTAACCCCCACCGCTCCAACCCGTGAAAACCCCAAACCCCCGCCCCCTCCTTCGCGACGTCGTGCTCCTGCTCGCGCTTGCCCTGCCTTCCTTCGCGCGCGCCCAGATCGCGCCGGCCGCCTCGTCCGCCGCCAAGCCTACCACCACGAAGGCGGAAACGGTCATGCTCACACCCTTCGAGGTCACGGCCGACGCCTCCGACACCTATCAGGCGACGAACACCACTTCCGTCACCGGCACCAATACCGCGCTCGGTAAAACGCCGCTGGATGCCAAGGTGTTCAACCGGCAGCTCATGGACGAGATGGCCGTCGTCGATATGACCGAAATGCTGTCGAAGCTCGGCGGTCTCGGCTCCGCGATTATCGCCGGCGGCAACGAGGAGGTCCGCGGCGACCTCGAAGGCGACCGGCAGGACCCGAAGAGCATGACCATGCGCGGGCTCACCATTAACAATCCGCGGCGCGATGGTTTCCTCCGGGCCGACACGGCTTTGATGGACTCGTTCGACGTCGAACGCGTCGATGCGCTGGGCGGCTCCAATTCGCTGCTCTTCGGCTCCGGGGACGCCGGCGGCGTGATCACTACCAACTCGAAGCGCGCCGCACTCGGTCGCCCGATGCGGGGCTCACTCTCCGCCGGCGGAGACTCCGAAGGCAGCCGCCGCTACACCCTCGATGCCGGCGCCGGCTTCAAGTATTGGGGCTTCCGCCTCAACGCGGTCCATGGCGACACGAAATATTTTCGCCCGGCCAACCGCCAGTTGAACGAAGGCCTGACCGTCGCGACGACCGTGCGGCCGTGGAAGAATCTCGAGATCCGCGGCGAGTGGCGCCACTTGATCCGCAACACCACCTACCCCAACTCCGGCATCGTGCGCGCGCCGCTCACCCAACTGCTGCCCACCGGCGAGCGGGTGGACAACCAGAGCACGCGCTACCTCGCAGCCTTTCCGAACGCGAGCGCGTTGACCGACGGTCTCATCGATCTCACGAAAGCAGATACGCTCTTCGGCCCCTACTACGCCTTTGCCTTTAAGAACCTCAGCAAATCCGTTGTCGCCGAGGCTAAACTGGCCGAAGGGCTCGGTCTGCAGGTGCGCTACGGGCACGACGCGCGCGTCAACAATGCGCTGAGTCCGGCGAACAACTCGATCTTCGCCCCGGGCGCGGCCGGCAACCTCTACGCGGATCCGGCGACCGGGCAGGTCGGCACAAAGTGGGCGTTCAACATGAACTTTCCCGTGCTGAATCCCTTCCATACCGGAGCCCGCGGACACCGCTCGGCGCTGGCCTACCAAAAGAATCTCGGTCGCTGGGGCTCCCACCAAGCCAGTGCCTTTTTCCAGGACATGGAGTCGTGGACGAACCAGGACCAGTGGGCATTCTACGAGGCCGACGCGTCCGGCAAAGCTCCCGTGAACCCGGCGCTGATCAGTGTCGCCGACTCCGGTCGCATCCGCATCCCGTCCGTCTGGGTCCCCATCAATCCCACGGGGATCGTCGGTGGCCAGAAATGGCCCTTCTCCTCGCTCGTCCATCCCAACGGCAAGACCTACGTCTCGCAGCCGCTGATCTTCGCCAACGCCGTGCCTCCCACGGCGGGCAACCCCCTCGGGCTCTCCGGCCCGATCAACGCCACGACCGGACAGAGCACCGTCAACGGCTATTCCCACGAGGACGTCAATGAGCGCAGCCACGGCTTCAGCCTGTTCAGCGAATGGTGGAAGGGGCGGATCGACACGATGGTCGGCTACCGGTCCGAAGAGGCGACTGGCCTCCGCACCAACGTCGGTCTCAAGCGCGGTCCCATCAGCTACGACAGCCTGACGACCGGCGCCGTGGTCGACACCCCGCTGAAGGGCGTGCGCGTCTCGTTCAACTACGCCACCAACGCCAAGATCAACTTCGACACCACCCGCGACATCTACAACCAACCCCTGCCGCCCGGCAAAGGCGTGAGCAAAGACGTCGGCTTGAAGTTCGGGCTCTGGCAGGACCGCGTCTCGGGAAATTTCAATTACTACCAGTCCGAGGCGCAGAACTTCACGGCCAATATCGGCAACCGGAATGACGTGGATCCCGACGGCATCAACGGTCGCAACGGCGGGCCCTCCTACACGTTCAGCAAGACATCCGACGGCTATAACCTCTCGCTCTCCACGCGTCCGACCCGGGGCTGGGAAATCCGTGTCAACTTCGCCACCGCCAACGGCAGCGAGCGCACCGACGTCACCCTCCCGCAGTTTTACAACGATCAGTTCAACACCACCACCGTCGGTGGCCAGACGGTCGTGGGCGTCCGCGCCGCTGCCGGCGGAGCCGTCACGCCTCTGCTCGTCCCCTCCGACCCGCTCAACCCGGCCTCGGCCCGTATTCCTCTCTCCATTGCGATGATGAAGGATCCGGCCAGTCCTTACGCCGCGAGGCTCGACCTTGAGTCCGGCCAAATCCTCAACGCCGAGGATCTCGGCCTCCGCACCCCGGGCGTCGGCACGGCCGTCACGGGACTCCCGCTCAGCGATCACCAACTCGGCTTCGTCTCGCCCTCCGGCGGTTCGCTGATCGTCCGTCGGGCCGGCGAGAAAACCATCGGCTACGCCGAGCGGAGTTACAGCCTGATCAACCGCTACCAGTTTCACGAAGGGACACTCCGCGGGCTCGTCGTCGGCCTCAGCAGCAGCCTGCGCGACAATCAGCGCGCCTACATGTTCACTGACGCCGCCGACGCCAACAAACGAAAGATGTTTTACACGCCCGACCGCCTCCTGCACGACCTGTTCGCCGTTTACCGGTTCAAACCGATGGGCAAAACCCGCACCACGCTGCAGATCAACGTGACCAACCTGATGGACGCGAATGAAGTCGTCTACCTCGTCCGCTCGACCAACGGCACGCTCCGCTACGCGCAATGGCTTAACTCGCCGCGCAAGCTGGGCGTCACCACGACGGTGAGTTTCTGAGTGCGACACGGTGTGCCCAGTGCGGCGCTCAAGCCGATTATGATCCCAACACGATGACGCGGTATTTTCGGGCGCGCTTGGGCCGACGATGCGCGGCCTCGCCAGTCGCAGCTGGTCAGCTCGTCGCGACGTTCATCTGTCTGTGGATGCTGTCACCGATCGGGCGCACGCTGGCCACGGCTGCCGGCACGCCCGTCCCGCGCCCCAATATCGTCCTGATCATGGCCGACGACCTCGGCTACGGTTCGTTGGGCTGCTACGGCGGCACGGAAAACAAAACGCCCCACCTCGACCGCCTCGCGGCCGGCGGCATGCGGTTCACCGATTTTCACAGCAACGGCCCCATGTGCTCACCTACGCGCGCCGCCCTATTGACCGGGAGATATCCACAACGCTGCGCGTGGGTCCCCGACGAGGAGCTCTCCCCGGTCTTCCAAGAACAGCGCCGGAAGAACCCTAAGCAACGTTGGGCGTGGGGACTCTCGCCAAATGAAGTGACCATCGGTGCGTTGCTGCGGTCGGCCGGCTATCGCACCGCGCTCATCGGCAAGTGGCACCTCGGCTACGATTTCAAATTCCATCCGCTGAACTACGGCTTCGATGAATTCCGCGGCTTCGTCGGTG
>JBIKOK010000391.1:0-3699 GCA_044358025.1 Opitutaceae bacterium
TCGACGCCGCCGAGGGCATGGTGAAATGGTGCAAGGAAAACGCCGTCCTCAGCGGCCTCGCCAACGCCCCGATCCGCTACATCGCCGACGACTGCCTGAAATTCGTCCGCCGCGAACAGAAGCGCGGAAAATTCTACGACGCGATCATCATGGATCCGCCCACTTACGGCCGCGGGGCCACCGGCGAAATGTGGAAACTCGAAGAACATCTCTGGCCGCTTCTCACCGAATGCCGCGCCCTGCTCACCCCGCAGCCGCTCTTCTTTTTGATCAACGCCTACACCGCGCGCCTCTCGCCCACCGTCGTGGCGAATCTCCTCGCCGAACTCCTCCACGACCGGGGCGGCTCCATCACCGCCGGCGAGGTCGGCCTGCCCATTCAGCGCGACGGCAAGGTCCTTCCCTGCGGCATCTACGGTCGCTGGGAAGCCTGAAGCCGAGCCGCAACGGCGCCGCGGCCCCCGCCCCGGCTACCGCGCAAACGCATCGGCGTTCTTCGTGAACTGTTTCTCCAGACTCCCGCAGACCAGTTCGCAGAGTTTGAAAATCGAGGGATCGGCGATGGAGTAGAAAACCTGCAGGCCTTCTTTGCGCCGCGCCAGGACGTGCGCCTGCGTGAGCGTCTGCAGGTGGCGCGAAATGTTCGCCTGCGTGCCGCCCGTCGCCTCCACAAGGGCGTTCACGTTCATCTCCCCGGCAAACAGCGCCTGCAACAGCCGCAGCCGCATCGGCTCCGCGAGCACGGCGAACCGCCGCGCCACGTGCTCCAGAGCGTCGTCGGACAGGGGACTCTTTTTTGCCATCCGGCCTACGGAACAGATGCTTGACATGAGTTCAAGCATATGAGTCTATGCGCATACGAAGTAAAGAACGAACGGTCTCTCCCATGAAAATCGACTCCCTCATCCGCCTCCTCGCCGGCACCGTCACCCTCCTCGGCGTCGCCCTCACCCACTTCATCAGCCCGTGGTGGCTGCTCCTCCCGACCTTCGTCGGCCTCAACCTCATCCAGTCCGTCTTCACCGGCTTCTGCCCGCCGAGCCTGCTGCTCCGCGCCCTCGGCTGGCTCGGCGACGACGGCATCATTCACTGGGGCGGCCGCAAGACGGGCACCTGAACTCCCGCCCGCTGCCCACTCACCCGCTCGACCACCGTCCCCGCCTTTCCGCTCCCGCGCTCCCGACCATGTCCTCACCCGTCGTCCGCTTCGCTCTCACCGTCCTGGCCGGCTCCACCCTCGGGGCCCTCCTGGGTTATTTCGGGCAATGCAACTCCGGCACCTGCCCGCTCACCTCCACTTGGTGGCGCGGGGCGCTTTACGGCGGCGTCCTCGGCCTCGTCGCCGCCCTCTCCGGCCGCTCCGGCTAAACCCACCTGTCGCCTGTTGCGTTACACTCCCGCCCCCATGCGCTCCCTTTTTATTTCGTTTTTCGCCGCCGCGGTGCTCTTCCCCGCCGCTCTCCGCGCCGAGTCCTGGACGCTCGATCGCGCCGTCGCCACCGCGCTGGAGCGCCATCCCGACGCCCGCGTCGCCCGCGCCCGCGTCGAGGCCGCCCAAGCGATGGTCGATCAGGCCCAGTCCGCCTGGCGCCCGCAGGTTTCCCTCTCCGGCCGCTACACCGACACCAACAGCCCGATGATGGCCTTCGGTTCCATTCTCAACCAACGCGCCTTCAACTTCGGCCTCGATTTCAACCGGCCCGGCAATATCGACAACCTTAACGCCACCGGCACCGTCGCCTACAATCTCTACGCCGGTGGTCGCGCCACCGCCGGTCGCAACGCCGCCAAGGCCGGCACCGAAGCCGCCGATCTCGATCTCCGCGCTGCGCACCACCGCCTCGTCGCCGAGGTTGTCCGCGCCGCGCTCAATCTCCGCAAAGCCCGCGAAGCCGTCGTCGCTGTCGCGGGTGGCGTCCGCGCCTACGAAGCCGCCGTCGCCGTCGCCCGCGCGCGGGCCGAGGCCGGCCAACTCCTGCGCGCCGATTTCCTCAGTCTCGAGGTCCAGCTCGCCCAAACGCGCGAATCCCTCTCTTCCGCCCGCCACGGCGCCGCCCTCGCTTCCCGCGCCTTTCATTTCGTCCTCGGCCTCGACGCCACCGAAACCACCGTCGAACTCCTCGACGAAGACCCGGCCCTCGCACGTCTGTCCGCCCCGGATACCCGCGACTTCACGCCGCGCCCCGAGCTCCTCGGCCTCGCCGCCCGCGTCCGCGCCGCCGAGGCGATGGTCGAGGCCGCCCGCGGCGCGCGCCGCCCCACCGTCAACGCCTTCGCCAGCTACCAATACGACCACGGCTGGCAAACCGCCCGCCACGGCGACAGCTGGCTCGCCGGCGTTTCGGTTGACCTGAACGTCTTCGACGGCGGCCAGACCCACGCCAAAGTCCGCCAGAGCAGCGCCGAGCTCACGCAGGTGAAAGAAATGCTCCGCAAAGCCACCCTCGGCATCGGCCTCGAAGTCGAACAGGCCCGCCTCGCCCACGCCGACGCCACCGAGCGCCTCGCCGTCTCCGCCCGCGCCGTCGAACAGGCCGCCGAGAGCGCCGCGCTCAGCCGCGCCCGTTTCGAGAAAGAAGCGCTGCTCACCGCCGACCTCATCGGCGTCGAGAGCCGCCACCTCGAAGCCCGCCTGCGCCGCACCTTCGCCGCCGCCGACGAACGCCTCGCCCTCGTCGAACTCCGCCGCGCCCTCGGCCTCACGCCGCTCCCCCAACCTTAAGCCTCCTTTCACCATGAAGTCCGTCCGCCGCCTCACCTCTCCGCTCGTCTCCGCCTTCACGGCCGCCGTCGCCCTCACCCTCCTCCCCGGTTGTAACAAGCACGCCGCCCCCGCCGCCGCCGCCGATCCCGCCGCCGCGCTCCCGCCCGCCAAGGTCCGCGTCGCCACCGTGCGCACCGAAAATCTCCCGGCCTCCACCGAACTCACCGGCACGATCCGCCCCCTCCAGCGCGCCCAACTCGCCGCCAAGGTCATGGGCACCATCGACGAACTCCCCGTCACGCTCGGCCAACGCGTCGCCGCCGGCGACCTCCTCGTAAAAATCTCCGCCGGCGAAATCAACGCCCGCGTCACCCAAGCCCAGTCGCAGCTCAACGCCGCCCGCCGCGACCTCGACCGCGAGCGTTCTCTCCTCGAGAAAAACGCCAGCACCGCCGACATGGTCCGCGGCCTCGAAGACCGTTTCGCCGGCGCCCAGGCCCTGGTGCGCGAGGCCGAAATCATGCTCGGCTACGCCACCCTCCGCGCCCCCTTCGCCGGCGTCGTCGCCCGCAAACTCGCCCAGGCCGGCGATCTCGCTTCGCCCGGTTTCCCGCTGCTCGAACTCGAAGGCACCGGCGCCTTCCAGGTCGAAGCCGCCGTGCCCGACTCGCTCGCCGCGAAACTCGCCCCGGGCACCGCGCTCAGCGTCGAGGTGCCCGCCGCCGGCCTCACCTTCTCCGCCCCGCTCGCCGAACTGTCCTCCGCCGCCGACGCCGGCGCCCGCAGCGTCCTCGCGAAACTCACCGTCCCCGCCGGCTCCACCGTGCGCTCCGGCCAGTTCGTCCGCGTCTTCCTCGCCGGCGCCCCAACCCCCGCCTTGCTCGTCCCCGCCGCCGCCCTGGCGCCGCTCGGCCAGATGGAGCGCGTCTTCGTCGTCGGCCCGGACAACCGCGCCGTCCTCCGCCTCGTCAAATCCGGCGCCACCCGCGCCGACC
>JBIKOK010000196.1:0-12557 GCA_044358025.1 Opitutaceae bacterium
TTGATCCAGACGATCTCCGACGGCCTGAATTTACTGCCCCAGCTTCAGCCCGATATAGTAATTCTCGACAATCGATTGGAAGATGGATGCGGCACCGAATTACTTCGGGTTCTGCATGGCAAATTACCGAAAACGCGCTGGTTGCTCCACTCCGGTTATCTCTCGGCGAGCATTCTTGAGGAGGCTATCATGGCCGGTGCCACTGGGGCGGTCGCCAAGCAGGAACCGCTCACCACCGTCATCTCGGGCGTCCGAGCGTTGCTCGCGGGCCACGGATTTTTTTGTGAGAAATCGTCCGCACTACTGCGCATCCGATACGACGGTGAGCGACTGACTTCCACTGAGCGATTGATTGCAAAAGAGGTCGCGGCAGGCCGGGAACCCAAGGAAATTGCGAGTATACTCGGCGTGGCCCACAAGACCGTGCTGAACGAACTGGTTTCCGTTCGACGCAAGACCGGCACACACTCTCTGGTTCAACTAGCGGATTATGCCCGAAAGCACGGAATAGCGGAACCGCGTTGGTGGGAGGCACTCCGGTAGTTCATGGGAAACTTTTCGAGAACGCCCAACTCGAAACGTTTTTGGATCTAGGTCGGCTTTTCGCTGGCCGACCTGCGGCAGCGCGCCTCGTCGGCGCTGTTGTCTGCACACCGACTTACCGTTTTCGGCGTTCTTCAGCATCGAGCGGTTCGATCCGGATTTCCCGCACGAGCGCCCGATGGGCTGGCATGAGAAACTCACCGGCAAAGTCCGTCGTGGCCACCATGACCAACCGCGCCTGCGCCTCGGCGACTGCCTGATAAATCTCGGCGAGATTTCTCCCGGCGATCATCACGCGATGAGTCACGTAGGACAATTCAACTGCGGTCGCGTCGTTTTTCAGCTCGAGCTTGATCAGCGAGGAATACGGTAGAGCCACCTGCTCCCGAGCTGACTGCAGTCGCAAAAATACCGCTGGCATGTCTCGCGATTCCAAACAGCGCACCGACGACGAAAGGTCTTCTGATTTTGATCCTTTTAACATGGTGGGTTACATTCTCATTCGAATTTGTGGAGCCTCTTGGTGTCGCGTGGTGCGGGGACGTGAGCTGTAGCCCTCGTCCTGCGGCCGCGGATTTCTCACCGGGCGGGTAAATGCCTCCTGCGTCGTTCGCTCGAATTGTCGCGTGCCGTCGTGCGCTGCCGGCACAGGATGCAGCGTGAGAAAATTCGCCCGCACCTGCATGAGGTGACGCCACCCACGAGCCATGACCGAGGCGAGATCGGTCCCGAGCGCTTGCTGGCGCATAAACTCCAACGCCGACATCCGTGCCTCACTTCTCAGCCCGCCGGCCTGGAGGAACGCTTCCCGGTCAGGCACAAACACCCTGATAGCCTCTCGCCCACGGGTCGCCGAAACATACAACCCCTCCTGTGAAGTCGCCCCGGCCACGAAGACCTTGTCCACCGTAAGCCCTTGCGCGGCGTGCGACGTCATGGCGTAGCCATGCACCACCTGCCGGGAATGCAGCGTTGAGCCATCGGCTAGCACGAGGCATCCGTTCGGATCGACCGAACGGGCGATGACGGTCGTGCCGTTCGCGATCCGCCGAGACTCTCCATTCGCACCAACGACGCGGCCTACCGCGCGGAGGCGCAGGCGTTCACCAACCGCGACGGCCAGCGGACGCTCCTCGCACACGGTCCACGCGAGTCCAGACTGGCGCGGCGAAACGGAAATTTCTTCGGTGCCACGCGCGACGACCAGTCGGCGTTTTTCTTTCCGCACGACCCGCAACTCTTCACCCTTCGCAAAGTGTTTCGTGGCCTTGTGGGTGACGAGAACATCACCGGGTTGGTAGTTGTGCACGGCTTTCTGCTGCGCCTTCGTCCAATCTTTCGTGCGAAGGGATGCGATCGTTTGCTCCTCACGGGCGAGTTGTCCGGCGGAGCGGAGTTTTTCCCGCGCGTGCAGGTTGAGTGCGTCGATTTCGGTCCACGTGGGGGCAACCATCAATGCGGTTTTCGCCCGCTGTTGCGCGCCCGTCTTCGCCGGGACGAATTTCGTTTCCTGCGTGGTCTCGAACCATTCGTTGACCATCTGCACTCGGCGCGCGGTCGGGTTATCCACCTCAACGATGGCTCCCATTGCGTCCAGCTTACCCAATCCTTCGGCAATCCTGCCGGAGGCGAGGGCCTCCGCGGCGGCCCGATAGGTGGGATTGGCGGATTGCCGACGGACTTCGTGCAATTCGGCCACTGTCGAGTGCGATTCGCGTTCGACGATCCGTGCCGCATCGCCGGCCTCGACGCTTTTGTGCTGCCCCGAGTCGCCGACGAGCACGAGCCGGGCGTGGTGTTTTTCCGCGAGATCGACGACCGCCTTGAGTTGGCGGAGTGAGAGGAGACCGTATTCGTCGATCACGACGGCCTTGTGCCGGATGGAAGCCTGCATGGCCGGATCGACCAACAGCCGTTGAACGGTCTGCGTATCGCGCAGGACGGTCGCGGCGGCGCGACGGCCAGCCGCCGCCAGCTCTTGCCCGTCGTGCCGCAGTATCTCCACGGCTTGGGTGCTCGGGGCGAAGCAGGCGACCTCCCGCTTCACGGAAGCCATACCCTCAATGGCGCTTGCGAGCGCGTGCGTTTTGCCCGTGCCAGCCCGACCGCGCAGCACTACGGCGCGATCACCGGAATTAAGAATCTGAGCGACCGCTGTCCGCTGCTCCGTAGACAATTTCTCGCCGGCTGCGCTCATCAGATACCCCAGTTCGGTCATCGTGCCGGCGGCAGTGTTGAGCTGCGCAACCAGCGCACGCTCCAGATCGAGCGCGGCGCGAGTCGTCACCTTGCCGCCGACGTGAAGGAGGCGGGCATGATGGCCACCAGCGACGGCCTCTTTGATGACACTGAGCGGGTGCTGGCCGTAGGATTGGCGGAGGACCTCGGCGGTAAGTTCGTAGACGGGCACGACGGTTTGTCGCTCAAACAGGTGTTCGGCGGTCCGCTCGATGGCGACGGGTAGCGGCACGTGACAGGTTGCAGGTCGTTTGGCCCGACCACGCAACGCCTGGAGTTGCCGAAGTTCCTCCTCGTTAACCTGCGCGAACTGACGTTGGCGCACGTCCTCGGGGGTCAGCTCGTATTGCTTTTTGGCGCGGTTTTCACGAACCAAGACGGCGATTTCGTCGCGAGTGAGTTCGCGGCCACGTTCGGCTTCGCGAACCGCGATAGCGCGGTCGCGGTCCGCCGCTCGCTTCGAGAAGCGTTCGAGCAGATTCGAGGATATTTCAGCTAATTCGAAGCCGTGGGCGCGGCGTTCAATGGCGTAGCCGAGCTTCTGCACTTCGCGCGCAAGGGCGTTGCGATAGACTTCCGTGAGGTAGCGGCTGCGTTCAAAGATGTTCGAAGATTCAAGGGCCAGTAGCCGGGAGTTTGAACCACTTTGAACGACATTGAACACGAAGGCGTGCGAATGGAGATGCGGGTCGAGGGCACGGCTCTCGCCGTGGCGGAAGACCGCCGCAGCGATTTGGCCGGAGGTCACATAGCGTTTGTTGATGCCGCGGCCGTCCTGGTGGCAGGCGTAGGTTTCCAGTTCGCGCAGCGCCTCCGTCACGGCGACCTCGTGGGCCGCGACGAGCCGGACGTCGCCACCAATGAACGCTTGAATCGATACCGACTTGGGGGCGTTGAATGTGGCGTCGTAGCCGGCACGGCGAGCGGCGGCCATACGCTCCGTGAGTTGCTCGCCTGTCGCAGCATGATAATTGCCGGCAACCCGTTCAAAAGCCTCGTCGGAGATCGTCGCTCCCTCGACCAAACCAATCGCCTCACAGAGTTTTCCGAAACACTGACCTTCGACTTTCATACCCTGCGAATAGTAGTCCGCCTGCCGAAGGTATTCACCCAAGGCGTGACTGAAAACCTTACACGTCCGAATGGTCAACATGCCACACCCCCATTTGATCCAAACGAAATCAACCATGCCGAAATCGAACCACCAGAACCACGCATCACCATTTTTTCGCACTCATCAAAGTGGACGAAGTCGAAGCGACAAAGACTCAACGACCGAACCCAATCATCAAAACGAAGCCGAATAACCTCAACCAATGGGAGTATCCAAAGAGCTGATTGAAGCGAAAGCCTGCACGAACTGAAACTGACCACGAAAAATGAAGGAAAAGCAGAGGTCAGGACACCAACGTCCAAGCCTCGCGGCTTAGACTGATCCAAAACCACTCCCATTGCGCTACGCAGTCGCTCCGAATATCGTTCCCACATGACTCCTTCGCTACCACTTGCACACCACGATATCGCTCCGAAACCACCACCGACGCTCGCCGAGTTGGTCGCAAAAGCGCGCCACCCGAAGCAGCCGAAGACAGCGCAGCTTGAGGCGCACCGCGAGGAATTGCTGCGGCTGCGTCGCGACGGCGATTCCGTCGAGGTGCTGGCAATCGCGTTGCGCGGCCTCGGTGTCGAAATTTCCTCCGAGGCATTGCGGCTGTGGCTGAACCGCCAGTTGCCCCGCCGAAGGACGCGGCGCACCAAGCCGGCCCGTGCTTTTACGTTCCAAGAACAGGCGCCGGTGCCTACGCCCGTCCCGGTCGGGCCGATCGCCACGATGGTCGCGACGGCATCGGACGGGGCTGCAACGAACGCCGGAGCGAACCCGGCGGCGGCGGTCGCGACCGACCCGGCTTCGGCCGCAGCCACGGCCGGGACCGCCGCAGTTCCAAAAGCACCGGTGGCAGCCGCTACGCCGGCGCAGCCATACGTGCCGTGGCGAAACAATTTCGAACCGCTGGTGATTGGCACCCCACGCCGAAATCCACGCATCGCGCGGGACGACTTGTAAGCGATAGTGGATTCCATGCCTCGGGCATGGCAGATTGGGCGGCGGCGGCGGAGTCTCCGCAGCGCACATTCAGTTGCGCCAAGGTTCGCTCAGGCTGTCCCGTTCGGCGCCAAGGAGCCGTATATGCGGATCAAGCTCGGTGAGGAACAGATGTAAGCGCGTGTCGAGCGCGCAGCGGATTTTCGGCGTCCCGATATAGCCCGGTGCGTGGTGCTCAAACCACGCGACCGTAGACCGCGCTTTTCTGTCCGCGTAGTCCGCGAGGCGCCGGTAATGCGTTCCGCCACGCCAGCCCCAGTCGGCGGCAGCCATTTCGCTCCAGCGGGCGATTTGGGCAGCCAAGGTTATCTTCTTGGCCTGAGCGCGGAGCGACGGGAGCGCGTCGAGCAAACGGCCGTCGGCGGCGTGGTGACGTTTGCTCTTGGCTTGCAGCCGGGTGAAAAACGACCGCCACCACCAGGCGGCTTCGACGCGGGCCATCATTGCCGGAATCGAATCGCTCGCGGCATCGTCGAAAAAATTGTCGCCAATGCCGCGGCGCGGATGCGCCTTCCAGTAGGCGCGCGCGGCCGCGTGTTCGCCGCGTTCGACTTCGGCGGCGTGCCGTTGGCGGGCGGCGAAAAACGCCGTCTGGAGATTGCACACCTCGGCGGGCAGCGTAGCGGGAAAGACCTGTGCACGGTTGTGGTGCTCCGTGAAATAGCGTGCCTGCGCGGCTTCCATCGAATTGCGCAATGCAATGTAGGACGGTCCGCCGACGCGGTCGTAGGTCGGTTCGACCACGCGCTGCCGGAGAAGCATCAGTTCCGGCGATGAGTGTCGCAGTTGCCGGTGATTGATCGCACGGCTGATCGCGGCGACGAACGGCGCAGCAAGTTCGGGTTCAGCGTTGAAGCAACGCGGAAACGGCGAAGCTTCGAAAGCACGGCTCACGCGCCAGTCGGTCAAGACTTGCGCCCAGGAATCGAAGCCAGTGGGGAGAGCGAGTTGCAACGGCAGGTATTGTATCACGGAAGGCAACCGCGCCCGAAAAATGGGTGGTGCCGGCACCGGGAACAAGATCGCGCCGGTCTCCGCGTTGCTGCGTCCGGCGCGACCCTGTTCCTTCGACGGCCGGGCGATGCCCGGAACGGCCACGGGAGATCGGGGCCGGAACGCTGCGCTCGCGACCGCTCCGCCTGCGGCTCCGTCGGTCGCGTCCGGCCCCGACCACCCGTGGCGGTCCGGGTGCGCGGTGAGATCCAAACTGGCTGGGATCACAACGCCGCAATTCGACTTCGAGCGCGTAGTCGGTCGCGTTTCGGTTTGCTCGCGGCTCTGTTCGAGTTTCCGAGCGCTTTTTCGCTGTGAGGGGCTGCGTTCGTGGAGTGGGCTCGGCTCGGTGGGAGTCGGCGGACCTCCTCGCGTCGACCCCTACGACGCTTAGCCACGCCCCGTCCAGCGTCGGACGCAGGCGGGGCTTTCTGGGGCTCATGCTGCCCCAGCCCCCGGGTTTCGGCTGCTCGCGAGATCACAACCGCCAGCGAACATTTGGCCGAGCCATTGTGCGGCGCCGGCTCTCGCCCTTAGCGCGCTTGTCAGCGATCCTGTGCGTGCATTGAACATGGTAATCCCACCCAAAACCTCCCTGCCCGATCGTCTGGCTGAGTGTGATTCAGCCGTCTCCACCATTGGGCTCGGTGGCATTTTTTCGGATACCATCGCGGTAGGCCACAAGCCGATCTCCAGCGAAGTCTTTGCCTGCTCCAATCGTGCGAGGCTTGCGGGCCACGAGCCGGCCAATTCGGGCTGCAGCGAGCGTCGGGACAAGCCGGGACTCGGCATATGTCGATCAAGTCGAGGCGGGACGTGGTCTTCCTTGGCGACCTCGGCGTCCATACCTCTCTCCGGTTCAGTCCCCGCGCGGCGCAAGACCGCTTAACCTATTACGCGATTGCCGTGAACGACGAACGATATCGTTTTCTCAGCTTGCTGGGCGGGATCCCTGCCCGGCTCACCGCCGCGGAAGTCGCCTGGGTGCTCAATTGCCAGACCCACGATGTGCCGATTTTAGTAACCGCCCGTCTGCTCCGGCCGCTGGGTAGTCCGGAGCCAAATTCGGTCAAATATTTCTGCACTTCGGAAATCCTCGAACTCGCCAAAGATCGCGCCTGGTTGGGCAAAGTCACCAACACAGTCGGACAACACTGGCGCCGACGTAATCTCCAAAAAAAATCGGCGGTGCTGTTCGTGCCGCCCGATGGTCACCTGCCGCTGATGGACGGCCGGAATTAGGTGGCGCTGCGCGGCGTTCCGTCCGTTCGCAGGGGCCACGCCGACCGCGTCTGACGACGACGGCGTGGCCGCGCAACTGAAACTCAACCCGTCGGCGCCAATTCGATCGGGATAACGGGGGCTTTTACCGCACTCGCTTCGTATTCTTCCAGCGGCGGCAAGGTGACCTGAGCCCGGCGTGAATAGGCCCGATGCACCGCCTTGCTGCCGTGCCCGAGCGCCAGCTGCGCAAAGCGCTCCGGGTAACCCGCCACCTTGGCGCGTTCGGCCCACGCGTAGCGATAGCTGTGCAGCGTCACACCGGTGATCCCGAGCCCGAGACAACGTTGCCGAAACTCCGTGGCGCGATGGCCCGGCTCGACATTTTGCAGATAGGGGAAAAGCGAACCCGTCTTGGGGAGTTCTGCCAAAATCGCGGCGACGGCGTGACCAAATCGAATCTGGGGCGGTTGCACCCCGCGCCACCGCGTCTTCATCCGCACGAAGCAAATGATACCCGCTGTCCAGTCTACGTCCTCGGCCTGCAAATGGGCCAAGTCCGATTGCGAAGCGCCCAAGTGCCAGGACAGTTGATAGAATGCCTTTCGCTCGGGATTTCGTTCACGCTCTACAATTTTAGCGTGCTCGTCCGCGGTGATGGCTCGTTTTTCCTTAAAGCGCACAGCGGGCCATTGGCGCTTGGGCACCAGCGGCCACGGCAGCCAGTTCATATCGACGCAGAAATTGTGCAGACGCCGGAGATAGATGTTCGTGGAGACCGTGCCGGACTGAAGCACTTTTAGCATGAGCTCGGCCGGAGTCTCGGTGATGATCAAGGGGAGCAAAGGGACGTAGGCTTTGTCCTTCGCCGCCCGCTCCCACCGAGCCCGATTCGCGGGCCGCTTCATCGCGGTCAGCGCGGCCAAGGCATCCGCCCACGTGCGCTTGGTGATGCCATTGTCCGTGCCCGCCAGATACGCCTTGGCGAGTTGGAGATTCAGGGCGGGCTGCTGCTCGGCCTGATTCTTGGCGTTGACGATTTGCACGGCGGCCCGACGGTCGGTCGTGTTGAGGCTGGTGCGCTGGCGCAGACGGGTGTCGTAGCAGTAGAACTTTCCTCCCCGGCTGCCCCGGCAGACTAGACGATAGCGTGATTTCATGGCGGTGGTTGCAACCGCTACGATAGTGGAAACGGATTCCGCAGAGTTAGCGCTTAGTGGGCGGGTTACCGCCGGTAGGTCCAAGCTCTGGCAGAGTGGTTGTTTTGGTGTCCGTTTTGGTGTCCGTTTCCGGATCCGCGTCACCGATCTTCCTCTGAAATAGAGGTTTATTCTTGGAGGCGCGGGCCGGAATTGAACCGGCGCATAGAGCTTTTGCAGAGCTCGGCCTTACCACTTGGCTACCGCGCCGTTGCCTCAAGAGGCGCTGACGTTGCAGGAAAAAAATCGGCGCGCAAGCGCCGAAATGATTTTCAGCCCGCCCGGCCCTCGTTCCTCCGAAATCCCCTGACGCCACGCTTGCCGGCCCACCGGCCACTTGTCATGACCAACGGTTCCTCCCTTCATGCCCACCACTGTCTTCACCATCGCCAACCAAAAAGGCGGCGTCGGCAAAACCACCACCGCGGTCAATCTCGCTGCCGCGCTGGCCGAGAAAAAAATCCACACGCTTCTCATCGACCTCGATCCGCAGGCCAACGCCACCAGCGCCGTCGGCGTCGAAAAGCAGGCGGGCAAGAGCCTCTACGGGCCCCTGCGCGGCGAAGGCTCCATCTTCGAAATGATCGCGCCGACCGCCTACGAGCATCTCGCGCTCATCCCCAGCGAGGAGGATCTCGCGGCCGCCGAAATCGAGCTCGCCCAGACCGAAAACTACCTGATGAAGCTCCGCGGCGTGCTCGAGCCGTTGCGCAAGTCCAACGGCTACCGCGCCATCATCATCGACTGCCCGCCCGCCCTCGGGATGCTCTCGATGAACAGTCTCGCCGCCGCCGACCAACTCCTCATCACGCTGCAGTGCGAATACCTGGCCCTCGAGGGCCTCGGCCAGATCCTCCGCAATATGCAGCGCCTGAAGGACGCCCACATTAACGACGATCTCCAGCTCGGCGGCGTCGTGATGACCATGTTCGATTCCCGCATCAATCTCGCGAAACAGGTCGTCGACGAAGTGAAGCAACATCTGCCCGACAAGATTTTTTCCACGCTGATTCCCCGCACGGTGCGCCTCAGCGAGGCCCCGAGTTTCGGCAAACCCATCTTCGCCTACGACCCCAACGGCGTCGGCTCGAGCGCCTACCGCAGCCTCGCCCAGGAAGTGATCGCCCGGTTCGGCCTGAATTCCAAATAGCCGGCGGCGCCCCCGGCCCAAGGCCGCGGGTCGTTCCGCGACCCCGGCTTGCGCCACGCCCTCCCCGCTGCTCACTACCGGCTATTCCTTCGCGATGTTCGCCCCGTTCAACAAATACCGCCAGGCCTTCCTGGTCGGCCTGCAGAGCAACCTCGTCTACCGGGTGAACTTCGCCGTGCGCGGCTTCTTCTCGCTGTTCCATCTCGCCGCCGTGGTGATTCTCTGGAGCGCAGCGTTCGCCGGCCGTTCGGACCTCGGCGGCTTCACCCTCAACCAGACGATCACCTACTTCGTCACGCTGCTCGTCCTCCAGTTTTTCATCAGCGCGTTCAACGAGGACTACCAGATCAGCGAGGACATCCGCAACGGCCTCATCAACCAGTTCCTTCTCAAACCGATCAACTACTTCGCCTACCGCTTCAGCATCTTCGTCGCGGCGCGCATGGTCACCGGCATGCTCGTGATTCTGCCGCTGTTGATCGCACTGCCGGTGCTCGCGCAGTACCTCGCGTTTCCCCGCGACTTCACCGTCCTGCTCCTCGGGCTCCCCGCGATGGCCATGTCGGCCATGATCCAGTTCAGCATCGCCTACTGTTTCGGCATGCTCACGTTTTGGTTTCTCGAAATCCAGGGTTTCGTGATTCTCTCGATGGCGCTCGAAACCGTGCTCGGCGGCCAGATGTTCCCGCTGGATCTGCTCCCGGCGTGGGCCTACTCCGTCGCCAAGTGCCTGCCGTTTTACTACCAGATGTATTTTCCCGCCGCCATTTTCACCGGCCGACTCACCGATACCGCCGCGATTTTCCAGGGCTACCTGATCCAGGCCTGCTGGGTCGGCATTTTGCTCTGGATCAACCACCTGCTCTGGACCCGCGGCCTGCGCCGCCACACCGCCGTGGGCGGCTGATCGGCCATGTTGCACTACGCGCAAATCTGGCTCGCCAGCGCCCGCTACTCGATCACGCGCACGCTCATGTTTCGCGGCGACTTTTTCGTCTGGTCGCTCGTGGAACTGTTCTGGATGTCGGTGAACCTCTTCACCATTTCCGTCATCTACGACCACACCGATTCCATCGCCGGCTGGAGCAAATACCAGATGGTGCTGCTCGTCGGCACGTCCCTGCTCATCCAGCGGTTCCTCATGGGATTTTTCTGGAGCAGCATTTTCGAGATGGGCCGCAATATTCGCAGCGGCAATTTCGACTTCTACCTCGCGCAGCCCGGCAACGTCATGTTCATGGCGACCACGCGCAAGCTCGACCCCGACAGCCTCGTCAACTCCGTCCTCGCCGCCGCCGTCGTGATCTACGCCGCCCGGCAACTCGGCCTCGACCCCGGCATCGGCCAGATCGCGCTCTACGGGTTCATGGTGGTCTGCGGCGTCGTCATCCACTACAGCATTTTGGTCCTCTCCATCTCGGTCGCGTTCTGGCTGACCAGTGCGCAGGGTATCGAGGGCACCTACTTTACCCTGATGGAATTTTCCCGGCTGCCGCGCAAGGCGTTCACCGGCCTCGCCACCCAGACCCTCTTCGTGTGGCTCCTCCCCGTCGTCGTCGTCACCAACGCGCCCGCCCGCCTGTTGATCGAGGGCTTCGATTTCCGTCTCGCGGCCTGGCTCTTCGCCGCGGCCGTCGGCTGGCTGGCTGTCGCCGTCTTTGTCTTCAACCGCGGTCTGCGCAACTACACCAGCGCCAGCTCATGAGCGACGCCCTCGCCCAACTCCAAACGCGGATCGGTTACCCGTTTCGCGACGCGGCGCTGCTCCGCTGCGCCGTCACCCACACGTCGTTCCTCCAGGACCACCCCGCCGCCGAGAGCAACCAGCGGCTCGAATTCCTCGGCGACGCCGTGCTCCAACTGCTGCTGACCGAGGCGCTGTATCACCTTTATCCGGTCGATCGGGAAGGCCTGCTCAGCAAACGCCGCGCGGCCCTCGCCAACGGCGTGTTTCTCGCCCGCCTTGCCCGCGAGATCAGCCTCGACGGTTGCCTCGCCCTCGGCACCGGCGAGGAAGCGACCGGCGGCCGGGCCCGCGCCGCCGCCAGCGAGGACGCCTTCGAAGCCCTGCTCGGCGCCGTCTACCTCGACAGCGACTTGGCCACCGCCCGTCGCGTCCTGCTCGGAATTTACGGCCCCCTCGCCGAGCGCCTCGCGACACTGGAGGACGCCGGAAACCCCAAAGGCCGCCTGCAGGAACTCATCCAACCCGCCCATGGCAACAGCGCCCTGCGCTACGACGTCGTGCGCGTCGACGGCGCGGACCATGCCCGCGAATACGCGGTGTCGGTTTTCCTCCTCGACCGCCTGCTCGGCACCGGCTGCGGTACGTCGAAAAAACTCGCCGAAGAATCCGCCGCGCGCGCCGCGCTGGAAACCATGGCCAAAGCGTAGTCACCCGCCCGCCGGCGCCTCCCCGGCCAGGTACCGTCGGGACCGCGGCCAGCCACGCCCACCACGCCCCGCTCTCCCGGCCCAACCAATTGTCCTCGGCTGCGACCACGCCGTCCCCGTCAGCCCCGCCGCCCCAACTCCCCGATAAACCGGTCGACGGTCTTCCCCGAGACCCGACCATCGATCTCCCGCCGCAGGCCGTGGATGTGCTGGGTCAGCTGCAACATCACCCCCGGGCGCTCCGCGAGTTCGGCAATCGTCCGCTCCCGCCGCGGTCACAGCCAACACGTCAACCCCACGAAAACGGGTTCTCCGGTCCCGCATTCGTCCGGGGTCGTCGTCCGTCGCTTCGACATGCAGGAAATGAGGCGCAAATCGGGCCAACTTTCCCGCCGGTCGCGGAAAACCCCGTTCCCTCTCCCGCCCACTGGGCTCCCGCCCACCGCCGCCGTCCGCATGACGGAGGTTTCCCACGTTTATCCGTGCTCATCCGCCCATTCCGTGGTTAAAAACGCTCCTTCTTTCCTCCATGAACTGGTCCCGCTTCAAAACTCACTCCTACCACTACCCCGACCTCGGCGTCTCGCTCGACCTTTCCCGCCTGCCGTTTCCCGACGATTTTCTCGCCGCCAAAGAAGCCGCCGTGCAACAGGCCTTCGCCGACATGGCCGCCCTCGAGCAAGGAGCCATCGCCAACCCCGACGAAAAACGCATG
>JBIKOK010000197.1:0-12552 GCA_044358025.1 Opitutaceae bacterium
GAACGCGCGGCGGGCGAAAAAAGAAAACGGCAGCCCCGTAGGGCTGCCGTGAAATGGGCGGACGGAAAAGACGACTCAGCGTTTAGACTTCGTCTTTTTCTTCTTCTTCGGCTTCTCGTCCTCGTCGTCGTCGCTGTCGTCGTCGTCGTCGTCCTTATCTTTGTCGTCGTCGTCCGCGTCCTCATCCTCGTCGTCTCCGTCGCCGTCGGCTTTTTTCTTTTCGCCGTCCTCTTTGTCTTCCTTGTCGGCGCCCACGTCGTCCTCGTCCCACTTGAGGGATTCGTCGTTTTTGAGTTTTTCCTCTTCAGCTTCGTCGAGATCGGGGAGATCGACGTCTTCTTCGTCTTCGACGCCCTTGGCGGGGGCTTCCTCGTCGGTGTCGTAGCCGGCGGGCATATAGTCGAGGATGGAGGTGAGTTCTTCGAAGGTGTGGACGGCCTTACCCTGGATAAAGTGGCTGTTTTGTTCCTCGCGGATTTCGTCTTCAACCTCGTCGACGGAGAGCTTAGCCTCGAAGGCGAACAGGTCGTTGAGCAGTTTGACGCGGCAGCGGGTGAGGTGGTCGAGGAGGTCGGCGTAGGGCCCGTTTTCCTCGTCGAGGACGTCGGCGAGCACGAAAAGTTTTTCCTCGGAATCGAAGAGGGACTCCTTGACGCGTTTGAGGCGGATCTTTCCGTTGCCGAGATCTTTGTCGATGCGGAAGCGGATGAAAGCGGCCTCGAAAAGGTCCTGGTCGAAGCCGTAGTCGCGGAGCGGATCGACGAGTTCGATGAGGTGGGCGAGTTGGCGCGGATCGACGATGCTGAGGCCGTCCACATCCCAGCGCACGGGGTCGCTGGTTTCCGCGACCCACCAATTGTGGTCTTCGCCCAGACGAACAATACACCAGTCGAGAGTGGAAATAGCTTTGGCCATGAGTCGGATGAGAATTTTGGCGCAGCGTGCGAGGGGAGGTTTAAAAAACAAGCACAAAAGCGGACGCGAGGTGACGGTGGCGTGACGGGTGCATTTCGCCGCGGAAAATATTGGGCCCGCGGGAGTTTGGCGCGGGCCGTTCTTGCCATTTGTCGGACGGCTTTCACGCTCGAAGGCATGGGGTTTTTCTACGAAAAATTGTTCCGGCGCTCACTCTTCAGCCTCGACTCCGAGGTGGCCCACGAACGCGGGGTGCAGGGTATGACACTCTTAAGTGCGGTGCCGCCGTTGTGCCGGGCGTTGGAGGCGTGGGCGCGGCTGCCGGCGGGGACGAAGCCGGTCGAGGCGTTTGGCCTGAAGTTTCCGAATGCGGTCGGGCTGGCGGCCGGTTTTGACAAGAACGCGCAGGCGTGGCCGGCGGCGGCGGCATTGGGGTTCGGCCACGTGGAGATCGGGACGGTGACGGCGCTCGCGCAGCCGGGGAATCCGAAGCCGCGGATGTTTCGCTATCCCGCGCAAGAAGCGGTGATCAACCGGATGGGCTTCAACAACGAGGGTGCGGTGGCGGTGGCGGCGCGGCTCGCACGGCAACCGGGCCCTGGGACGCGGCGGATTCCGCTCGGGATCAATCTCGGCAAATCGAAGGTGACGGACATCGAAAAAGCGGCCGAGGACTATCTCGCGAGTTTTACGCTGCTCGCCGACTATGCGGACTATTTGGTTCTGAATGTTTCGAGCCCCAATACGCCGGGCCTGCGCCAGCTGCAGGATGAGTCGCGGCTGCGCGAACTGCTCGGTGGCGTGACGCGGGCGAATCGCGAGCGGGCGGAGCAGCCCGGCAAGCGGCGGGTGCCGGTGCTACTGAAGATCGCGCCCGATCTCACCTGGCCGCAAATCGATGCGGCTCTTGGGGTGATCGCGGAGTTTGCCCTCGACGGAATCATCGCGACGAACACGACGCTGGCCCGACCGGGTTTTTTTGCCAAGGTCAACGAAGCCGGCGGGCTCAGCGGCGCGCCGCTGCGCCGCCGTTCGACGGAGATCATCCACTACATCGCCCTCGCGACGGGCGGCCGGTTGCCGATCATCGGCGTCGGCGGAATCACCGACGCCGAGAGCGCGGGCGAGAAGCTCGATGCGGGGGCAACGCTGGTGCAGGTGTATTCGGGGATGATCTACCGCGGGCCGTTTTTTGCGGCGGAATTGGCGCGGGCGCTGGCCGAACGGCAGCGGAATTGAGCCGGCAACGGGTGTGGGTGAGAGGGGCCGGGGAATTTTTTCCGCGAGTTGATTTCAGGGCTGGACAACGGGAAACGGATTCACCTTAGTCCGCCTTCCTCGCTTCCCAACTGCCCGGGTGGTGGAATTGGTAGACACACACGTTTGAGGGGCGTGTGCCGTAAGGCGTGCAGGTTCGAGTCCTGTCCCGGGCACCATTTTCCTTTGGGAAAGTGGAAATTTCGCAGAGGTGCGAAAGCGAGTGACGGTCGGTCAGCCCCCCTCAGGGCTGGAGGATGACCTTCATGTATTTGCCCCCGTCCTTGGCGCTGAGTTTGGCGAACCAAGCCGCGCCGTCTTCGAGCGGCGCGACGGTTTCGATCATCGGCTTCACGTCGATCACGCCGCGCGCGATGAGATCGAGGCAGAGCGGATATTCGCCGGCGCTGGAGCAGGTGCCGGTCACCGTGATTTCTTTGGTCACCACGGCCTGCAGGGGAAAATCCTGGGTTTTGGGCGAGAGGTTGCCGACCAGCACGCAGGAGCCGCCGCGTTTGAGGACGGCGAGAGCGAGATTGACGGTGGGGGTGACGCCCACGACTTCGAGGGATACATCGGCGCCGAGGCCGTCGGTGAGACGGGCGACTTCCGCGGCGACGTCGACGGTGGACGGATTGAGGGCGTGGGTGGCGCCGAGCCGCAGGGCGAGGGCGAGGCGGTTTTCGGCGAGGTCGACCGCAATGATGCAGTGCGCGCCGGCCCAGCGCAGCGCCTGGATGACGAGCAGGCCGATCATGCCGCTGCCGACGACGACAGCGGTGTCGGTCGGGGCGATTTTGATCCGTTGCACGGCGTGAACGGCGATGGACACGGGCTCGATCATGGCGGCCTGGTCGAACGGCAGGGAGTCGGGGAGCCGGTAGAGGATGCGCGCGGGGACGGCGACCAACTCGGCGAAGGCGCCGTGTTGTTTGTACTCGGTCGGGGAGACGCCAACGACGCGGCGGTTGTCACAGAGGTTGATCTGGCCGTTACGGCAGAAGCGGCAGGAGCCGCAATAGATGGTGGAGTCGAAGGTCACGCGGTCGCCGACGCGCCATTTTTCCACGCGCGGGCCGGTGGCGACGATCTCACCCGAAGCTTCGTGGCCCATGATGAGCGGTGGTTGCCGGCGGCCGGTCGAGCCGTCCCAGCCGTGGATGTCACTCCCGCAGATCCCGCAGGCGCGAATGTGCACGAGCACTTCGTCGTCGGCCGGGCGCGGGGAAGGGAAATCGACGATGGCGAGGGTACTCGGGGCGGTGAGGAGGAGGGCTTTCATTGTAAGTAAGGGAGGACGCGTTCAGGTGGGGGTGGCCGGTTGGTTTTGAGCCGGGCGCGGGGGAAATCAAGGCCGCAGCCGATCCTATTTGGCGGCGGTTTCGGATACGGACACCGGGGCGCGCGGCGTTTATCCTCTCGCCATGGTGGGAAAACTGCTTGCCACTGTCCCGGTGCGCCGTGGACACTCCGCGGCGATTACGAACGGCCCAAGCACTACCTAGCTAACTTCGTCCCGCTCCGGCGGGACTTTCGGACTACATGGACGACAACGCCCCCAAGGAGAATCCCGCTGTGGATTTCAACAAACTCGATCTGACCCAACTTCAGGGGTTCAGCTTCGGCACGCAATGGACGCAGGACAAATCGTCCCCGTCGGACCGCCGCGACCGCGAGCCGGGCTCAGACCGACCGCGTCGTGACGACCGGCGGGATGGCCCCGGCGGCGGTGCGCCGGCGAATCGCGATCGGCGGAGCTTCCGCAAGCCCGACGGTCCGGCCGGTGGTGGCGGTGCGCCCGGTGGGCCTGCCGGTCCCGGTGGCGCGGCGCCCGAGCGTCGCGATTATGCCGGTGGCGGCGGGGGCGGTGGTCCGCGTCGCGAAGGCGGCGGTGATTTTCGGGGCGGTCCGCGCCGCGACGGTCCCGGTGGCGGCGGCGAGTATCGTGGTGGCGGTCCCCGCTACGGCGGCGGCCGGGGCGAACCGCAGGAGCGCGTCGCCTACGGTCCCTACGACAGCCCGTTTTTCAACGTCACCTTCTATCCGGAAGACACGAGCTTTAACACGCTGGTGCAGACGATCCGCAAGTCCTGCCGCACGATCGAGCTCTTCGAAATTGCGCGCACGGTCGTTGCCAAGACGGACCGCTTCGTCGTCGTCGTGGCGCGGAAGCCCGGCGCCGAGTCCGGGGCGCCCGCCGGGGATGCTTCGGCGCGGTCGGCCAAGGAAGGATTCCACATCTCCGTGCCTGATGCGCTGCCCTTCGAGAGCGACGAGGCGGCCGTGGCCCACGTGATGGCGAACCACCTCGACAAGTTTTTCGACAAGGCCGAGGTCGAGGTCGACCCGCCCAAGGGGAATTACCAGGTCATCAACAAGTGTGGGATCACGGGCGAACTGCTCGGGCCGCCCAACTACCACCGTTATTCGCAGATCGTCCAGCAGCACCACGCCGCGAAAGTCGCGCGCATGTCGCTGGAGGCGTTCCGCAGCCGCATCGAGACCATCCGCGACCCCGAGGTCGTGAACCAGTGGCTCGAGAAGATGAAGAAGACCACGCGTTACACGTGGAAACTGACGGCCGCCCCGGCGAAATCCGCGGCCGCCGCCGTTGCCCCCGCGGCCGAAGCCGACGCGGCCGCCGCGCCGGATGCGCCGGCCGCCGAGGCCGCTCCCGCCCCCGTCGTCCCGAGCTTCGATTCGCTCGAAGACGCCCGCGTGTTCCTGCTCACGCAGGCGCGCGACAAGGTGGTGCGCACGACCGACAGCGCGCGGTTCCACGGCAAAGTGGCCGAAACGATGCCGCCCGGCGAAATCCGCGCCGCCATCGAAGGCGCGCTCGAGCGCCAGCGTAAGTTCCCTCTCGATACGGCGAACGCGCTGCGCGGCCGCCTGCGCCGGGAGCATTTCACCATCTTCAAGAAGGGTTCGAAGGGCGTCTCCTACGTGTGCGCGGTGAAGCGCAAGTTCCGCGTGCCCGGCCAGACGTTTGCCGACAGCATCGGCGCGCTCATCTCGTTTATCGAGGGGCACGCGATGATCCGGCAGAGCGAGCTCGCGACGAAATACCTGGGGATCACCTTGCCCGCTCCGGCGAAGCCCGCGGCGTCCGCGCCCGCGGCGGCCGACTCCGTCCCGGCGGCCGAGGCTGGCGCCGAAGCCACCCCGCCACCGGCCGTGGTGGCTCCCGCCGATCCGACTCTGACGGTCGACGAGCGAGCCAAGCTCGCCCGGATGCAGGGCGACCTGATGTGGCTCGTGCGCGAAGGCTACGTGACCGAGTTCATCGACGGCCGGCTGTTTGCGCCGCCGCCGATGGTCGAGGCCCGCAAGAAAGAGGTTGAGGCCGAGGAACACGATCCGGAGAACTTCCCCGAGGTTCCGGCGACCGCGCCCGAAGCCGAGCCCGCGGCCGAGTCCGTACCCGGGGCGGAAACGCCCGCCGTGGCCGAGCCCGTTGCAAGCGAGCCCGCTCCCGCAGTCGAGGCTCCCGCCGCACCCGCGGCGGAAGCGGCGAAGCAGCCGACAGAGCCGTCCGCGTAAAGGCGGGCCCTTCCCCTTTGCCGCGCCCGTAGGCGGTTGAGTTGAAACCAGCGCGTTGCCTGCAACGCGCTTTTTTCATGCCGACCGCCGGGGGTTCCGGCCCGTCACGCGCGGTCTTGTCGGCAGAGCATGAGCGGAAGGCGGCATGGGATGATCCGTTTTTCCCGGCCCGGCATTTGAGGAGCACGAATCGATCGATCCCGACGACCAACTCAAAATTCGCGAGACGGCTGCCGGCTTCCGCGCGGTCGGCGGAACTCAGGTGGAAGAGCGGCCGGAGGCGATTGACCTCCCCGGTGAGCGGAGCGGCCGTCAGTTGGAAGCGGATACCGAGTCCGACGGCGCCGAGCAATCCCGCCCCCAGGACTGCGCCCGCGAGTGTTTGCCGCGGATGTGCCGCCCACGCGTGCGGGTGCAGGCGCCACTCCGAAGCGACGGCGAGGCGGGCCGATGATTTGCAAAAATGCCGGCGCCTGCACGAATCGCGGCGCGCACTGCAAGTCGTCCGGAACGAGCCACGCGATGAGGGGCGTGGCGAGTCTCGCGAGCAGGAGATGCGGACGAAACGGGATCAGTCCGAACGTGCCGACCACCGAAAGTCTGGGCCAAGTCGCGGCGAACGAAGGCGGCGAGATGGCTCGGACGGGGAAATGCGGCCGTCCTTATCGCAGGCGCAGGGTATGGCGTTCGTCGGGGGCGATGCCGAGGTCGAGGTGGAGGGTGGTGGGAGGGAGCCAGGCGGCGATATGTTCGGGCCACTCGACCGCGAGGCAGTAGGGCGAGGTGAGGAAATCCTCGAGCATGAGCGAGTCGAGTTGCGCGGCGCGGTTGAGACGGTAGGCGTCGAGATGGACGAGCGTGCGGGCGCCGCGGTGGAGCGTGAAGATCGTGAAGGTTGGGCTCGTGACCGGTTCGGTGACGCCGAAGCCGCGGGCGAGGCCCTGGACGAAGGTGGTCTTGCCGACGCCGAGGTCACCGTGGAGCGCGAGGGTGGCGTCGGGCGGGAGCGCGGCGGCGAAAGCGGCGGCGAGGGCCTGTGTCTCGGCGGCGGAAGCGGTCGTCACGCCGGCGCGGAGTTGGTTGAAGATCGGTGGCATCGGGCGGCAGGGTGCAGGAGCTACGGCGTCAGATGCTCGTAACCGCGGTAGTTCGCGAGCGGAAGGGCATCGGCCGGAAGCGCGCCGGCGGCGACGAATCGGCCGAGGCAGGACAGGCGCACGCGGGGAAACGCACGGTGCCAGGCGCGGGTGAATTTTTCGCGGTCGGTGCGGGCCGCGAGGGCGAAGACGAGTTCGTAGTCTTCGCCGTCGGTGAGGGCGGCCCGGAGGTCGGCGCCGCGGCGGAGCGGCAGGGCGGCGGCGGCGAGGGCGGGGGCGGAGCGCGGCGGCGTGAGGGCGCGGAGGTCTTTCGCGAGACCGTCGCTGAGATCCATCATCGCGCGCACCGCGGGCTGACGGGCGAGCCACGCGCCTTCGGGCAGGCGCGGCGTGAACGTGACGTGGTGCCGGGTGGGCAGGCTGGCGCCGAGTTCGCCGGTCACATAGATCCAGTCGCCGCGGTGTGCGCCGGTGCGGGTGGCGACGCGCGGGCCGGCGGCCGCGCCGAGGAGCGTGAGGCTGGCGGCCACGGTGCCGTCGGCCTGGGCGATGTCGCCGCCGACGATCGGCACGCGGTAGCGGCGGGCGCAGGCGGCGAGGCCACGGTAGAACTGTTCGAGCCACACCAGACTGGTGCGGGCGTCGAGGGTGAGGGCGAGGACGGCGGCGGTGGGGCGGCCGCCCATGGCGGCGAGATCGCTCAGGTTGCGTTTGAGGAGCTTGGCGCCGACGGCGCGGGGCGGGACGGCGTCGTTGAAATGGCGCGGGTAGATGACGGGATCGACCGTAATGAGTTGGCGGTGACGCGAGGCGGGAAGCACGGCGCAGTCATCGCCGATCCCGAAGGGCGCGCGGGGCGAGGCGGAGCCGAGCCAGCGGCGGATGGCGGCGATGAGTTTCTCCTCACCGAGAGCGGAGACGGAGTCGGCGGCGGTGGTCGCGAACGGGTGCATGGGTCACGACGCGGGCGGGTCGATGAAGATCCGGAGCACGCTGTAGGTGTTGAACAGGGCGTGCGCGACGATCGCGGTGGCGATGCGGCCGGTGCGCTCGTAGGCGAGGGAGAAAAGGATGCCGAGCACGACGAGCGGGGCGAAGCTGGCGAGATGGTTGTGCAAGGCGGCGAAGAGGCAGGCCGGCAGGAGGAGGGCGGCCCAGCGCGGCAGGCGGGTGCGGGCGTAGCGGAAAATTCCGGCCCGAAAAATCAGTTCCTCGGTGATCGGGGCGATGACGGCGGCGAGCGCGATCATCGCGGCGAGGAGGACGGGCGATTTGGTCCGGGTGAAAAACGCCACGGCATCCTGGGGTTCGACCGGGAGGCCGCAGAGTTTTAGCAGGCCGGTCCAGGCGAGGCCGACGAGGACGACGAGTGGGAGCGAAAGGAGGAAAGCGGCGAAGCCGGGCAGGAGGGAGGACCCGAGGGCGAGCGGGGGGCGCGGGGCGCGGCGGTGAAAGAAAACCCGGTAGACGGCGATGCCGGCGAGCATGCCGCCCTGGAAGGCGGCGTTGACCAAAATGAGTTTGGTCTGGGCCTCCAGCGCGAGGGCGCGGGCGGCTTGTTGCGCGATGACGGGGAGGACGAGGCCGCCGCAAATCGCGAGCCAAAGAAAGAGGAAGAAATCACTGAGCGGGGTGTCCCACGGGGCGAGTGGCGCGGGCGGGGGGCCGGCGCGGGCGGCGGGGGAGAAAACGAGGCGCCACAGCAGCACCAGGCCGGCGAACACGAGGCCGAGTTCGAGGGCGGACGCAAAAACCGTAGTGGGCGCGGGCATGGCGGACGAGTGCGGAGGAAAATGTCCGGGCGCGCAACGTTGGGACGGAAATGCGGCGCTTGAAAAACCGCCGCTCCGCCGCGTTCAGAGGATTTTCCGGCCGTCGTAGACGATGCGACCGTCGACAATCGTGGTCTTCACGCGGCCGGTGAGGGTCTGGCCGGACCACGGGGAATTGCTCGATTTGCTGAAACCGGTCTTGGCGTCGTAGAGCCACTGTTCGTTTTCGGAAAAAAGGCAGAGGTCGGCGGCGGCGCCCTCGGCCAGGGTGCCGGCGGGGAGGCGCATCAGGTTGGCCGGGCGGCGCGTCATGAGGTCGAGGACGAACGGGAGCTTGAATTTGTTTTGGCGGACAAGGATTTCCAGCGTGACAGGGAGCGAGGTCTCCAGGCCGAGGATGCCGTTGGGGGCGTAGTCGAATTCCTTGTCCTTCTCGTAATCGGTGTGCGGGGCGTGGTCGGTGCTGATGCAATCGAGGGTGCCGTCGCGCAGGCCCGCGATGAGCTCGCGGCGGTCTTCCTCGGTGCGCAGCGGCGGGTTCATCTTGAAATTGGTGTCGTAGGTGGCGAGGGACTCGTCGGTCAGCGCGATGTGGTGGGGGGTGGCCTCGGCGGAAACCTTCACGCCGCGTTCTTTCGCGCGCCGGATGATGCCGACGGAGTAGCGCGAGGAGATGTGCTGCAGATGGATGTGGGCGCCGGTGTATTCGGAAAGAATGACGTTGCGGGCGACGATGATGTCTTCGGCGGTGTGCGGCCAGCCGCGGAGGCCGAGGCGGGTGGACATTTTGCCCTCGTTCATGACGGCGCCCTGGGTGAGCGAGGCGTCCTGACAGTGGTCCATGATCGGGAGGTCGAACATTTTCGCGTATTCGCAGGCGCGGCGCATGAGTTCGTTGGACTGGACGCACTCGCCGTCGTCGGTGATGGCGACGACGCCCATGCGTTGCAGCGAGCCGATGGGGGCGAGGGTCTGGCCCTTCATGCCGACGGTGATGCAGCCGGTGGGGAGAACTTTGACGACCGCGTCGCGGCGGACGGCATCCTTGATGAACTGGATCGTGCCAGCGTTGTCGGCGACGGGGGCGGTGTTGGGCATGCAGACGACGGTGGTGAAACCGCCGGCGGCGGCGGCGCGGGAGCCGGTGCCGATGGTTTCCTTATGCGTCTGGCCGGGTTCGCGGAAGTGGACGTGGATGTCGACGAGGCCGGGGCAGGCGACGAGGCCGGTCGCGTCAATTTTCTTGGCGCGCTTTTTCTGTGCGGCGGAGAGCGAGGGGACGAGTTTGCCGTCGACGACGAAGAGATCGCCGGGGGCGTCGCGTTTGGCGGCGGGGTCGATGACGCGGGCGTTTTGGATCCAGAGGGAGGGCATGGTGCAGAGAATTATTCGTTCGGCATGACCAACTCCGGTTGGCCGCCGGCGCAGAGGTAGAGGACGGCCATGCGGACGGCGATGCCGTTGGTGACCTGTTCGAGGATCACGCTGCGGTCGCCGTCGGCGAGGTCGCTGTCGATTTCGACCCCGCGGTTGATCGGACCGGGGTGCATGATAATGGCCTTGGGGTTGAGCCAGCTCGCGCGGGTTTTGTTGAGGCCGAACATGCCGGTGTATTCGCCGAGGGAGGGGAAGTGCCCGCTCGACTGGCGCTCGTGTTGGATGCGGAGAAGCATGACGACTTCGGCGTCGGCGAGGGCGCTGCGCAGATCGTGGGAGACGCGGACGCCGAGATCGGTGAACCAGTGCGGTACGAGGGTGGACGGGCCGACGAGCGTGACGGCGGCGCCCATTTTCACGAGGGCATGGATGTTGGAGCGGGCGACGCGGCTGAAGAGAATATCGCCGAGGATGACGACCTTGCGGCCGCGGAGGGAGCCGAGGTGTTCCTTCATCGTGAAGGTGTCGAGGAGGCCCTGCGTCGGGTGCTCGTGCGCGCCGTCGCCGGCGTTGATCACGGGGATGTCGAGGATGCGCGAGAGATAGAAGGGCGAACCGGCGGCGGCGTGGCGGATCACGATCATGTCGGCCTGGAGGGCCTGGATGTTTTCGGCGGTATCGCGGAGGGTTTCGCCCTTGGTCGTGCTGCTGCTGGAGCCGTCGAGGGAAATGACGTCGGCGCTGAGGCGTTTGGCGGCCATGTCGAAGGCCATGCGCGTGCGCGTGCTGGGCTCAAGGAAGAGGTTGACGATGGTTTTGCCGCGGAGGGCGGGGACCTTTTTCACGCTGCGCGAGAGGGTGCGTTTGAACGCGACGGCGGTGGCGTGGATCTGGTCGATCTCGGTGAGGGAAAGCTCCTCGAGGGTGATAAGGTGTTTGCGCGTCCAGGGCATGGGTGGAGGGAGGGAATGACCAACGTCGAATGACGAATGTCTAAAGTCCTGTGGCCGGAGATTGGATGCGGATGGAGTCGCGGGCGGGGGACTTGGGGTCGAGGGTGACAACGACTTTTTCGGCGGCGGCGGTCGTGAGCGTGAGGCCCGTGTAGTCGGCGGCGACGGGCATGAGGCGTCCGCCGCGGTCGACGAGCACGGCGAGTTCAACTTTGGCGGGACGGCCGTGGTCGAAGAGTTCGTCGAGGGCGGCTTTGACGGTGCGGCCGGAGAAGAGGACGTCGTCGACGAGAATGATGGTGGCGCCGTGGACGTCGGACGGGATGTGGGTCGGGGCGAATTCCTTGGGGATGGGGTGGCGGCCGATGTCGTCGCGGTGGAAGGAAATGTCGACGGTGCCGGTGGCGGCGGAGAGTTTGGAGCCGAGAGCGGAGAGCTGCGTGGCGAGGCGCCGGGCGAGGGTGACGCCGCCGTTGGCGATGCCGAGGAGGAGGAGTTTTTTCGGGGCGGGGTGGCGCGCGGCAATGGCCGTCGCGAGCCGGGTGATGGCGGTGTGAATTTCCTGGGCGCCGATAGTCTGGATGGTGGCCACGGGTCGCGATTGAGGCGGGTCGGGCGAGGGGTGGGAAGGATTTTTTGCGGCGAAGACAGAGATGGTCGCAACGGCCCCGGTGAGATGCACCCGGTGCGGCGTTGGCGCCGTGTGCGGTGGTGGGCAAGGCGACGAGTGGCGCCGGACGGATTCCGCGGGAAGGCGCTGCGACGAAGTCGGGGCGGAGGAGCGGCGGATGCGGCAGACCTCGGCGATGGCGTCGGCCATGCGTCCGGCGGTGTGGACGACCCACGTGTGGCCTTTTGCGGCGGTGCCAACCGTGGCGCTGCCAGGATGCCGGACAGGGAAAGATCGGAGGTGATCCAGGCCAGGGTGGCGAGGGGAGCGTTCGGCCCGGAGTTGGCCGGGATCGTTGATGCTGCCGGCGTATTCGCAGGCGGCGCCGGATTTATCGACGACTGGGGGGGGGACGGTGCGCGGGAGGGCGGACCCCAACGCGGAAAGAAAAACGACAGTCACTTCTTACTCGCCCGGCACGAATTCACCGGTGCGTTCGAGCACCTAAGAGGGTCGTTTCGCCAGTTCCGACCAACCATGAAGCGTGTGGAGATGGCCGGCGCACCGGCGACCAGTCCGGTGATGGCGAGGTCGGTCGCCGAGGCTCGCACAGAGTGCAACGCCCAGGCGGGAGTCGCGACGCAAGACGCGGCGAAAGAGCACCAGGCAAGTAAGGTGCGCGGCGAAAGCATGGGAACCGGGGGCAAGGAGGAGGTGATTCATCTGCCACCGCACTGGCAGATGCGCAGGAATTGCGTCCGTTTTTTTTGCGGGAGAATATCAGCGGGTAAAAAACGTGGCCCCCTAACTGGATTAGTGCGACGAGAACAGTGTGCTGCCGTTCTCCGTCGAACTCAGACCCGGGCTGCCGGTCGCGGAGCAGATCATGTTCGCGGTGCGAAAGGCGGTCGTCACTCGGTAGCTCCGGCCCGGGGACAAGTTTCCTTCGGTGCGGGTGCTGAGCCAGGCGCTGAAGGTGAATCCGAACACGGCGCACAAGGTGGTCGCGGCGTTGGTAGCGGAAGGCG
>JBIKOK010000044.1:0-40413 GCA_044358025.1 Opitutaceae bacterium
GTTGGTGCCGATGACCGTGGTGACGCCCTTGTAGGCCCACTCGGCTTGGATCCGGCCCTTCCATTTCAGGTAACCTTCGTTGCCGCCGGTGCCGGACAGGGTGTCCTGACCGACGAGCTCGACGAGTGAAGCACCGGGAGCAGTGGCCTGCTTGAATGACTGGAGGCGCGACCAGACGGTCGAGAAGGCGAAACGGCCGGCCGAATCGGTCTTCAGGTTGTAGTTGGCCGTGAGGTCATAGCCCTTGGCAATCGTGTTACCGATGTTGAAGAACACCGAGTTCACGACGCGGATGCTGCCGTCCGGGAAGCGGACGACGCTCTCGCCGGGGAGGAGGCCGCCGGTGAAGGCGGTGCCGGCGGCATTGCGCCCGAAGGAGCGGTCAACCGTGTTCTGGTAGTTGCCGGAAACGGTGCCTTCGCGGTCGGCGCGCCAGTAATCGAAACCGAAGGTGAGACCCTTGACGGCCTGGACGTTCGGCGTCCAAACGAAGCCGGCATTCAGGTATTTGGTTTTCTCGGACTTGAGGCGGCGGTTGCCGGAGATCGTCACGTCCTGCTCGGGCTCGACGACCCGGGTGAGCGGGTGGGTGATCGGCGTGAGACCGGAGGTGGGCGACGAGAAGAGCTCGTAGAGCGAGGGCTGGCGCAGACCCTTGGACCAGCTGGCACGGACCAGGAGGGATTCGTCGATGGGCATCCACTTGACGCCGATCTTCGGGACCGTGACGGTCTCGTCGCTGGAGAGGTAACGCTCGTGGCGGGCCGAAACGGTGCCGGAGAGCTCGTGCGCGCCGGGAGCGTTCTTGACCAACGGCACGTTGGCTTCAGCGAAGAAGCCGGTGATCTTGCGCTGGCCCTGCGTGGTCGCGGTGGGCGAGCTGCCGATGAGGTCACCCGTGGCGCCGTACGGATCAGGGAACTGGTTGAGCTGCTCGTGACGGACTTCGGCACCGGCGGCGAAGCCGACCGGACCGGCCGGGAGGTCGAGAATGCTGCCCGTCGAAACGACCGCGCTCAGGGTGTTGAGCTTGGACTCGTTGACATCCTTGGTCGTGACCTTGCCGGCGTTGATGATCGCGGCGTTGTTCGGGATCGAAACCTTGTAGTAGCCGAACGGATTGTAGGGCTGCGTGGTGCCGAGGTAGTCGGCGCTGCCGGGGGTGAAGAAGGAGTCGTTGGCGTTCAACAGACGGTTGAAGCGGGAGGACGAGACCAGCGTGTTGCGCGAGGTGTCGCGGATCGACGAGTGGCTGTAGTAACCGTCGAAGTTCCACTTGCCCATGATGTTTTCGGCCTTGATACCGGTCGTGAGCAGGAGCGCATCGGTCTGGTTGCGGAAGATGCGGTTGCCGAACTCGGCGAGACGGGCGCGGCTGCCACCCGTGATGTCGATGTTGAACGGATTGAACGGATTGAAGGCACCGGCGGCGGCGGCGCGGCCCGTGCGGCCGGGAATCGCGAGCGGCGTGGCGGTGCGGGCCGGGATGACGAGCTCGGTGCCGCTGCCGGAGAAGTTACCGGTGGCGGACGGCGCGAGCTGATTCTCGGTCGAGGCGTTCTGGTAGTTAATATCGACGTAGGCCTTGACGTTGTCCGTGCCGAAGATCTTGCGATCGACAAAGGCAAACACGCCCCGGTTGTCGCGACGGGGATAAGACATCGAAAACTCGTTGAAATTGAACGACGAGGGGCGGCCGGCTCCGACGCGGTAGGTGTTCGCGGCGTTAAGACCGTTGTTGGAGCTGGTCGGCTGCGAGGCGACGAAGATCGTCGGGGAAGCGGCCAAGGCGGGCGTCAATGTAATGCCCGCAGCGATGGCGGCGGCCGGCGTGATCTGGAGATTCAGCGGGCTGGCGTTCGAGCTCAGGAACGGCGGGATCTCGGAATACTTGCGGTCGGGATTGAAGATCGCGTTGCGCTTGTAGTAGTTGAAGCCGACGAGGGCGCTGGCCTTGTCGGTCTGCACGCCAGTGATCAAGGAAGCGGAGAACTCGGAGGAGTCCTTGTTCGTGGTGTTGCCGTAGTTCAGCGCGACCTCGGTGCCATCGGCACCGCGGCGGAGCTTGATATTGACGACACCGGCGACGGCATCGGCGCCGTAGATGGCGGACGCACCGTCTTTGAGGACTTCCACGCTGTCCACGGCGGAGAGCGGGATGGAGTTAAGGTCGACGAACGCGGTCGTGCCACCGGCCCCGACGGGGTAGTTGGCGACGCGACGGCCGTTGATCAGCACGAGGGTCGCTTCCGGCCCGAGGCCGCGGAGGGAAATCGAGGTCGCGGACGGCGTGAAGCCGGTCGCGTTGTTAGAGATCGGGATGGAGCCACCGTTGGACACCGTGATCTTCTGGAGGAGCTCGGAGACCGTGGTCTGGCCGGACTCGTCGATCACCTTGCGGTCGATGCGGACCATCGGGGACACACCCGCGTTGATGGACGTCTCAGCCGTGGGAATGTAGGAACCGGTGACGACGTATTTCTCCAAGCTCGTCACTTCGGTGGTCTTGGGAGCGGTCACCGGGGCTTTCGCCGCTTGGGCGTGGCCGGAGACTGCGAGGGGGCCAGCGATCGCCAGAAGCGAAAGCGCAGCCGTAAACTTCCGTGTGCGGATGTTCATGGTAGGTTCAGTTGTGTGTGTTATGGTAAGGCCAAAGCGACCCGTGCCGCATTCGGTTGGGGGCCGACAAAGTCCGAGGCGTGTCATAGCCGCAAGTAAATTTGAACGCGGCCAAACGCTTGCAATCGCCCGGTGGATCGCCCTCCACACCCTCGATGATAGCGTTTCAAGCCATCGTGAGTGCGTTGGTGGTTCCCGCCGCATCCGAATCCGTGCTCGCCACCCTCGCCACCGTCGAGGGCTCCTCCTAACGTCGGACCGGCGCACGTCTGCTGTTCACGGCCACCGGGCAACGCCTCGGTTCCATGAGCGGGGGCCGCTCGGGAGAGGCCGTGCTCCTCCGCGCCCGCCGCGTCCTCCCGCCGCTCCTGCCGCGATCGCCCAACGCGGGCCTGCCAAAGAGAAAATCGCCGCCGAATTCGGGGCCGAGCAGATCGCGCAAGCCAAGCCGGCCAACGACGGCGACGAACTCCATACGACTATCGAAGGCACCGTGCAGGAGTTTTCCGGCCGGGCCGTGTTTGTCTTGGGCAACGGCCAGATCTGGCAGCTGCGCACGCCCACCGACGTGTTTCTCCCCAAGAAACTCGTCAATCCCACGGTCACCCTCATCCGCGGCGCGTTCGGCTACAAGCTGGTGATCGATGCCGCCGACCTCGTCCTGTTGGTCAAACGCGTGCAATAGCGACGCGCGCTGCGGTCGTCCGTTTCGCTCCCGGCGCAAGCGGACGAGGCATGAGGGGCTTGCAATGCCCAGCGCAGTTTGACCTCTTCGCCCGCTATGAAGGAGCTTCCGGCCATCGTCCGCGCCCTGCTCGCACCCGCCGCCGGGCACTCCGTGCTCGCCACCCTGGCCACCGTCGAGGGCTCTTCCTACCGTCGGCCCGGCGCCCGTCTGCTCCTGACCGCAGACGGTCAACGCCTCGGGTCCATCAGCGGAGGTTGCTTGGAGGAAGACGTGCTCGTCCGCGCCCGCCGCGTGCTCGCCACGGGCCTCGCCGAAACCGTGGTTTATGACACAACCTCGGAAAACGACCTCGTCTGGGGCGTCGGCCTCGGTTGCCACGGGGTCGTGCGGGTCGTGCTCGAAACACTGCCGCCGCGTCCCGCCTGGGCGGTCGCCCTTGCGGAAAACTTTGCCGCCCGCCGCTCTACGCCGCTCGCCGTCGTGCATACCGCCGCGGACCCCGCCCAACTGGGCACCCGTCTCGCCACCGGCCCGGCCACCACCGACGCCGGCGTGTTCATTGACCTGATCCGCCCGCCGACCGCTCTCGTGATCTTCGGGGCCGGCGACGATGCCCAACCCCTCGCCCGCCTCGCGCACGAATTGGGCTGGCACGTCACAGTCGCCGATCCTCGCGCGGCGTTTGCTACGGTGGAGCGCTTCCCGACCGTCCAAACTGTGATCGCCGCCCCCGCGGGCGACCTCGTCGGCCGCGTGGCCCCCGACGCCGCCACCCTCGCCGTGGTGATGACCCATCATTACGTCCACGACGTGCCGCTGCTCCGCGCGCTTCTGCCTCGGCCGCTCGCCTACCTCGGCCTCCTCGGTCCGAAAAAACGCGCCGAACGCATCCTCGCCGACCTCGCCCGGGACGGCCTCGCCCTCACGCCCGAACTCCGCGCCCGGCTCCACGCGCCCGTCGGCCTCGACCTCGGCGCCGACTCACCCGAACAAGTCGCCCTCGCCATTCTGGCCGAGATGCAAGCCACCCTTTCCGGCCGCGACGCCCGCCCCTTGCGCGAACGCACCCGCCCGATCCATGACTGAGCCCGCTGCCGCCACTCCGCCTTTCCGCTTCGGCGCCGTCATCCTCGCCGCGGGCGCGTCGACGCGCATGGGCACGCCCAAACAGCTCCTCGAACTCGACGGCCGTCCCCTCGTCGTCCGCGCCGTCGCCGCCGCCCTCGCCTCCCCCGCCTGGCCCGTCGTCGTCGTGCTCGGCGCCCACGCCGAAAAAATCCGCCCCGTCCTCGCCCGCCTGCCGGTGCTCATCGCCGACAGCCCCGCCTGGGCCGAGGGCATGGCCGCGTCGATCCGCGCCGGCGTCACCACGCTCCGCCAATTTTCACGCGCCCTCGACGGCGCCCTCATCGCCCTCTGCGACCAACCCGCCTTTTCCCCCGAAGTCATCGCGCACCTGGTCGCCGCCCAACGCACGTCCGGCCGCAGCATCGCCGCCGCTCACTACCACGGACGCAACGGCGCACCGGCTTTGTTTCTCCGCGAACATTTCGAAACCCTCACCCACCTCACCGGCGAAGAAGGCGCACGCACGCTCCTCAATGGCGACCCGGCACGCGTCGCCTCCGTCGCCCTGCCCGAGTTGGCCGTCGATCTCGACACACCCGAGGATGTGGCCCGGGCGTCGCGCCCGTGATTGACCCGCTCCGGACCACCAGCGAGCCACCTCTGCTCCCCCCGGCCTGCGGGTAACACCGCAGCCGCCTCACAACTTCGCCTTCAGCTCTCGCGCCTGGGCCAGCGCCGTCGCCACGTCGGCCGCCCGCACCGTGAAATGCCCCATCTTGCGCGCCCGCCGCGGCTCGGCCTTTCCGTAAAGATGCAGCTTCGCGCGCGGCTCACGCCACACCGCCGCCCAGTTCGGCTCACGCGGCTCACCGCTCACGCCCGCTACCGCGGCTCCCTCGCCCGCGAACCACGCGTCCCCGAGGATATTGACCATCACCGTCGGCTCGCGCACCGCCACGCTGCCGAGCGGCAGTCCGCACACGGCGCGCACGTGCTGCTCAAACTGGCTCGTCTCGCACCCCTCGAGCGACCAGTGCCCGCTATTGTGCGGACGCGGTGCGAGCTCGTTCACGATCACCTCGCCAGCCGCCGTCACAAACATCTCCACCGCCAACAGGCCGACCACGCCGATCTTTTCCGCGATCGCCGTCGCCAATCGCTCCGCCTCGGCCGCCACGCCCGCACTGACGCGCGCCGGCACGATGGAAAAATCCAGGATGTGCCGCGTGTGAATATTCTCCGCCACGGGAAACGTCTTCGTCTCGCCCGTCGTGCTCCGCGCGACGATCACCGATATCTCCAGCGCAAACTCCACCCACCGCTCCACCACGCAGCGCCGCCCGCGAAAGATCGCCCCCGCCCGCTCCACGTCCTCCCCCGTCGCAAGCTTCATCTGTCCTTTTCCGTCGTAGCCAAAATCCGCCGTCTTCACCACACACGGCAACCCCGTCTCCGCCACCGCCGCCGCGATGTCGCCGTCCAGCGCCTCGGCATAGCGCGCATGCGGAAACCCGTTCGCCCGCAACCACGCCTTCTCGCGCTGCCGGTTCTGCGTCGTGTGCAAGACCTCCGCCCGCGGGTGCAGCGCCACGAACGGCGCGATCGCCTCCAGCGCCCCGCTCGGGATGTTTTCAAACTCATACGTCACCACCGCGCACTCGCGCCCAAACGCCGTCAGCGCCGCCACGTCCTCGTAGCTCGCGTTGACCTCCTTGTTGGCCACCGCTCCCGCCGGACACGGGCCTGCCGGCTCGAACACGTGCACGCGATAACCCATCGTCTGGGCCGCCTGCGCGAACATCCGTCCGAGCTGTCCGCCGCCGAGCACACCGATGGTTTTTCCGGGAAGAATCATAAAAAAGGGAGAGCCGGGAGCCTGGAGTCTGGCGCTTGGAGCTTGGAGCTGGGAGTCTGGCGCGAAGCACGACCACACCCGTTCGCCCCTTCGGGCGCTCGGCTCTGGCCGCTCAATCCTTAGCTTGCGCCGCCCTCCGGCAAACGCGCCTTCATCACCTTCGCCGTCTGCGCGGCCCGAAACTGTTTCCACGCCTTCGCGACACCCGCGTCCGCCAACGCCACGATCGACGCCGCGAACAGCGCCGCGTTGATCGCCCCCGCCTTCCCGATCGCAAACGTCGCCGTCGGCACTCCCCCCGGCATCTGCACGATGGAGAGCAGCGAATCCAAACCCTTCAACGCGTGCGACTCCACCGGCACGCCGAGCACCGGCAGACTCGTCATCGCCGCCGTCATACCCGGCAAATGCGCCGCGCCGCCCGCCCCCGCGATGATCACTTTCAGCCCGCGTTTTGCCGCGCTCTCGGCGTAGCTCACCATCAGCTTCGGCGTGCGGTGCGCCGACACCACGCGCTTCTCATACGGCACCCCCAGCAACTCCAAATGCGCCGCCGCGTGCTGCATGGTCTCCCAATCCGACGTGCTGCCCATGATGATCCCAACGAGTGGTGTGGCCATAAATGAGCCGCCAAACTCCTTTCCCCTTCGGCCTACCGCAAACCGAATTTTTCCGTTCGCCGCATATCCGGCTTCAAATTCTCCCGCGCTCAGCCAGCCTCGCCCCATGAAATTCGGTATCTGCAACGAGATTTTCCAAAACTGGTCCCTCGCCGACGCCATGACCTACGCGAAAACCGCCGGCTACGACTGCATCGAGCTCGCCCCGTTCACCCTCCTTCCCGGCACCTCCCATAAATACGTCACGGCCATCCCGCCCGCGGAACGCCGCGCCATCCGCGACACCGCCGCCCGGATCGGCCTGGAAATTTCCGGCATCCACTGGGTCCTCGTGCAGGCCGACGGCCTGCACCTCACCCAGCCCGACGCCGCCGTCCGCGGGCGCACCGCCGACTACTTCGTCGCCCTCGCCGATTTCTGCGCCGACCTCGGCGGCCAAACGATCGTCGTCGGTTCGCCGAAACAGCGCAGCCTCACCGCAGGTGTGTCGCACGCCCAGGCGTGGGCCTGGGCCACGGAGGTGTTCCGCCCCGCCGTCGCCCGCGCGGCCGACCGCGGCGTGACGATCTGCTTCGAGCCCCTCGCCCCGAGTGAGACGAACTTCATCAACACCGCCGCCGAAGCCATCGCGTTTGCCCGGCAGTTCGGCAGCCCGGCGATGAGCGTCATCCTCGACGTCAAAGCCATGTCCTCCGAAGCGAAACCGGTCCCGCAGATCATCCGCGAATCGCGCGGCCACTTCGCCTACGTCCACGCCAACGACGCCAACCTCAAAGGCCCCGGCTTCGGCGCCGTCGATTTCCACCCCATCGCCGCCGCCCTGCGCGACGTCGCCTACGACGGGGTCGTGTCGGTCGAAGTGTTCACCTTCGAGGAAGGCCCCGAGGCCATCGCCACGCAGAGCCTCGCGTATCTGAAAAAGACGTTCGCGCCGTAACGCCCCGGGCACCGCGCCCCGGCGCCGCCACCGCGTCGGCCGCCGGCCGCCCCGGATTCAGGCTCGACCTTCCGCGCGAAAAAACGGGTGCTGGTGGCCCACCGCCCGCCGGCCTCGCCCGCACCCCTGCGCACCCTCTCCGCCATGCACCTGCTCCCCTCCGTCCTCCGCCGTCCCACCGCCCTGCTCGCCTTCGCCGCCCTTTGGCTCGGCACCCAGCTGCACCTCTTCGCCCAGCCCGCCACCGGCGCCATCGCCGGCCGCGTGCTTAATCCCGCCAGCGGCGCCTATCTCGGAGGCGCGCGGCTCACCCTCGAAGGCACCGCCCTCGAAACCTTCTCCGATGCCGACGGCGCCTACCTTCTGTCCCCCGTCCCCGCCGGCGAAGTCCGCGTGCGCGTGTTCTACACCGGCTCGGCGCCCCAGACCGCGACCGTGCGCGTCACCGCCGCCCAGACCACGGTGCACGACCTCGCACTCACCTCCGTTGCTCGTCCGCCGGCCCGCCCCGACGAAACCGTCCAACTGGAGAAATTCACCGTCTCCACCTCGAAGGAGATGGAAGGTGCCGCCATCGCCATCAACGAACAGCGCTTCGCCGCCAACATCAAAACCGTCGTCTCCACCGACGAATTCGGCGCCATCGCCGAGGGCAATGTCACCGAGTTCCTCAAATACCTCCCCGGCGTCACCGTCGACATGTCCGGCGGCGACGGCCGTTACATTTCCATCGAAGGCGCCCCCGCCGCCAACACGCCCGTCACCCTCGGCGGCATCAGCCTCTCCTCGCCCGGCGACAACAACACCAGCCGCGGCGTCGAAGTCGGCTTCTTCAACCTCAACAACATCGCCCGCATCGAGGTTTCCCACTCGCCCACGCCCGACACGCCCGGCAAGGCCCTCGCCGGCGCCGTCAACCTCGTCCCCCGCAGCTCGTTTGAGCGCTCGCGCCCCGTCTTCAATGGCAGCGTCTACCTCATGATGCGCGACGACCATCGCAGTCTCGAACGAGGCGCCGCCATGTATCGCGATCCCCGCCGCAAGGTCTGGCCCGGCGCCGATTTCTCCTGGATCGTCCCGGTGAACAAAAATTTCGGGTTCACGCTCTCCGCCGGCGCCTCCACGCAATACTCCAGTCAGGACCGCGCCACCAACGTCTGGCGCGGCGCCTCCACCGCCACCGCCGGCACCGCGTTTCCCGCCACCACGCCCGATCGCCCCTACCTCTCGCAGTTCACCCTGCAGGACGGCCCCAAGGAGTCCGACCGCGATTCCCTCGGCCTCACGCTCGACTTCCGCCTTTCCGCCCGCGACCGCCTCGCCGTCTCGTATCAGTATTCCTCGTTCGACGGCTGGATCTCCAGCCGCAACCTCGCCTTCGCCCCCAACCAGATCGTCGCCTCCTCCCTCTCGCCGACGTCCGTGCAGGGCGTCGCCGGCGTCGGCCAGCTCACCCTCAACAACGGCAACAACCGCGTCCGCGAAAATCGCACCTATCTTCCCACGCTCACCTGGCGCCACGAGGGGCCGCTTTGGAAATTCGATTTCGCCACCGGTCGCGCCTACGGCAAAAACGCCATCCGCGACATGGACAAGGAGCGCTTCCTCTCCGTCTCCTCCCGCCGCACCGGCGTCACCATCGGCTTTGCCGACATCGGCCTCCTCCGCCCCGGCACGATCACCGTCACCGACAACACCACCGGCCGGCCCCTCGACCCCTACCGCCTCGAAAACTACGCGCTCAACACCCTCACGTCCACCCCGCAGCGCGCCTCCGACATCAACTTCACGGCCACCGCCAACGCCCGCCGCGACTTCCTTTGGCACGTGCCCGTCACCCTCCGCACCGGCCTCGATTTTCGCCAAACCTCGCGCGACAAACGCACCTCGACCTCCACCTACACCTATGTCGGTCGCGACGGCCGCGGCAATCTCACCAACGGCTCCGCCCTCCCCTTTCTCGACCCGCTCTTCTCCACGCGCTCCGCCCCCTACGGTTTCCCGCGCATCCAATATCCCGATTCCCAAGAGGTCTTCGCCTACTGGCGCACCCACCCCACCGAATTCACCCTCGATGAAAACGGCCTCCACCGCTCCCACGTCACCAATTCCATCCGCGCCCAGGAGTCCGTCTCCGCCTCCTATCTCCGCGGCGACGTCGCCCTCCTCGACCGCCGTCTCCTTCTCGTCGGCGGCGTCCGCGTCGAGCAGACCGACGTCACCGCCGAGGGTCCGCTCACCGATCTGAGCCTCAATGTCCAGCGCGACGCCCAGGGCCGGCCGCTCCGCAACGCCGCCGGCGCCGTCCTGCCCATCACCACCAACGCGCTCGAGACTTCGAAACTCACCTACCTCGAACGCGCCACCCACGTCGACAAACAATACCTCCGCCTCTTCCCTTCGCTCAACGCCACCTATCACCTCCGCGAAAACCTCCTCCTCCGCGCCGCCGTCTCCACCAGCATTGGGCCGCCCGATTTCAGCCAATACGCCGGCGGCCTCACCCTCCCCAATACCGACAACCCGCCCTCCGCCTCCAACCGCATCATCGTTAACAACGCCGCCATCAAACCCTGGACCGCCAACACGGTGAAGGTCCGCGCCGAATATTATTTCGCCGGCGTCGGCCAGATCTCCTTCGGCGCGTTTCGCCGCCATTTCCAAAATTTCTTCGGCGCCACCATCTTCACCGCCACCCCCGAATTCCTCGCCCTCTACGGCCTCGATGCCGGCGAGTTCGCCGGCTACGACGTCAGCACCCAGCGCAACGTCCCCGGCACCCTCCGCATGGAGGGCCTCGATTTCAGCTACCGCCAAGCCCTCACCTTCCTCCCGCCGTGGGCGCGCGGCTTCCAGGTTTTCGCCAACGGCAGCCTCGAACGCACCAACGCCGCCAAGGGCTTCCTCGGCAGCACCGGCTTCAACGAGATCCCCCGCAGCGCCGCCTGGGGCCTGAGCTTCACCCGCCCGCGCTACAACGTGCGCCTCAATTGGACGTGGCGCGACGACCAGAACCGCGGCCCCGTCACCGGCGCGAGCATCGGTCCCGAGACCTACAACTACACGCCCGGCTTCACCAAGCTCGACCTCCTCGGCGAATACTCCCTCACCCGCCGCCTCGCCCTCTTCGCCAATCTCCGCAACGTCCGCGACATCCCCGACCGCGGCATCACCGTCGGCCCGACGACTCCGCAACACGCCACCCTCCGCTTCCAAGAGCGCTACGGCTCCCTCTGGACGCTCGGCCTCAAGGGCACGTTTTAACCACCACCGCCCCACCCCGTGGACCGTAGGCGCACCGGAGCCGGCGCGGTCCGCGCATTCACCCGGGCATCGGACGCCGGATGAACGACCCAGCCCGAACCCTTCTCATTTTGGGCCCGGTGATTTCCTGCCCGCTCGCCATCCGTGCTGCCGACTCTCCCGAAAAGCGGTCTCTCGGCGTCATCATCTACACGGTCGTCGCGCGGCTCATGGCCCACTTCGCAATTTCGGCCCACCGCAACGGTAGGATCCTCGTTGGTGCGTGGGGCGTCCGTGGGGTGATCGAGCCTGCGAAAAGTCCGGCTTATTCTGGATCGACCTTGCGCTGTTTTTCGCGCGCGCCGCTTATTGAGGGTGATCGCCGGATGACGCTGTCTTTGACCCACCGCCTACTGCTCGCCTCCGTCGCCGCACCGCTTCCGGTGCGGTCCGACCGCCCCACGCGCATCCCACCGCATCTGCTCTCCCCCATGCTTCCCCGCCCGCCCTTCGTTCCCCCCGCATGACCCCCGAACAAAATCTCGCCCGCCTCGCCCTCGTCCTCCCGCCCGCGCCCAGACCCGTCGCCGTCTACCGCCCCGTCGTCGTCGTCCAGGGCCTCGCCTACGTCTCCGGCCACGGCCCCGTCCGCACCGACGGCTCGCTCATCACCGGCCGCGTCGGCGCCGACCTCGATCTCGCCGCCGGCCATGCCGCCGCCCGCCAGGTCGGTCTCGCTATCCTCGCGAACCTCCGCGCCCACTTCGGCTCACTCGATCGCGTCCACCGCGTCATCAAACTCCTCGGCATGGTCAACTCCGCGCCCGATTTCTACGATCACCCGAAAGTCATCAACGGCTGCTCCGAACTCTTCGCCGAAATCTGGGGCCACGACCTCGGCATCGGCGCCCGCAGCGCCGTCGGCATGGGCCCCCTCCCCGGCAACATCGCCGTCGAGATCGAAGCCATCTTCGAAGTGGCTGGCTGAGAGCCAGGCGCTCGGAGCTGAGAGAAAATCTGCGCCGCCCCTTTCCGAAATCTTCCTCTCCCAAAAATCTTCCTACCCCAAAATCCTAAAATCTCCCGGCCTCTCCTTCCGCCGCTGTCCCATTGCCCATGACCCCCTCCTGGATGCTCCTCACCGACGACTCCGTCGCACCGTCACCCTCCCTCCTCGTCTACCCCGACCGCATTGAGGAAAACCTCCGCCGCATGATCGCCCGCGTCGGCGATCCCTCCCGCCTGCGCCCGCACCTCAAGACCCACAAGCTCCCGCAAGTCATCGCGCTCCAAGTCTCCCTCGGCATCACCAAAGCCAAGTGCGCCACGATCGCCGAGGCCGAGATGGCCGCCCGCGCCGGCGCCACCGACATCCTCGTCGCCGCCCAACTCGTCGGCCCCAACGTCCCGCGCTTCGTCGCGCTCCAGCGCACGTTCCCCACCGTCTCGTTCTCCACCCTGGCCGACGACCCCGGCGCCCTCGCCGCCCTCGCCGCGGCCGCCCAAGCCGCCGGCACCACCATCGAAATTCTCCTCGACCTCGACGTCGGCATGGCCCGCACCGGCATCGTCCCCGGCCCCGCCGCCGCCGCCCTCTATCGCACGCTCGCCACCACGCCCGGCCTCCGCGCCGGCGGACTCCACGCCTACGACGGCCACCTCCGCCACTCCATCCTCGCCGAGCGCATCGCCGCCGCGGCCGACGGCATCGCCCGCATCGAAGCCTTTCGCGCCGCCCTCCTCGCGCAATCGCTCCCCGTCCCGCGCCTCGTCTCCGGCGGCACCCCCACCTTCGCCGTGCATGCCCCGCGCACCACGCACGACGCCACCCTCGAGTGCAGCCCCGGCACCTGCGTCCTCTGGGATGCGAACTACTCCACCCAAATCCCCGATCTCGATTTCCTCCCCGCTGCCGTCCTCCTCACCCGCGTCATCAGCCGGCCCGGCGCGAACCGCCTCTGCCTCGACCTCGGCCACAAATCCGTCGCCAGCGAAATGCCTCACCCGCGCGCACTCTTTCCCGCGCTCCCCGATGCCCGCGCCGTCACGCACAGCGAGGAACACCTCGTGATCGAGACCGCCCGCGCCGCCGATTTCCCCGTCGGCACCGCCCTCTACGCGCTCCCCTGGCACATCTGCCCCACCGTCGCCCTCCACGACCGCGTCCACGTCGTCCGCGCCGGCCGTATCAGCGCAGAGTGGACGGTCACCGCCCGCGCCCGCCGCCTCACGCTCTAAAAATCCCCCGTCGCCCCGACACTCGTCCGCGCCGCGCCGATCCGGCGAGGCCCGCACACTCCCACCGCGCCCTCCCCCTCCGAAAAATCAGCGCAGATTAGCGGTTCCCCCCGCCGCCCGTTTTCTTCTCCCAGCCCCCGCCCCCGGATGCCCACCCCCGCAACCCTCTCGCCCGTCTCGCTCCTGCTCCTCGCCCTCGCCGCCATCGCCCTCCTCGTCGCGCTGGTCACCTGGCGAAAACTCAACGCCTTCCTCGCCCTCCTGATCGCCGCGCTCGTCGTCGGCCTCGGCGCCGGCCTCGCCCCGCTCGTCGCGCTCAAAGCCTTCCAAGACGGTCTCGGCGCCACCCTCGGCGGCATCGCTGCCGTGATCGCCCTCGGTGCGATGCTCGGCAAACTCCTCGCCGAATCCGGCGGCGCCGCCGTCCTCGCCGCACGCTTCAGCGCCTTCTTCGGCCCCTCGCGCGCCGTCTGGTGCATCATCACCCTCGCGGTGATCGTCGGCCTCGTCACCTGGTTCACCGTCGGCCTGCTCCTGCTCCTGCCCGTCCTCATCTCGCTCACGCACGCCACGCGCCGCCCGTTTCTCGCGCTCGCCCTCCCGCTCATCGCCGTGCTCGGCACGATGCACTGCCTCACCCCGCCGCATCCCGGACCGGTCGTCGCGCTCGACGCCCTCGGCGCCAACACCGGTCTCGTCCTCGCTTACTCGCTCCTGCTCGGCCTCCCCGCCGCCCTGCTCGGTGGCCCGGTGCTCGCCCGCTGGGTCGCCCCGCGCCTATCGGTCGCCACCCCGCCGCTCGCCTCCACCGAAACCGCCACCCGCCCGCGTCCCGGTTTCGCCGGCACCGCCTTCGTCGTCGCGCTCCCCATCGCGCTCATGCTGCTCGCCTCCGCCGCCGAGCTGACCCTCCCCGCGGGCCACCCCGCCCGCGCCGCCCTCGCGACCCTCGGCCATCCCGTCACCGCGCTCACCCTCGCGCTCTTCGCCGCCTTTGCGATCTTCGGCCGCGCCGCCCGCTTCACCCGCCCCCAACTCCTCGGCTTCACCGAGCAAAGCGTCGCGAGCATCGGCCTGACGCTCCTCGTCGTCGGCGCCGGCGGCGGCTTTGCCCGCGTCCTCCGCGAAGCCGGCGTCGCCTCAGCCCTCGGCAACCTCGCCGGCCAGCTCCACCTTACTCCCCTCGTCTACGGTTGGCTCATCGCCGCCTTCATCCGTATCGCCACCGGTTCTGCCACGGTCGCGATCACCACCGCCGCCGGCCTCCTCGCGCCGCTCCTCGCCACCCAACCCGGCCTCAACCGCGAACTCCTCGTCGTCTCCCTCGGCTTCGGTTCGCTCGTCGCCTCGCACCTCAACGACGGCGGCTTCTGGATCGTAAAAGACTGCCTCGGCCTCACCGTCGGCCAAACCCTCCGCACGTGGACGGTCGCCACCACCATCGCGAGCCTCACCGGCCTCGCCCTCACCCTCCTGCTCAGCCTGGCCCTCTGAAGCCCTCCGTCGGTTTTTTGCGCCTCCGGCGCCTCTTTGCGGCCATCTCCTCCTCGTCGCCCTTTTTCCACCCGCTGTTTTTCGTGTAGTTCGTGTGTTTCGTGGGCACTTCTCCGGCCCCCCCTCTCTCCGTCCCTCTTTCTCCCCGTCTTCCCCGCCATGCCCCCGCCTCTAATCTTCGACGCCCACCTCGACCTCGCACTCAACGCCCTCGAGTGGAACCGCGACCTCACGCGTCCCCTCGCCGAGATCCGTCAACGCGAGGCCCACCTCCGCGACAAACCCGACCGCGGCCACGGCACCGTTTCCCTCCCCGAACTCCGCCGCGGCCGCGTCGCCGTCTGCGTCGCCACTCAACTTGCCCGCCTCGAACACGACGCCTACAGCCCCGTCTTCGGCTGGCGCTCCCCCGCCCAAGCCTGGGCCATGACCCAGGCCCAACTCGCTTGGTATCGCGCCATGGAAGAAGCCGGCGAGATGGTCCCCCTCCGCACCCGCGCCGAACTCGCCGCGCACCTCGCCAGTTGGGCGCCCGCCCTCGCCTCCGCCGATCCCTCCGCCCCCGCCGCCCTCCCCCTCGGCTACCTCCGCAGCCTCGAAGGCGCCGACTCCCTCATCACGCCCGCCCATCTCGCCCGCGCCCACGCCGACGGCCTCCGCGCCCTCGGCCCCGCCCACTACGGCCCCGGCGTCTACGCGCAGGGCACCAGCTCCACCGGCCCGTTCCCCGCGCGCGGCCTCGATCTCCTCCGCGCCGCCGACGACCTCGGCCTGATCCTCGACGTCACCCACCTCAGCGACGACTGCTTCTGGCAAGCCCTCGACCGCTACCGCGGCCCGATCTGGGCCAGTCACCACAATTCCCGTACGCTCGTCCCGCACCAACGGCAGCTCGCCGACGACCAGTTCCGCGCCCTCGCCGCCCGCGGCGCCGTCGTCGGCGTCTGCCTCGACGCCTGGATGATGGTGCCCAACTGGACCCGCGGCCAAACCACCCCGCTGTCCACGCAGCTCCACCTCACCACCCTCGTCGATCACCTCGATCACTACTGCCAACTCGTCGGCCACGCCCGCTCCGTCGGCCTCGGCAGCGACCTCGACGGCGCCTTCGGCACCGAGCAAACCCCGCTCGACCTCGATTCGATCGCCGACCTCCAAAAACTCCCCGCCCTCCTCCGTGCCCGCGGCTACACGGAGACCGATATCACCGGCATCCTCAGCGAAAACTTCCTCCGCTTCCTCCGCACCGCCCTACCCTAAATCGCCCCTCCGCTCTCCGTGTTCATCCCTGAAATCCATCGTTAGAAATTCCGCCGTTCGTTTTGGCGCAGCCGTCCTCCGCCTGCTCGTCCTTACCTTCACTTTCCCGCTCACTTTCACTTTCACCGCGTCGGCCCCCGCCGCCGCCGCCCCGCGTCTCCCCGCCTGGCGCGAACGCATGGCGCCGCTCGTCCCGCTCACCTCCGTCGCCCGCCACACCGGCCCCGCCACGCCCCTCACCATCGACGGCCGCCTCGACGATCCCGCCTGGGCCACCGCCCCGTGGACCGCCGACTTCGTCGACATCGAGGGCACCCTGAAACCCACGCCCCGCTTCCGCACCCGCGCCAAAATCCTCTGGGACGACACCTCTCTCTCCATCGCCGCCGAACTCACCGAGCCCCACCTCTGGGTCAAGCTCACGCAGCACGACGCCGTGATTTTCCAGGACCCCGATTTCGAAGTCTTCCTCGACCCGACGGCGACACCCACGCCTACGACGAATTCGAACTCAACGCCCGCAACACCGGCTGGGACCTCTTTCTCCCCAAGCCCTACCTGAACGGCGCCAAAGCCGACAACGCCTGGGCCATTCCCGGCCTCAAATCCGCCGTCCACCTCCGCGGCACCCTCAACGATCCGCGCGACACCGACACCGGCTGGACCCTCGAAATCGCCTTCCCGTGGTCCGCGTTCGCGCCGCCCGCCAAACCCGCCGCCCCCGCGAGCCCGGCCACCGTCGCGCCGCGCGCCCCCGCCGAAGGCACCCAGGGGCGCCTGAATTTCTCCCGCGTCGAGTGGCCGATCACCACGCCCGCCGGCCGCTACGAAAAAATCCCGCAGACCCCCGAGGACAACTGGGTCTGGTCGCCGCAGGGCGTGATCGACCTGCACCGCCCCGAAATGTCGGGCCTCGTCCAGTTCACCTGCCGACCCGCCCCCCGCGCCCGTCGCCGTCACCCCCGTCCCCGGCCTCGCCGCCCGCACCACCGCCCTCGATTTCTACTACGCCCAACTCGACTACCACCGCACCCACCGCCTCTGGGCCACCGCACTCACCGAACTCAACTGGTCCGACCCCACCACCCCCGCCGCGCTCACCACCGCTCCCGTCTTCACTCCGTCCCCCGCCGCCACCGGCTACGAATTCTCCGTCCTGTTCACCGACGGCCCCCGCCGGCGCCAATGGACCATCCGTCAAGACCGCCGCCTCACCCTCGAAACGCCGCCGTAGCTCTTCGCGCGTCCCATCGTGCGCGCGCGCGGGATCGTCCCCGCCCGCCGCCCGCTCGCGCTCTTTTTTCCACCGGCGCCTGTGCCCTTTGCCGCCCGCCTGCCCGCCTGCCCGCCCCGCCTCTCCCCCGCGGCCGCCCGGTTGCGGGACCGTGGGGCGCACCATCCCGCCACACCGCCCGCCCGGAAAACGCCGCGGCCATTTGGCCCGGCGTTCCCGCAACTACGGGGACGCCGCGAGCGAGATGCACACCAGTTGGGAATCGTTGCGCGCAAAGAGACTCCGGTGCGCGTAGGCCGGGTGCGACCAGGCGATGGGATGCGTGCGGTTGCGCAGCGGCGTCTCGGGCGTGAGAAACTGCGCACTGCTGATCCGCTCGAACCCCGCCGGCGTCAGCTTCGCAATCACGATCTCGCCTTTCTCCGTCGTGATCCAGGTGCGGTCGCCGTGTTGCACAAAATACGCGGTGGCCCAGCGGCCGTTGGCCAGCAGCGTCGTGTCCTCCCACACGCGGTCGCCGTTCGTCAGATTGAGGCAGCGCATCTCACCGTAGCTGTCGATGCCGTAGACATAACCGTCGCGCACAAACGGGGTCATGATGATGCTGTGCAGGGCGTCGGTCTTGCGCTCGTTCACACCCTTCCGCTGCCAGAGTAACGTAGGCGGCGAGGTGTCCCGCGGCAGTTGGTAGAGGCGCGCCCCATCGTAAAACGCGGAGAGAAAAAGCTTCGTCCCCGCCTCGTCGAGCACCGGATCGCCGACATGGAGGATCATATTGACCGGCTTGTAAGGCTCCTTCCACCACACCTTGCCCGTGACCGGATCGAGCGCGGCGATCCAAGCGCCGGTCCAGGCGAGCACGACCTCGCGCTCACCGAGCCGGACCAGCCGCGGCGCGGAATAGGACGGTTGTCCGTCGAGCGCGCGCCAACGCTCGCGGCCGGTCTTCACGTCGAGGGCGACCACACATGCATCGGGCGGACCACCGACTTGAAAAATCACGAGATCCCCCGCGACGAGCGGCGCGCCGGACACCGCCCAGACATTCAGTTTCGCCCCGTATTCGGTCGCGAGATCGCGCGCCCAGAGCACCTTGCCCGTCGCCGCGTCGAGCGCGTGCGCGTGGCCCATCGCACCGTACGCGAAGGCCCGCCCGTCGACGACGGTCACGGCCGCCCGCGGCCCGAGGGCATAGTCGATGTCGCGGTAGACGCAGGCGTAGCTGTGGGTCCAAAGCAACCGGCCGGTGGTGCGATCAAAACACAGCACGCGCTCTTGTTCCTCGGGTGCCTTGACGCGATCCGTCAGGTAAACGCGATCTCCCGCCACCGTCGGGCCGCTGTAGCCCGGGCCGACGGCGGCGGTCCACACGGGCTGCAACTGCGCACTGGGGAACTTCTCGATGATGCCGGTCTCGCGCCAGACGCCGTCGCGTTGCGGGCCGCGCCACTGCGGCCAATCGGCGGCCACCAGCGGGAGTATGCCGCCCACCAAAAACGCGGCGAAAATCAAACGTCGAATCGGAGCATGAGGGGTAATCATAGTCGCACGGGCAGGCCGAGCGTTGTGAGTCGGTGAAATACCCGAGGCAAGCTTTGCGCCGGTTCTATTGTCGACACCCGGCCGAGACGCCGCTCTGCAGAGGTCGCCCCCGGGGAAGGTCTGGGGCCTCGGTTCGCACCTCCTCGGTTTCGCCGCCCTCCCACGGGCACGTCCCCGTTAACCGCCGGCCTGCGCGCCCCCGCACCGCCCCCGCCGAGGGCACCCCATGGCGTATGAACTTCTCCCGCGTCCGGTGGCAGTTCACCACGTCCACCGGCCGCTACGAAAAAATCCCGAACACTCCCGAGAACAACTGGGTCTGGTCCCCGCAGGGCGTGCTCGACCTGCACCGCCCCGAAATGTGGGGCCTCGTCCAGTTCACCCGCCGACCCGCCCCCACGCCCGTCGCCGTCACGCCGGTCCCCGGCACCGCGGCCCCCACCACCGCCCTCGATTTCTACTACGCCCAACTCGACTACCACCGCGCGCACCGCCTCTGGGCCACCTCACTCACCGAACTCAACTGGTCCGCCCCCACCACCCCCGCCGCGCTCACCACCGCTCCCGGCTTCACTCCGTCCCCCGACACCAACGGCTACGAATTCTCCGTCCTGTTCACCGACGGCCCGCGCCGGCGCCAATGGACCATCCGCCAAGACCGCCGCCTCACCCTCGAATCACCGCCATAGTTCTTCGCGTCTCTCATCGCGCGCTTGCCCAGCCCCGCCCGCTCCCGCCACGCTGCGCGCACGTGACTCCCCACCCCCCACGTTTCGCGCGCCCGCGGCTCCACCTCGCCGGAATCCTCGTCGCCGGCGCCCTCCTGCCCGCCGCCCACGCCGCCCTGCCCGCCGCCGACCTCGAATTTTTCGAAGCCAAAATCCGCCCCGTCCTCGCCCAGGATTGCTACGAGTGCCATCGCACCGGCGGGAAACGCAAAGCCGGCCTCGCCCTCGACCACCGCCAAGCCCTCCTCGACGGCGGCGACTCCGGCCCCGCGATCGTCCGCGGCGATCCCGCCGCCAGCCTCCTCCTTCAGGCGATGCGCCACACCAGCGACGACCTCATGATGCCGAAAGCCGGCGCAAAACTGGAGCCCGCCGTCATCGCCGATTTCGAGCGCTGGATCAAAATGGGCGCCCCCGATCCGCGCGACACGCCGCCGAGCGATGCGCAAGTTGCCGCCGAGACCGATTGGGACGCCGTCCTGCAGCGCCGCAAGAACTGGTGGAGTTTCCGTCCCCTCCAAACACCTGCGCTCCCCGGCCTCGCCGCACCCGGCGCCAGCCCGCACCCCGTCGACCGCTTGCTCGCCGGCCCCCTCGCCGCCGCCCAGCTCACCCGCGCCCCGCGCGCCGACGCCCCCACCCTCCTGCGCCGCCTGAGTTTCGCCCTCCGCGGCCTCCCGCCCACCGCCGCCGAACTCGCCGCCTTCACCGCCGACCCGCACCCCGCCGCCTTCGCCTACCCGGTTGATGCGTTCCTCGCGTCGCCCCGTTTCGGCGAACGCTGGGCGCGTCATTGGATGGATTGGACGCGCTACGCCGATTCCCACGGCAGCGAAGGCGATGCACCGGTGCCCTACGCGTGGCGCTACCGCGACTACCTCATCCGCGCCTTCAACGCCGACGTCCCCTACGACCAACTCGTCCGCGAACACCTCGCCGGCGACCTCCTCGAAAAGCCCCGCCTCAACCCCGCCCTCGGCCTCAACGAGTCCGCCCTCGGCATCGGCCACCTCCGCATGGTCCTCCACGGCTTCGCCCCCGTCGACGCGCTCGAGGAAAAAATGCGTTTCACCGACGACCAGATCAACGTCGTCTCCAAAACCTTTCTCGGCCTCACCGTCAGCTGCGCGCGCTGCCACAACCACAAATTCGATCCGATCAGCCAAAAGGATTTCTCCGGCTGGTATGGCATCTTCTCCTCCTCCGCTCCGGCCACCGTCGCCGTCGATGCGCCCGATCCCGCCGCGCCCCCGCGCCGCGCCGAACTCGGCCCCATCAAAGACGCCCTCCGCCAGACCCTCGCCGCCGCCTGGCTCGTCGACGCCGCCGCGCTCGCCGCCACCCTCTCCGCCCCCTCCCCCGCGCTCACCCAAGCCATCGCCGCCGCCAAAGACCCCGCCGCCCTGCTCCATCCGTTTTGGCTCCTGCGCCCGACCAGCCCCGCCGCCCCCGCCCCGCCCGCCGCCCTCGCCGCCTGGCGCACCCAAGCCGCCGCCGCCGAACGCCAGCGCGACCGCACCTTCGCCCGGCACTGGGATCTCACCCGCGCCGCCGACTTCGCCTCGTGGCGGCGCGATGGCCACGGCGCCACCGCCGTCAGCCCCGCCGGCGCCTTCGCCGTCGCCCCCGACGGCGACCGCGTCATCGCCGGCATTTACCCCGCCGGCGTCTACTCCCACCTGCTCTCGTCCAAAGACCGCGCCGTCTTGCTGTCACCAAAATTCATGCTGGCGGACAAACACGACCTCTGGCTCCGCGTCGCCGGCGAAGGCGCCGCCATCGCCCGCTTCGTCGTGCAGAATTACCCGCGCGACGGCACGATCTACCCGGTCCAAAAACTCGCCCGCCCGCAGCAAAAATGGATCAAGCTCCCGCTCGAATATTGGGAAGGCGACCAAATCCACATCGAGCTTACCACTGCCGCCGATCATCCTGTGCTCGCTGACCCGAAGGCCACGCGCTCGTGGTTCGGCGTCTCCGCCGTCGCCCTGACCAAGACCGGCGAGCCCGCTCCCGCCGGCGACGGGGAATTCACCGGGCCCATCCTTTCGGCCCTCGCCGACCAATCGCCCACCACCCGCGCCCACCTCGCCACCGTCTACGCCACCGCCGCGCGGGCGAGCGTGCAGGCGTGGCGCGACGGCCACGCCACCGACGCCCAAGCCCTCTTCCTCGATCATCTCCTACGCACCGAACTTCTCCGCAATCGCCCCGCTGAACTCGCCACGACCCAGCCGCTGCTCACCGCCTATCGCGCACTCGAGTCCGCCCTCCGCGAACCCACCCGCGCCCCCGGCGTGCTCGAGACCGGCGCCGTCGATCAACCGCTCTTCCACCGCGGCAACCATAAACAACCCGGCGAACTCGTCGCGCGCCGCTTCCTCGAAGCCTTCGACGCGACCCCCTACACCGCCACCGAAAGCGGCCGCCGCGCCCTCGCCGAAGATATCCTCCGCCCCGACAATCCCCTCACCGCCCGCGTCATCGTGAACCGCGTCTGGCACCACCTCTTCGGCCGCGGCCTCGTCGCCACGCCCGACAATTTCGGCCGCATGGGCGAAACCCCTTCGCACCCCGAACTCCTCGATTTCCTCGCGGGGTGGTTCGTCGAACACGGCTACTCCATCAAAGCCCTCATCCGCTTCCTCGTCACCTCCGAGACCTGGCAGTTGGCCAGCACGCCCCCGGCCGGCGCCCGCGACCGCGATCCCGACAACCGCCTGCTCGCCCACGCTTCGGTGCGCCGCCTCGAGGCCGAGGCCCTCCGCGACACCCTCCTCGCCGTCTCCGGCGATCTGAAACTCGACCCGATGGGCGGCCCGCCGGTGCTGGGGCGCGCCCCGCGCCGCAGCGTTTACCTGCGCGTCAAACGCAACGACCTCGACCCGTTTCTCGCCGCCTTCGACGCCCCCGTGCCCTCCGGCCCCACCGGCCGCCGCGACGTCACCAACGTTCCCGGCCAGTCCCTCACGTTGCTCAACGACCCCTTCGTCCGCGAACTCGCCGAACACTGGGCTCACCGCCTCGCCCAAGACCCCGACCTCGCCGACGCCCCCACCCGCATCCGCGCCATGTTTCTCCAGGCCCTCGCCCGCCCGCCCACCGCCGCCGAGCTCGAACGCTCCCAACGCTTCGTCGCCTGGGCCGCCGAGCCGGATTCGCCCACGCCTGCCGGCCAATCGGCGGCGGCCGCCGCCCCGTGGGCCGACCTCGCGCACGCCCTCTTCAATTTGAAAGAATTCATTTTCATTCCTTAGCCCCGTCACGTCCCCGCCACCTCCATGCACCCCTTGCTGACCCGCCGCGACATGCTCCGCCGTTGTTCCACCGGTTTCGGCTACATGGCGCTCACCGGCCTGCTCGCCCAAAAGGGCTACGCCGCCCTCCGCGCTCCCGCGCCCGATTTCAAACCCCGCGCCAAAAACGTCATCTTCCTCTACATGTCGGGCGGCGTCTCGCACCTCGACTCTTTCGACCCCAAGCCGCTCCTCGCCAAACTCGCCGGTCAACCGATGCCCGTGAAGGTCGAGCGCACCATGTTCAACAAGAACGGCCAGATTTTCCCGAGCCCCTTCGAGTTTCGGAACTACGGCGCGAGCGGCCTCCCGATCAGCTCGATGTTCCCCCACATCGCCGCCGCCTGCGCCGACGACCTCGCCGTCATCCGTTCGATGACGTCCAAGGTCAACGAACACGCCCAGGGAAACTATTTTTTCCACACCGGCTTTCCCACCATGGGTCATCCCAGCGCCGGCGCCTGGATCAACTACGGCCTCGGTTCCTCCAACCACGATCTCCCGGGGTTCGTCGTCCTGCAGAGCGGCGGCGCCATCGCGCCCCACGGCGGCGTCGGCCTCTTCAGCAACGGCTATCTCCCCGCCCAACACCAGGCCTCGATCCTCAACGCCGACGCCGCCGACGCCGTCCCCAACATCCGCCCCCGCGAACGCGACGCCGTCCAGCGCGGCCGCCTCGACTTCGTGCGCGCGGCCGACACCGAATTTCTCGGCCGCGCCGCCGGCGATGCCCAGGTCGAAGCCGCCGTGCGCAACTACGAGACCGCCTACCGCATGCAGTCCGCCGTGCCCGAGCTCGTAAATCTCTCCGGTGAATCCCCCGCCACCAAAACCCTCTACGGCCTCGACGACCCTCACCCGCAAAAAGCCGCCTACGCCCGCCAGTGCCTCCTCGCCCGCCGCCTCATCGAGCGCGGTGTGCGCTTCGTGGAGCTCAGCTGCATCAACGAAAAAATCGGCGCCGGCAACGCCGCGAATCCCTGGGACCAACACGGCGAGTTGCAAAAAGGCCACGCCGCCATGGCCCATCAAGTCGACCAACCCATCGCCGCACTCATGACCGACCTCAAGCAGCGCGGCCTCCTCGACGAAACCCTCGTGATCTGGGCCGGCGAATTCGGCCGCACCCCGTTCTCGCAGGGCAGCAACGGCCGCGACCACAACCCCTACGGTTTTTCCATCTGGCTCGCCGGCGGCGGCGTGAAGGGCGGCACGATCTACGGCGCCACCGACGATCTCGGCTACCACGTCGTCGACAAACCCACGACCGTCTACGACCTCTGGGCCACGGTCCTCCACCTCCTCGGCCTCGACCACACCAACCTCACCTACCTCTCCGGCGGTCGAAACTTCCGCCTCACCGACGTCCACGGCAACGTCCTCCACGATCTCCTCGCGTAACCCCCGTGTCCCGCGCCGCCGGCTGCGCTCGCCCCGCCCGTGCCGCCGCCGCCTGGTTCTTCTGCGCGAGAAACCGCCCGATGCCTCCAGGTCGCGATCCGCCTGCGCCGAGCGGCCTGCGTGGTCGCCCAGCCCGCGATCTTTCGGCGAACCTCTTCCCACGGAACCGTCGGCTCGGTTTCCAGCGAACGGAGGCCGGCATCGCGGGCCGAAAGCACCTCCGGCGTGTCTTCCACCAGCCAGGAGTTCACCCCTTCGGCGAGTGCGCGTGGCTCCGGTAGCGGAAGTCTTTCGATCGCGGCCTCGATTTCGGACCCGGTGCCCACGCGGTGAACGTAGGCGGGCACGCCTTGACCGACCGGCCCGGCGGAGGGAGTCAACGCGACGATATCCGGTCCCATTTTCCACCCCGCCTGGCAGTCCCACCACGGGGGCGCATCTCCCTTTTCCGCTGCCCCGTGGCACGCGCTTTCCAGCCCGTGGGGTTGAGCCTGTTCCCGCAGCACTGGGCAGCGCTCGACCCACTGGCTTCCGCCGCCGCACCCTTGCCCTCGCTCCCGCCGCCACCCACAACTCCCCCAAGCCCCCGCATCCCGCGCCTCCTGGCCGTCCTCGCCGTCTGCCCCCTTCGCTCCGTCACCCCGCCCGCCACCGGCCATCTTTTCCCTCCACCGTCTTCGCCATGCGCCTCCGTCTCCACCTTCGCCCCACGACTCGCACGCGCTTCCTCGCCGTCCCGGTCACGCTGCTCCTCGGCCTCGCCGCCGCACTCCCCGCCGCCGAGGCCCCCCCTCCCCGCCACGGCACGAAGCTTGTCATCGTCAATGACGACGGCTTCAGCGCCTTCTTCAGCGGCCGTTACAAAAACGCCGACGACCTTCGCCACCAGGTCGCCAGCTACGCCGACACCTCCGTCGCCGTCTTCGAGTGGTGCATCACCTCCGGCAGCCGCGTGAATTTTCCCACGCCCGCCGCCGAACTCATCAGCACCGGCGTCACCGACTTCGGCCGCCGCGGCGATCAACTCGCCGCCGAAACCCTCCGCCGCCTCGCCGCCGCCGGCACCGACACCCTCGCCGTCGTCGCCCAAGCCTGCCGCGCCAACGGCCTGCTCTGCTACGCCTCGATGCGCATGAACGGCGACTACGCCGCTTCGCCCAAAGACGATTCGCTCACCCGCCAATTCAACAGCGACTTCTGGCGCGCGCATCCCGAGTTCCGGGTCCGCGGCCCCAAGGGCGAGGACCGCACCAAACTCTCCTACGCCTACCCCGAAGTCCGCGCCTTCAAACTCGCCCTCCTCCGCGACGCCGCCACCCGCGCCATCGACGGTATCAATCTCGATTTCCTCCGCCACCCGCCGTTCTTCGGCTTCGAAGAACCGATGGTCGCCGCCTTCCGGGAAAAACACGGCGTCGACCCGCGCCCGCTCCCCGCCACCGATCCCCGCTGGGGCCCGGTTCGCGCCGAGTTCATGACCGCCTTCCTCCGTGACACCCGCCAGCTCCTCGACGCCGCCGGCGCGAAACACGGCCGCCGCCTCGGCCTCTCGGCCCGGATCGACCACCGCGAATACGCCGTCCTCGGCTGCGACCTCGCCACCTGGCTCAAAGAGGGCCTGCTCGACTACCTCGTTGTCGGCCAGCGCACGCTCGGCGGCTACGAGTTCGATCTCGCGCCCTTCGTGCAGCTCGCGCGCGAGGCCGGCACCGGTTGCGCCGTGCTGTTCGGCGAAGAAGGCATCGTCTCCGGCCACGACCTCACCGCCGCCGAAGACAAACTGATCAAGGCCGGGAAAATGGCCGCGCCCCAACGCGACAGCCTCTCGCTCGCCCAATACCAGCAGCGCGCCACCCGCTGGTATGCCGCCGGCGCCGACGGTATCCACCTCTTCAACGAAAACAACCGCGCCGTCATGCGCTCCCTCGGCACCGCGACCGCCCCTCCGCCCGCACCGCGCTAAATCCCTCCACCAAATCCTTCCGTGGTCGCCGCTCGTCTTAACGAGCGGTCTCGCGCCCCCACCGGCCCGCTTTCAACGCCGCTGAGCTTCCTGCTGTTCTATTTCTTCGCCGCCGCACTACTAAACCAAATCCCGTTGGGTGCCTCCGAACGCGCGGCCACAATATCCGGCCATCCGTCACCATCGAGATCTCCGAGCGCCAAACCGTAAACGGCACCTTTCCCGTCGTTCCACGCGGATTCCTCAAAGGTCAATTTTTTCGCGCTGCTCGAGTTGAAGTAAATTGTCCCGCGCGCTTCCTGCCGACCCACCACGAGATCGAGTTTCCCATCGCGGTTCAGATCCAAAACTCCAATCGAGTAAGGCGCACCCGACTTGTCGCCGAGCGCAAAGGGCTCTGCAAACGTGCGCTGGCTTTTCCCGCGGTAGATAAACATGCCAGTCTTGGCATCGCCGACGACGAGATCCACCGTTCCGTCGCCATCAATGTCCGCCGCGACCGCCGCCCTCACATTGGATTCTTTGGGTCCGACCGGCACCGGCGCCGCCGAAAATTTCCCCGTTCCGTCATTCCAAAAAATCAGGCTTTGCCCGCCGTCCCGATGCGGCACGAACAAATCGATCTTCCCGTCTCCATCCAAGTCCGCCGCGACGATGATCGTCGCTGATTGCGTCGGCAGCGGAGTCTCGTTCGGAAACCCACCCTTGCCATCATTAAGGCAAACAAAGCACGGCACGGGCTTGGCCGGGTTGCTCGATCGATTGGCCACGATGATATCGGGGCGGCCATCGCCATTGAGGTCGGCCACGGTGATGTAACGAGTCGACCATTCGGGGCGGCCAAACGTGCCGGCTGTCCGGTAATTTCCTCGGCCGTCATTCAGGTAGATCACTTTCTTGTCCGGCCGGTCGTTGCTGACGACCAAGTCCAGCGATCCGTCTCCATCCAGATCGGCCAACGCCGCCGAGTAGGTGCGGTCGGCCTCGGCCGGCAGTTTCGCCGTGGTAAAGTTCCCCTTGCCGTCGTTGCGCAAAACGAGGTTGTCGAGCGGCCAGTGGCGGCCGCGCGCGAGGATGACGTCGAGGTCGCCGTCGCGATCGATGTCGCCGAGACTTACGCCGGCCGAGGTCTCGCCCTTTTCTTCCAACAACTGCACGCGATCAAACGAGCGCGGCTCGGCCGAATAGACCGGACACGCCGTGATGAGGAGCATCAGCGAAGCCACGCGCCGAAATACGAGCCGAGCTGTTGAACCTGAGAAAAAGGAAAACGGCCCCTTGCTGTTTTCGGCTGACAGGACAACCGGGATGCGGAGCCCCAACGGGGCGGCAAGAAGACAGCCCAGGGCAGCGCCCTGGGGAATTGATCGAGAGAGATCGAAGCCCTGAAGGGGCGATACTTCGCGCGTCGGTGTCGCCCCTTCAGCGCGAATCAATTCCTCGGACCCGAATCCTAGGGCGTTGCCCTGGGCTATCGAATTTCGCCCCTGCTTCGGGGCTTGCGAGCACCGCGCTCTTCGCCGGCCAAAAACAGCGGAAAACGAGGAAAGCATGTGGATGATCATGGGAAAGTTCGTCTCCGACTCAGAATTTTCTTTTCACGCCGAAGGTTCGCCGTGCGTCGAGGTTTGGCGTTCAAAAACTTTTCTTCACCGTCATGTAGACGAAGCGCTGAATTGGATCGCTGAGCGGGCTGTAATAGAGCCCGGCGATCCCAGTGTTGGCGATGCCCGTGAAGTAAAACGGCACGTCGCGATCAAGCAGGTTGCTCGCGCCAATCGTGACCTTGGTGCGATCCAGCCAGCGAAACACGCCGGACCGTCCGCGGGACGAAAAACTGTAGCTCGCCTGAACGTCGAATTCCGACGCGCTGGCCACGCGGCCGCCGCTGACGAGATCGACGGCGGGGGACGTGGTAATGCGGTAGGAGTCCAAATAGCGCCAAGTCACGCCGGCGGTGAAAGCCTGTCGGCTCCAGAACACGCGCGCGTTGCCGCGGCGCTTCAGCGGGGCGTTCGCCGTCCGGTAGGGCCAGCCGACGTCCTCGCGCGAGGGTTGGCCGATGGCCAGCTGCGTTCGGTATTTGTCCACGAAGGTGCCGAGTGCACTCACCTCGAAACGGTTTTCACCAACCACAAACCGGTAGCTCGCGTTCACGTCCATGCCCTCAGTCAGCAGTTCGGTGGAGTTGATCGGCGTGAGGTCGAGGAAGGTGATCACGCCGGGACGGCCGGCGGCCGTGTCGGCGGCGGTCGGTGCGGCTCGCGTAATCCGCTCAGCGGGCATCAGCGCTTCGTTCGCCAGCAGGGTGGTCGTGGACAAATTGACGATGCGGTCCTGCTTCTTGATGCGATAAAAATCCGCGCTGATCCGGAAGCCGGTGAGCCAGCGCGGCTGGAACACGACGCCATAGTTGAAGCTCTCCGAAGTTTCGGGTGCTAAGCCCGGGTTGCCGCCCGTGACGGTGTCGGCGACGGTGTAAGCTTGGCCGCGACGCGGGTCCGTGATGGTGAGCGGAAGTTCGCCGGGCAAGGCGGCACCGATGCTGCCCACCGACGGCGGGGTGAAGCCCTCGCCGTAGCTCACCCGAAACGTCAGGCCGGTGATCGGCTCAAACCGCAGGCCCGTCGCGGTGGTGGTGCTGGCGTAGGATCCCTTTCGGCGAGCCCGCGTGGCTCCATCGACTTCGCCGGACTGGTGCTCGTTGCGAACCGACCCCGTGAGCTCGAGGCGCTTGGCGAAGGGACTGGGACGTTTCGAGTCGATCAGCGGGACGGTCGCGCCGACATAGGCGGCGTAGGTCTCGCGCGTGATATCGGGAGTCGAAGTCGCGGTGGGTGGGCTGTTGGTGCCGACCACGATGTCGCCGTTGAGTCCGTTGAAAGCTGAGTCGGTGCGCCACTGGACCCCGCCCGAGAGCTGCGGCTCGACCAGCGGGAGAAACTTGATCGGTCCTGCGACCCGCAGGGCGCTCGACCACATGGCGGTGCTGGCACCCTGCACATTGATCCGGCTGATTTCGGCCACGAGAGCCGGATCGTTGGTGAGACCGCTGGCGGGGCCGATAAAGGGATTGTAGAATTTGCCGACGAATCCCGGCAGCGTGCCGGCGAGGGCCTGGGTCACGCGCGACGCCACGACCGTGTTCAACCGGCGGCTCTGGGTGGAGTGGCCGTAGGAAACGTCGCCGTTCCAGCGCCAGTCGCCGGGGAGCCGGCCCTTCAACGAAGTCAGCACATTCCAGGTTTGGGTTTTGGTGTTACGCGGGGTGTTGGCGGTGTCGTGCAGGCGCGTCGTGATCAGCACCGGCACGCCGGCGGTGCCGAGCGCCGCCGTGCCGAAGGGATTGTAGGGGTTGGCGGCCGGCACCGAAGACTGGAGAAACTCTCCGTCCAGAACGAACGCCGTGTTTTCGGCCAGATTCACCTGGAGCGTCCCCTCCGTCTCCTTCGTGAAGCGGTGCGTCAACTCGGTCATGAGGGCGCGGATACCCTGCTCCTGCCGCGTCCAGTTCTGGCCGCCGCCGCCGCGCGCGCCCCAACCTTCCGTGGCGTCGTTGTCGAGCGAGGGAATGAGCTGCGAGGCGGTCAGAAGACCGTTCGACGTGCGCGGGACCGACGCATAGGGCACGTTGAGGATCGGCAGGTTCGTGGTGGCGCCGGTGTTGCGCTGGATGTTGAGGTTCGAGCCGACGGTCGGAAACGCCAGCCCCGTGAAGAGGGAGGGGTTGCGCTCCAGCACGCGCGTCCGCATGCGGGCGTAAAATCCGCCCTCGTTGTTGGACATGCCGTTGTTGTGCGAATAATTCGCCGACATCATCAACTGGGTCCGGCCTTGGTTGAACACCATGCCGCCCGCGAGCGAAAACCCCACCCGGGCCGCGTCGCCCGAACTCGTGCGATTGCCATAGGTGGTGGACACCTCGAAGCCGCGGTAATCGCTGCGCAAAATGATATTCACCACGCCGCCGGTGGCGTTGGCGCCGTAAATCGCGCCCGCCGAGCTGGGCAGAAACTCGATGCGTTCGACGGCCGCGAGGGGGATGGTGTTGAGGTCGGCTTGTCCGGACGCGGTGGACGACGCCGACCCGCTGGGCAGGCGCCGGCCGTTGACGAGGACGAGCGTATCAGCGGCACCGAGACCGCGGGAATTAATCACGCTTACGTTCGCGTTGGTGTTGCCGATACCACTCGGCGAAACGGCGTTAGCGGTATTCTGCGGGAGCTGCGTGATGAAGTCCTGCATCGAGATCGCGCCGCTGCGGTCGATGAGTTCGCGGTCGACGACCACGTAGGGCGTGATGTCGTTCTCCGAGCGGGGCTGATCCACGTTACGGGATTCGAAGCGGTCGCCCTTGATTTCAAATTTCTCCAGTGCGACCGCAGATTGACCGGCGGTGGGAGTAGCCGGAGCGGTGGCTTGGGCATGGGCCGAGGCCACCCCTCCAACGAGAGCGGCCAGCATCGCCGCGAGGAAACGTGTGTGAGTGTGCATGGTGTCGATCGCAGTGGGGAGGTCGGGGGAGGTCGTGCGCATGATTTTGTCGTGAGGTTCGTCCGAGGTTGGGGTGGGCCTTATATTCCAACGTGCGTTCAAAATGCGACTGATCCGTCTGAAGGTAGGAGCCTGCTTGCAGGCGATTCAGGGCTAGAATTGCGCACAGCGGGTCGGCCTCACTCCTTCGTCTCGATGCAATACAGGGCCTTCTGGCTGCGGATGAAGAGCTGCCTACCCACCGCGACCAGCGATGCATCCACGCCTTCTTTCAGGGCATTTGTCGCCAACACGTCCACCTTCGGACCGGGCTTCAACACGGCGGTCACGCCGTTGCGGTCGGTGAAGTAAACTCGCCCGCCGGCGTAGATCGGCGACGAGTAAAGCTGCGCCAACCCCGGGATGCGTTCACCGTCTACGATCGCCGTTCCCGTCGCGGCGTCCCGCACCGTGAGCACGTTGTCCAAATGCTTGGTGAAATACAGGTCGTCGCCCACGAGCACCGGCGACGGGACATAAGGGTTGCCGGATTTCGTGCGCCAATTGACCGGGCCGTCCAAGCCCAGGTCACCCTTCGAGGATAATGGCACCGAGACCCCGCTGTTGCCCCGATACCCGCTCAGGATGATCGCCGCGTCTTTGTGGCGCAGCGCCGCCGGGATCGCGTTCTCGGTCATACCCGCGCACGACCAGACAACCTTGCCTGTTTCCAAATCGTGACTGCGGATGCTGCGCGTGCCGTTGAGGATCACTTGGGTCTTCCCCTCGAATTCGGTCACAAACGGCGTGGTCCACGTCGTGATCTCATCGCGGTCAGCCTTCCATTTGGTCGCCCCCGTTTTGGCATCCAAACAATAGAGAGCCGAATTGAATTCCTGATCCCAATTGATCAGGAGTCGCCCCTGGTAGAGCACCGGCGTGACCGCCTCGCCGTAGCCCCGGCGGGTCGTGAGCCGCCCGAGTTGGCGCTCCCACAGCGGCTTGCCGTTGAGGTCGAAACAAAAAATCCCAACCGAGCCAAAAGAAACGTAGAGCCGCTCCCCGTCCGTCGTCGGTGAGCCCGCAGCGTAGGAGTGGGTCGCATGGTGTCCCTCATGCGGCACGAGTTCGGCGACGACTTTGCGCCAGATTTCTTTGCCGGTGTTGCGGTGGTAGCTTGTGACGATGAAGCGAAAAAAATCGGTCGGCTCGGTCGTCTGGCGTTCATAGCCCTTGCGCGGCGTCACTCGGTCCTTCGGATCGGGGATCTCTTCCGGCTTGGCTTTGCGATCGGTTTGTTCCGCGGAGACGATGAATACTTGGTCGCCCCAGATGATCGGGGTGGCACTCCCTTTTCCCATCAGTTCCGTGCGCCAGCGAATGTTCTTCCCGCTCGCGCCATCCCACACCGTCGGCGGATCAGCCAGCGGCGCGGTGCCATTCGCATGCGGCCCGCGCCAATGCGTCCAGTTATCCGCGGCCGCGAGGGAAACAGGCACGAGCCCAAGCGCCAAGCTGAGCACCGCGCATCGCACCGCTCGAGGCGCGGATTTTGGCGTGTGGAAACGAAACGTGGGCTGAATGGGGTTCGAAGAGGAGAGGCTCATGGGGGAATAGGATCGCAGGGAAATCCGACACTGCGGTTACTCTTGAAAGGAACAAACGTCGGACGGATCACTGTCAACGCGCGAGCCGACAAACTCACCACGACGGCGCCCGCGGTCGAGCAAGGCCGAGGCTGCGGAGAGCGTCGGTTGCCGTGCGGCGAAGTCGCAGGAAGCACTGCCATGCTCCACCCATTGCAGGTCACGCGCCAACCACCGTCTCCGCCTGAAAATGTCGCGTAAAACTTCAAATCGAAGCCAGTCGAGAAGGCCGCTGCGATCGCCACCGCCCGATCCCAACCTGCCCTACCCACGCAAGGTGCCCTTTCACTCTTTCAGGAATCGCCACTCGTGCTCACGAGCGCTCTTTCGCCAAATTTCTGACCTACAAAACTATTGGGTCTGCCCATTGAAGCATTGCCCAATCCGTCTCCACGATCTGCGGTGCCCTGAATCTGTGGGAAAAATCCGATCCGTGATGGGCTAAAAACCCATGGCAGGAACTCCACCGAAATTTTCCCACAGATTCAGGACCGGGCAGATATCTACCCACATCGATCCAACGAATCGCTATCCCGCGCGATCCTCCCCAATCCGTCTCCTCGATCTGCGGTGCCCTGAATCTGTGGGAAATCCGCTGGTTCATTGGGGTATCGCAGCGTCACTCGCGCTCCTCACCACGACGAGAGCAAAGCAGAACACGGCTCGACGCGCCAACCACCCGAATTTTCCGTTTCAGCAATCAACGATGGAGCCAACGCCCGGCGCCGGGTGTGATCAGATCTTTGCTGAAATAACAGCGGATGCGCTCTGCCGTGTTCGTAGTTCCGGCTTCAGCCGGTCCGGTAGAGTCACGGTTCATAAACGGAAGAGCGGTGGCCGACCGCGACGACCACGACAATCAGCACCGAGTTTTCCAGCCGGCAGATGAGGCGGTAATCTTGCACGCGGTAGCGCCAGAGACCGTGCTTGGAGCCGCGCAGCGGTTTACCAAACGCAGCAGGATCGGTTGCGCCCCGGATGCGTTGATCGAGGTAGCCGCGGATGACCAGCGCCGCTGCCGGGCCAAGGTCGCGCAGGTGGCGTTGCGCGGTCGGTTCAATCCGGTAGTCCCAACTCACGCCAGACCTCCTCTCCGGTCCGCAAGCGGGAGCCGGTGGCGAGATGACGTTCCCACGCGGCGTCGCCGACGCGGGCATCAATCTCGTCCTCCACCGCCTCCCGGAGGGCGGCGGCCCGGCGTTCGAGCAGGATGAGCCGGGCGTCGGGTGTGTCCGACGACGCCATGGCACGGGCGAGCGCGGCGGAAGAAATAAATTTGGCGGGACTTTCTCCTGCGCGGCGGGCAGCGGCGACAATGCGGCGCTTGGCGGCGGGCGCGAGCCGGATGGTGGTAGTGGTGGTGGCGGCCATGAGGCACAGCTGTAGCACACGTAGGCCTGTGTCAAGGTGCGCGGGTTTCATCAGAGTCGATGACGATATCCGGCGCTATCGTCGCTGCCCGTGTCAGACGATTCTGTTCGTGATTCAGGAGCGGGCGTGAGTCGCGGCGAGGGTCAATGGTTCACCCTGCCCCTGCCAGCGGCTCCGGGCGATTTCGCCGCCGCTTCGCTTGGCGACGCCCCGTCCCATCGCGCGCAAGCGCGCTCCTACCGCAGACCCTTTTCGACGCTCTTCCACCGCGATTTCGAACGGACGATACTTCCCATAAAATGTCTGTCCGTCTATCGAAGCTCTCGCAATCAGCTGGCGGGTGGGCTGTGCGCTCCGATTCTCCGACTAGCTCCGTCGCGGCAGTCCGGTTTCCAGACTTTCTCCTGTCCCTTCGCCCGCGAGGCGTATTACCTCAACACCGCATCCGATGATTCGCCCCTTCATCGCCCTCGTCCTCTCCCTTCTGGCCCCGCGCACGTTGTCTGCCGTAAACGCGGCCGATCTCGCTTTTTTCGAAGGCAAGGTCCGCCCGCTCCTCATTGAGCGCTGCTACGAGTGTCACAGTGACAAAAAGCAAAAGGGCGGCCTTCGCCTCGATTCTCAGCCCGGCTGGCAGGCCGGCGGCGACACCGGCGCTGTGATCATCCCCGGCGACACCGCCAAGAGCCTCCTCATCGAGGCGATCGGTCGCAAAAACGAAGACCTCCAGATGCCGCCGAAGGAGCCGCTCAGCGCCGCCGAAGTCGCCATCCTCACCGAATGGGTCCAACGCGGCGCGCCCGATCCCCGCACCACCGCCCCGACCGCGTCCGCTCCGAAGATTGTCCCCATGACGCTCGCGCAAGCCCGCACGCATTGGTCCTTCCAACCCATCACCGCCCCCGCCCTCCCGCCCTCCGTTTCCCCTTCTCCCCGTCTCCCCCTCTCGCCTTCTCCGTCTCCCCCTCCCCCTCCCAGCACCCACCCGATCGACCGCTTCATCCGCGCCCGCCTAGCCGCCGAACAACTCCCGCCCAATCCTCCCGCCGATCCGCGCACGCTGGTCCGCCGCGCCTACGTTACCCTCCTCGGCCTGCCGCCGTCCTACGATCGCGTCGAGGCCTTCGCCGCCGCCCCGAGCCCCGCCGCCTTCACCACCCTGATCGACCAACTCCTCGCCCGCCCCGAATATGGCCAACGTTGGGGCCGCCACTGGCTCGATGTCGCGCGCTACTCCGACACGACGGAAAAATCCACCGACGGCGAACGCCGTATTCCTTTCGCCCACACCTACCGCGACTACGTCATCGAATCCTTCAACACCGACCGCCCCTTCAACCGTTTCGTGCTCGAACAAATCGCCGCCGACCGTCTCCCCGCCTCCGAGCAACCCGACCTCCGCGCCCTCGGCTTTCTCACCGTCGGCCGCCGTTTCGAGGGCAACCTCGAGGCTCCGCAGCTCATCCTCGACGATCGCATCGACACCCTCGGTCGCGGTGTGCTCGGCCTCACGCTGGCCTGCGCGCGTTGCCACGACCACAAATTCGACGCCATCCCCACGGCCGACTACTACTCGCTCTACGGCATTTTCGCGAGCAGCAGCGATCCGCTCGACCTCCCCGAGGTCGGCACGCCATCCACCAACCCCACCTCGGTCACCGCTATCGCAAAATACCGCGCCGACCGTGCCGCGCTCTTCGTCGCCTACGAAAAACAAATCGACACCAGCACCGCCCGCGCCCGCCGCCTCGTGCGCGAACTCGCCCCCGAATACCTCCGCTACCTCGTCGAGGAATCGCCCAACCATCGCACGGTCGAAGGTTTCATCCCGCTCGACACCCCGCGCGGTCTGCTCGTGCTCGGTGGCGCCCCCGCCTGGGCGCGACTCATGGCCGAGAGCAACACACGCGGCGAAACCTTCTTCCGCCTCTGGCCCGAATTCCTCCGCCTCCCGCGCGCCGACTTCGCCGTCTCCGCCGCCGCGCTCCTCGCCTCCGCGCAACGCGACGCCGCGGGCCACGATTCCTACATCCTCGCCACCCTTGCCGAAAAACCCCTCACCTCGATGCTCGACGTCGCCGATGCCTTCGGCCGCGCCATCACCGAGGCGCTCACCACGACCGAATTCCCCGCGCTCACCAGCCTCATCAACGCCCCCACGTCTCCCCTTGAATTTTCCCGCGAGGCCGTCGCCGAAGATCTGCTACGCTTCATCACCGAGGCCCAAATCGTCGCGCGCAAAGACAACGAGGCCGCCGCCAAGGTTCGCGAGCAGCTCACCATCCTCGAAGCCTCCGCCCCCATCGACCGCGCCCAAGCCATCTCCGTCGCCGGCCCGCCGGTTGATCCGCACATTCTCATTCGCGGCGACCGTCTGAAACCCGGCGACGCCGTCCCGCGCCGCCTCCCGCAACTGCTCGCCACCCTCGACGCCCGCTCTTTCCCTGACGACGGTCGCCTCGCCCTCGCCCAGGCCCTCGCCAGCGAAAAAAATCCCCTCACCGCCCGCGTCATCGTCAACCGCGTCTGGCAACAACACTTCGGCTCCGGCCTTGTCACCACGCCCGACAACTTCGGCGCCACCGGCGAGCGACCCTCGCACCCCGAGCTCCTCGACCACCTCGCCTCGTGGTTCATCGCGCACGGCTGGTCGCTGAAATCCCTCCATCGTTACATCATGACGTCCGCGACGTGGCAGCAGAGCAGCGCCGCCTCCCCCGCCGCCCGTGAACGCGACCCCGCGAATCGCTGGATCTCCCACCAGACCCCGCGCCGCCTCGAGTTCGAAGCCCTCCGCGACAGCCTCCTCCGCGTCGCCGGCCGCCTCGACACCCGCCTCGGCGGTCGCAGCGCCCCACTCACCGACGAAAACGTCCGCCGCGCCGTCTACGGCTACACCGACCGTTTCCGCATTCCCGCCCTCCAGCGCAATTTCGACGTCGCCAATCCCGACCAATCCATCGCGCGCCGCGGAGAAACCACTCACCCGTTGCAAGCGCTCTTTTTCCTCAACTCCCCGTTTCTGCGCGCGCAGGCCGAAGGCGTGAACCGCCAGCCCGAAATCGCCGAACTGCTCGACGCCAACGCCCGCATCGCCGCCCTCTACCGCCGCATTCTCGTCCGCCACCCCGACGCCACCGAACTCTCCCTTTCTCAAACCTACCTCGGCGCCACGCCCACCGAAGCCCAGTGGGCACAGTTCGCCCAAGCCCTCCTGCTCTCCAACGAATTTTTCTACTGCGACTGACCTTCCCGATCCGCCCCTCCCCGCCGTCTCCCCCTCTCTCCCTCTCTCATTCTCTCCGTCTCTCCGGCCCGCCGCCCCACCATGTCCTCGCACGTCCTCCCGCTCAACACTCACCTCTCCCGCCGCGACATGCTCCGCCGCTGCGGTGCCGGCTTCGGCACACTCGGACTCGCCGCGCTCCTCGGCGACCGCTCCCTCTTCGCCGCCGGCGCTGCCAACAACGCCCCCGCCGCCGCCGGACCGCTCGCCCCGCGCCCGCCGCATTTTCGCGCTCGAGCCAAATACGTGATCCAGATTCTCGCCAACGGCGGCCCGGCGCAGATGGACACCTTCGATCCCAAACCCGTTCTCACCAAACTCCACGGCCAGCGTCTCCCCATCCATCTCGCCACCGAACGCCCCACCAGCACCGCCCTCGGCTCGCCGTTTTCCTTCGCCCGCTACGGCCAGTCCGGCCTCGAGGTCAGCGAACTCTTCGGCCCGCTCGCGGCCAAACACGCCGACGATCTCTGCGTGATCCGTTCGATGCATTCCGATTCGCCGATCCACGAAAACTGCCTCCGCCTCATGAACTGCGGCGCGAGTATCATGGCCCGCCCCAGCATCGGCTCGTGGATCACCTACGGTCTCGGCACCGAGAACCAAAACCTACCCGGCTTCGTCGTCCTCGTCCCCAAAGGTATGCCCGTTGCCGGCGCCGACAACTGGCAATCCTCCTTCCTCCCCGGCGCCTACCAAGGCACCTACATCGAAACGCAGGACCGCAAAGCCGCCGACCTGATCGACCATCTCACCAACGCCGACCTCGACCCCGCCGCCCAACGCGCCCAGCTCGACTTCACCGCCGCGCTCAACCGCCGCCACCAGTCCACGCGCTCCGATCCCGCCCTCGAGGCGCGCATCCAGAGTTTCGAGACGGCATTTCGTATGCAGACCGCCGCGACCGACGCCTTCGACATCGACCGCGAGCCCGAATCCATCCGCACCCTCTACGGCGACACCGCGCAGGCGAAACAAATGCTCCTCGCCCGCCGCCTCGTCGAGCGCGGCGTGCGCTACGTTCAAGTCTGGCATGGCACCCTTCAACCCTGGGACAGCCACGACAACATCGAGAAGAGCCACCGTCGCCTCGCCACCGATTGTTGCCAGGGCCTCACCGCCCTCCTCACCGATCTCAAACAACGCGGTCTCTTCGACGACACCCTCGTCATCTGGGGCGGGGAGTTCGGCCGCACGCCCACCGTCGAGCTCTCGCAGGGCGAGAAAGTCAGCCCCACCGCCGGTCGCGACCACAACCACCACGGCTTTACCATGTGGCTCGCCGGCGGCGGCACGAAGGGCGGCTACGTCCACGGCGCCACCGACGAGTTTGGTTTCAAAGCAGTCCACGACCGCGTCCACGTCCACGATTTGCAAGCCACCGTGCTCCACCTCCTCGGCCTCGACCACGAGCGCCTCACCTATCGCCACAGCGGCCGCGACTTCCGCCTCACCGACGTTCACGGTAACGTCGTCCACCGCCTCATCGCATAATTTCTCATGATCACCCTCCGCCTCCTACTCGCCCTCCGCCTCCTACTCGCCCTCCTCGCTCTCGCCCCCGCCACCCTCGTCCTCGCGCAAACCCCGCCCCAACCCAAAGGCGCCAAGGCCGCCGCGAAAAAATCCGGCCCGGAAAACCCGCCCGTCGTCGCACCCACCCTCGCCAACGTCCGCTACGGCTCGCACGAGCGCCACGTCCTAGATTTTTGGCGCGCCCCGTCGGCCACGCCCACGCCCCTCGTCTTCGTCATCCACGGCGGCGGCTGGCAGGGCGGTGAAAAGGAACGCGTCAACAAATTCGTCAATGTCGAGGGCCTCCTCGCCCAAGGCATCTCCGTCGTTGCGATCAATTACCGCCTCATCAAACACGCCGAGGCCGAGGGCATCACGCCGCCTGTCAAAGCCCCGCTCCACGACGCCGCGCGCGCCCTGCAATTCGTCCGCAGCCAAGCCGCCGCGTGGAACCTCGACAAAACCCGGATCGGCGCCGCCGGCGGTTCGGCCGGCGCCTGCTCCAGTCTCTGGCTCGCCTTCCACGACGACCTCGCCGACCCGAAAAGCGCCGATCCCATCGCCCGCGAATCCACGCGCCTCTTCTGCGCCGCCGTCAACGGCGCGCAAACCACGCTCGATCCGGTGCAGATGAAAACGTGGACGCCCAACAGCAAATACGGCGGCCACGCCTTTGGCCTCGCCACCTTCGAACAATTCCTCGCCGCCCGCGACCGCCTCCAACCGCTCATCGCCGAATATTCCCCCTATCACCTCGTCACGAAAGACGACCCGGCCATCTACCTCGTCTACAGCGCCCCGCCCGCCCTCGGTCAGGACCAGAAAGACCCGACCCACACCGCCAACTTCGGCGTAAAACTCCAGGAGCATTGCCTGGCCAACGGCGTCGCCTGCGAACTCATGTATCCCGGCGCACCGTCAGCAAAGCATGCCACCGCGCAGGACTACCTCATCGCCAAACTCAAATCACCCGCCCGCCCCACCTCGCGCTAGCCCGCATCCACCACCCCTTCGCAAAAAGTTCGCTTGCCCCCCAGCTCACCAACTTCCGCACCGAGGCTCCCGGAGCCAAACCCCTTGTCTGCTCGGTGGCCTTGTGCCTGAGCTTTGTGTCCGCTGTGCCTCCTGCCTTGGTCGTTCGCGTGTGATTTATTCACCGCCCCGCCGCCCGCCGCCCCATGAACCCCGCCGTCCCGCGCCTCACTCGCGCCCTCGCCTTCGCCTTCGCCCACGCGTTCGCCGCGCTGCTTCCGCTGCACGCCGCGCCGCTCGACCCCGAGGAACGCCGCCTCGGCTTCGTCGCCCTCTCCGACGGCCGCTCCTTCACCGGCTGGAAACAAACCGGAAACTGGGAGATCCAGAACGGTGCCTTCGCCCGCGTGCGCAGCGGCGGCCCGTTGGTCTACGCAGCCCGCCCCGTGCCCGACGATTTCGAACTGCGCTTCGAATGGAAGGTCTCGAAAGCCTGCAACAGCGGCGTCTACTACCGCCCCGGCCAAGTCGAGTATCAGGTGCTCGACGACGAGTTCAGTCCCTACGCCGAGAATCCGCGTCAGGCCGCCGCCTCGCTCTTCTTCTGCATGGCTCCGCGCCAACGCGCCACCCGCCCGCTCGACGCATGGAACACCGCGCGCATCGTCTGCCAGGGCACCGTCATCGAACACTGGCTCAACGAAGAAAAGGTCCTCTCCTTCGACTACACCGATCCGCGCTGGGCCCAGGAGGTCGGGTTGCTGCGCATCCGCGGCGGCGATCTCACCGGCCGCGGCGGCCACTTCATTTTGCAGGATCACGGCCAAGACGTCTGGTTCCGCCACCTGCGCCTGCGCGAGATCCCCGCCACAGAAAAAATCACGCCCGATCCCGCCTTCCGCCCGCAGCCCGTCCCTCCCGCGGCGCTGGCCAAAGAGGAAGCCCGCATCCGCGTCCTGCTCGC
>JBIKOK010000392.1:0-3661 GCA_044358025.1 Opitutaceae bacterium
GAACAGCTTCGTGATCGCCTGCGGCACCTACATCGCCCCGCTCGGCGACCAGGCCATCGCCACCGCGCGCAAAATCGGCCGCGTGGAAATCGACATGGGCGACACCGCCTGCCAGGTGCCCGATGCGGAAAGTTACATCCTGAAAAGCCGCCGCGGCGCCCCGGTCGCACCGAAGCGCAAGACCCTGCGCTGCTGATTCCAATTTACATTCAAGATGAGCCTCATGACGGTCTTTTTGTAGGAGCCCGCTTGCGGGCGATTCAGCACGTAAATCGCCTGCAAGCCGGCTCCTACCTCCGAGCCTTGTAAGCTCACCTTGAAAACAAATTAGAATGAACGGTCGCACTCCCTGCTCCGCTCCGCGTCACAGCTTTCGCACGACACCCACGTCCCCGACCATCCGCCGCAGCAGCTGCTGGATGAGCCGCCGGTTCTCCACCCCGCCCTGCACGCGAAACGGCACCGTGCCCCGCTCCGGCACGTAGACACAAAACCGGCCGCCGAACACAAACACCGCCGCCGCATTCTCGCGCGCCGTCGCGCCCGTGCCCTGCGTAAACCCGACGACATTCACCGGCCGGCGCCGCGCCAACCGCTCGCCCACGATACTCGCATCGCGGATCGCCGGATTGTCGCTGGTCAGTTGTGCGGCGGGCCCCGCCGCCGGCGTCTGGGGAAAATCCGCCATGTAGAGGGGAAACTGCGCTTTCACGTTCGCATACCGCGCCACCACGGGCCCCGCCACCGCCTCGGCCGACTCCCGCTGTGCCGCCTCCACCGCGAGAGCCGCCCACCCGAAATTCACATCCCAACACCATAGCTTGCCCTGCCGCTCCACCACCGCCACCGCGTGGCCCGCGACCACCTCTTCCTCCTCCTTCGCGCCCCACCGCAGCAGCTTTGCCCACGCTTCCGCCCCGGCCTTTTCCTGCCACGCATCCAGCAGCGCGACCGACTCGACGAAGCACCCGTTCGCCACCGCCAGCGGCGCATGTGCCAACGGCTCCTTCTCCACCGCGCACGCCGACACCGCGGCGAAGAGAAAACCGAACAAAAATCTGCCGGGACGCATCAATATTCCCGCTTCGTGTTCAAGCCCGGCTGCGGAATCGGATAGCGCCCGTTCACATCCGGCTGCAACGGCGCCGGCGACTCCGCCGTCAGCGTATCGAGCCCGGGCGCGAATTCATGCTCACAGTTCAGCATCTCGTCATAGGTAACCGTGCGCCCCGTGTGCGCCGCCATGCGTCCCATCGAGGTGACCAGGCTCGCCTCTACGCCACGTCGCACTTCGTTGTAGGGCTTGTCCTGCCGGATGGCGCTGATGAGGTCGTCCCACTCCACTTGGTAGGGATTCGGCTCCGGCGGCGGGAAGGACCAGACGAGCTTTTCCGGCGCGACTTTTTGGCCTTGGTAGATCCGCGCCCGCGACGGGATGTGGCCCTTTTCCGAAATGACCGCGAGGCCCTTGGTCCCGTGCGCCCAGCTGGAGTGGTCGGCCTGGGCTCCGGTCTGGCACCGGCCCTCGAGAAAGAGCTTCGCACCGTCGCCAAACGTGTATTCCACCGAGTAGGCGTCAAAATTCTGGTCGATGCTGTCGCCGCGATAATGCCGCCCGCCGTTCGCCTGCGCCTTCACCGGCCACGCGCCCTTCATCCACGCACACTCGTCGATATTGTGAATGTAGAAATCGCTGAACGCCCCGCCGCTCGCCCACATGAAACTGTGAAACCGCTCGATCTGATACATCAGGTCCGTCTTGTTCGCGGGCTTCGGCGGCGACGCGAAAAAACCGATCGGCCCGTGCAGCCGATACGCCCGCATCAGCAGCAAGTCGCCGATCTCCCCCTGCTGGATGCGGTCGGCCAGTTCCCCGCGCGCTTTGCAGTGCCGGCACATCAACCCCACGCCGACCTTGAGGCTCTTGCGCGAGGCCTCCTCACCGAGCAGCAGCATCCGTTTGCTCGTGGGTCCGTCGACGGTGACCGGCTTTTCCATGAACACGTGCAGACCCTTCGCGATTGCGTACCCGAAATGCACCCAGCGAAACGCGGGCGGCGTCGCCAAAATCACGACATCGCCCGGCTTCAACACATCCATCGCCGCCTTGTAGGAATCGAGCCCGATGAACCGCCGGTCCTCCGGCACGTCGACCAGCGTCGCCTGCGCCACGAACTGCTTCGTCAGCTTCGCGTGCGACCCCGCCAGCCGCGCGTCGAACACATCCGCCATCGCCACGAGCTTGATCGGCCCGCTCGTCGTCGCGAGCGCCTGCCCCGCCGCGCCAGTGCCGCGACCGCCGCAGCCCACAAGTGCCACCCGGATCAGGTCGCTCCCCGCCGCATGCACGTAAGGCAACGCCACGCCGGCGAGCGCGGACACCGTCGCGAAGCGACCCGTGTGTTGCAGAAATTCGCGGCGGGAGAGCGGACTCGGGGATGGGGTATTCATGGGTAAAGCAAATTGAAAAACCGTCGCTAGGACCGATCCGCCTGCGCGCCTTCACTTCCTTGGACTACGCGCGGATTGATCACGGTCTCTGTCATGCCGCGATGCAATCCGCCGCCTGGCCCGGCGTCAACGGGCGGCTGGCGCCTTCGCCGGCCAACCGCCGCCCGCGCCACGCTCGTCACCCGCCCTCAGCGGCGAAACGACTTCGTGAAATCCTCGGCCGTGGTTTCCACGACCTTCTTCTCGTGCCGCGACTCCGCGATCAGCTGGTTGAGTTTCGTCTCCCACGCCGCGCTGTCCATCGGCAGCTCGACCGACTGGTGGATGAGCGAGGAGTAGAGCAGCACGTTGGCCAGTTCCACCGAACCCATGCCCTCGGCGCCGGGCGCGATCAAGGGCGTGCCGTCGAGAATCGCATCGACGAAATTCTGCATCAGCACGCCGTGCGGGTTGTTCGCGCTCTCGAACGGAATGTCGATGTTCCACACCTCAGGCTTCGCAAACCCGCTCTTCGAGGTCCGGCTAAACTCGAGCATGTCCGCGTCGTTGCGCGTAAAGGCCACCTTGTTGTTTTCGAGCACGATCTTGCCGCGCGTGCCGCTGATCTCGAACCGGTTCGTGCCCGGCGCCTCGCCCGTCGAAGAAATGAACACCCCCGTGGCCTTGTTCGGCCACTCCAGGTAGGTCGTGATGTTGTCCTCGACCTCGATGTTGTGAAAGCGTCCGAGCTGGCAAAACCCGCGCACGCGCGCCGGCATGCCGCACAGCCACTGCAGCATGTCCAGTTGGTGGAGACACTGGTTGAGCAGCACGCCGCCGCCCTCGCCCTTCCACGTCGCCCGCCAGCCGCCGCTCGCATAGTAGGCCTCAGTGCGGAACCAATCCGTAATGATCCAGTTGATCCGCACAATCTCGCCGAGTTCGCCGTCCTGAATCAGCTTGCGGATCTTCTGATACCGCGGCTCGACGCGCATCTGAAACATCCCCGCAAACACCTGCTTTGGGTGCTCCTGCGCCGTCGCGATCAGCCGCTCGGCGTCCGCCTTGTGCGCCGAGATCGGCTTTTCCACCATGATGTGCAGGCCCGCCTTCAGCGCCTCGATCCCGATCGTCGTGTGGAGAAAATGCGGCGTCGCGATCACCAGCGCATCGATCTCGCCCGAACGGATCATGTCGGTGCAACTCGCGAACGTCTTCAGCCCCGGCCGGC
>JBIKOK010000198.1:0-12483 GCA_044358025.1 Opitutaceae bacterium
CCTCGTGGCCCTCGACGCCGCCGCCGTGCTCGCCCTCGTCCTCGCCCGCAGCATCAGCGAACCGGTCCGCCAACTCGCCGCGCATACCGAAAAAATCGCCGCCGGCGACTACGCCACCCGCCTGACCCTCGACCGCGCCGACGAACTCGGTCAGCTCGCCACGGCCATGAACCAGATGTCCGTCGGTCTCTCCGAGCGCGACCGCGTCCGCGATCTCCTCGACAAAAACGTCTCCCCCGAAGTCGCCACCGCCCTCCTCCGCGACGGCGCCGCCCTCGGCGGCCAGGAACGCGAAGTCACCATCCTCTTCGCCGACCTCCGCGGCTTCACCACCCTCAGCGAGCAACTCACCCCGCACGAACTCCTCACCCTCCTCAACCGCTACCTCGACCGCATGAGCGCCGCCATCGAAGCCCACGGCGGCGTGATCGATAAATTTATCGGCGATGCGATCATGGCCCTCTTCGGCGCCCCCGTGGCCCAAGCCGACGCCGCCGACCGCGCCCTCGCCGCCGCCCTCGCCATGGAAAAAGCCCTCGTACAACTCAACGCCGAGTTGGCCACCGAAGGCATCGCTCCCCTCGCCATCGGCATCGGCGTCAACACGGCATGCGTCGTCGCCGGCAACATCGGCAGCTCCCGCCGCCTCAATTACTCCGTCATCGGCGACGGCGTAAACGTCGCCTCCCGCCTACAATCTCTCACGCGCACGCCCGAGTATCACACCAACATCATCACCAGCGCCGCCACGCTCGCCGCCCTCGGTGATCCAAAGAAATTTGCACCCCGCCCCCTCGGCCGAGTCCCCGTCAAAGGCCGCGCCGAGCCCGTCGAAATCTTCGCCGTCTGCTAACCCCGCGCGCCTTCACTTTTCCCCGTAGCCGCGTCGGTGACGACGCGGTGCCTGCGCGCTCAACCTCGGCCCGGACACCCACCGCTTTCCGCCCCCCCGATTTAACCACGCCGCCGGCCTCACCGCCCGCCCCCTTCGATCCGTTTCCGCAACGCCTCGATCTCCGCCCGCAACCGCGGCAACGCCGCATGATCGGCGCGTAGCCGCTCCAATTCCTCCTCAGAAATCTGCCCGCTCCGCAGCCGTGCATTCTCCGCGCGCAACTCCACCTTCCGCGCGCACTGCTCGCGTAGCCCTTGCAGCTCATAGCGCAGCCTGGCCGTCTCCATGCGCCCGAACGCCACGCCGCCCCCGATCACACAAACGGCCACGCCGCCGACCACAAAAATCCACCGTGCCCGGCTCATAGGGTTTTCTCCGCCACGTAGACGAGGTCGCCCGGCTCGATGCCGAAGCCACCGTCGCCCTCCGCATCTTTCACAAAGATTTTCGTCGCCCCGTCCGCTTGCCTGCGCAAAACCCGAATTTTCTGCGGATTGGCCAGAGCGGTCATTCCACCTGCTTTCGCCAGCAACTCCGCGAGCGTCATCGTGCCCACCTGCTGAAAAGCATACTTTCCCGGCAGTCGTATCATACCGCTGATCGAAGCCATCGGCACCGCCGCCCGCTCCGCCGCGAGTTTGCGCCCCAGCCGTTCCTTCAACTCCGCGACCTCATCGCGCAGCCGCGCCAACTCCTCGTCATCGCGTCGCAACGCCGCCGCCTCCGCCCGGGTTCGCGCGAGCCCCTTATTCTCCACCGCCAACCGCTCGACTTCGCCACCTTCCCGCCGCAACACCGCGATCTCTTCTCGCAACTCCGCCTGCGCCCGTCCCTCCGCCATCCAGAGCCCCACCCCGACGCTCACCACAGCGACCATTCCCAAACCTGCCCTTTTCATCATCCATGCGCCCGCTACCCCCACGCCTACGGCACCCGCCGCACCCATCCCAACCGCCCCCGCCAGCGCCCCGCTCGTCACACTCGCCGCCAACCCCACCGGCGCCGCCACGCTCGCCTGGCCCGCCAGCACTGCGCCCAACGCGGCCGCCGTCGAAGTCACCCCGCGCCGCGCCAACCGCCCGTGCAACATATCCAGCGCCCGCTCCACGCGCATCCGCGCCGAATTTTCGCTGAGCCGCAGTTTCGCGCCGATCTCGCCAAACGATTTGCCCTCGAAGAACCGCAACAGCACCGCCTCGCGATCCTCCTCGCGCAAGTCGTCCAAGGCCTCATCGATCACCGGCCGCAGCCGTGCCCACTCCGCATCGTGCGCCGCCGTCGCCGTGAGTTCATTCATGATTTGGGCCTCCTGTTCCCGCGCCACCCGCCGCCGCTCGCCGCGCACCACCTGCGCCGCCGCATTGCGCGCCGTCGTGTAAAGCCAACCGCTCAACACCTCACGCCGGGCCAGCGTCGCCGCCTCCCGTGCGACGGTCGTGAATACCTGCTGCGTCACATCCTCCGCAAGATGAGCATCGCCGCCCACGCGCCGCACCGCGCACGCATAGACAAAATTCACGTGCCGCCGCACGATTTCCGCAAACGCCTCCTCGGCTTTTCCTTCGGCGTAACGGCGGAGTAATGCGGCATCGTCGATCATGGTGGTAACAGCCCTAGATGCCGCCGCCTCCGCAAACCGCACAAAAAAGATGACCCACCTCCCGTAACCGCGGCTTAAGACGCCGTCCCGCCTCCTTTTCGCCCCTCGTAGCCGCGTCGATTACGACGCGGTCCTACCTTCCCTCTCGTTTACCCGTCACCACGTCGCTTCCGACGCCGTCACGCCCGCCTTCTCTTTTCCCCGTAGCCGCGTCGGTTACGACGCGTTGCCTTTCCCTTCCTCCCCTCCCCGACCACCCGCTTACTTCCCCACCTCCCGCAACAACCCCGCCTGCCCCGCCCGCTCCAAATGTTTCTGCACCAGCGCCCGTGTCGCCTCCGAACCATCGTAAGCCAACACCCGCCCCGCCAATTCGCGCGCGTGCACGAGGTCCCCGCCCCCCGCCAGCACTTCAATATTCTCCGCCGCCGACGTCACCGCATGGCTGCGCAGCATGGTCCTTATTTTCTCAGCCCTGCTGGCATCGCTGCCGCGGGGAAGCGGTCGTTCTAGTCTCATCGACTCAAAGCGCGAACTCATCGACGCCCATGACCGGCCCAGGAGAACATCCGCATAACGTTTCGCCGCGATGAACCCATCAGCCCCGTAGATCGCGACCATCCGTCTCCGCGCGTCCCCCTCCGGAATCGCGTCGTAAAGCACTACCATCGCCTCTTTGTCCTTCAGAGCCCGAGCGATCGCGGCTAGTTCCGTGATCGGCTCCATGTCGTCAGAACTCGCCAGCACCCGTTTCCGCGCCTTCTCCATTTTTTCGCGCAACGCCGCGAGGGCCGGAGGATAGTTTTCCCCGAGGTTGATCAGCGCTCCGAGCAACTGCGTCGAATGCGCGGGCTCCAGCCCGCCCGCCCGGGTCTTGCCCAGCTCCCAACACGCCAGCAGCTCCCTCAACGCCTCGCCAACCTCCACGTCTTTTGCCTTTGCGACTGCGCTTTTCACGCGCGCATCAAACGCCTCCCTCGTGAGCGTGGGCAACGGCGCCGCGATGCGTTTCGCCACTGCGGCTTGCGACGTCTGCACGGCGCTCGCCAACATCGCGTTGTCGCTCTCGACCGCCTCTGCCCGCTTGGTCTCGGCCGCCATCTTATCTTCCAAGCCCTCGATGCGCGCCCGCACCTCCTGGCTCCGTCTCATGGCTGCGGCCCGCGTCTCCGCCATTTCCGCTGCCGAGCGAAATTTCCACGCGGCGAAAATCGCCGCGCCCACCGCGACCACGACCACCGCCCCAGCCACAAATTTGGAGATATTCATGTGATTTAGCCTCAAGGATTCGGTGCTGTCGTTGGCATGAGCAGCCCCGGTTGGCCCGCACGCTCGGCATGTTTCTGAATGAGCGCCTTCGTCGTCTCCGTAGTGTCGCAAGCCAGTAAACGCTGCGTCAGCGTCCGGGCGTTCGCCAAATCCCCGGCACCGGCCAACAACTCTATATCCCTCGCGCTCGTGAGAATGAGGAGTTCGCGCGTCTGCCGCTGCACTTCGGCTCGATTCGCCACGCTTGGAGGTTGAGCTTCCTCGTGAATCCGGCGCTCGAATGAACTGATGATCTGAGCATACGGCCACCCCACGATCGCATCCTGATAGCGTCGTTGCTCTACAAGGAACTCTCGGGAGTAAAACGCTAACGTGTTCCTTCGACGGTCCCCGGGCGGCAATTGGTCAAACAGCGCAATGTTCACCGCATCCTCCTTTAATGCCTTGTTGAGCGAACCGAACTCCGCCGCGACCGTGTAGTCCGACTCACTTCCGAGCAGACGTTCCCGCGCCTTGTCCCTCCGCTCGCGCAACGCGTCCAGCGCCGCCGGAAAGCGTTCTCCCAGCTTCGCAAAGATGAGCGTGGAGGTCGGTCGCACGCCTCCCATCATTCCTGAGATCTGCGGCATTCCCACGTCGTAGCACCAAATCAATTCCCGTAGTGCCTCCGCCGGATCACCGCCATTCATCACCAAGTCCTGGGCCCGCTTGAATCGCGCAGACACCATCCCCGACGTCACCGGCTCCGCTTCCACTGCCACGGGTGCCACCGCCGCTGATTTCATCTTCTCCGCCGCCGCCAACAGCCGCGCGTTCTCCGTTTCGGCTCGTTGCACCCGTGCGCTTTCCGCCTGCACGCGCCCCTCCAATTTTTCGAGCTTCGCGCTCAGCGCCGCCTGCTCCTGCGTCGCCGTCGCCAACGCCGCCCGCGCCTCCTGCGCGCGGCTCGTGCCCCACCACGCCGCGCCGATCCCCGCGACCGCCGCCGCTCCGATCAACCCCACTGTCAATTTTGTCGTGCCCATAAAAATCGCCATGCCACCACCTGCCGCCGTCGATGCCAACCCAACCGCCCCCGCCAGCGCCCCGCTCGTCACACTCGCCGCCAGCCCCGCCGGCACCGTCGCCGCCGCCTGATTCGCCAGCACGAGCGCCAGCGCCGCCTCCGTCGAAGTCACTCCGCGCCGCGCCAGCAATCCCTGTAGTTTCCCGACCGCACGGCTCACGCGTTTCCGCGCCGCCTCCTCGCTCAGCTCCAAGCGCCGCCCGATCTCCGCAAACGATTTTTCCTCCAAAAACCGAAACGCCACCGCATCGCGATCCTCCTCACCCAGCTCCGCCATCGCCTCGTCGAGCACGGGCCGCAGTTTCTCCCAATCCGCCGACGCCCCCGCCTCCGCCTTCCCGGCCCACGTTTCGTTCATAAGAACATTCGCTTCCTCGCGCGCCCGTCGCCGCCGCTCACTCCGCACCGTATCCGAGGCCGCAAACTGCGTGCTCCGGTAGAGCCACCCACTCAACACCGTCCGCCCCGCCAACTCGCCCGCCTTGCGCGCCAGATCGGTGAACACTTTCTGCGTCACATCCTCGGCCAGATGGCTATCGCCTCCGCACTGACGCACGGCCACGGAATAGACCAAACCCACCCGCCGCTTCACGAGTTCGGCAAACGCCGCTTCCGAGCGATCTTCGGCATAGTGACGGAGCAATTCGGAGTCTTCGATCATGGCAGCAATACCTTCTTAGCAGGCACCGTCCGAAAAACCGGACAATAAAATCATCCGCCTCCACTGCCGACGCTCCCCCCATCGCGCAAACGCGTAGCCGCCTCGATTACGATGCAGGGCCGCCCGCTGCGCCGCCGCACCCTTCACTCCTTCACCAGCGAATTCAAATAGACCTCCAAGTTCGTATACGCCGCGCCGCTCGCCACCTTCACCCCGTCCGCCGGATTCTTCGGTTCCAGCCCCTGCGCCAACTCCCAAGCATCCGGCATCCCATCGCGATCCGTGTCCACCGGCGCCGACCGCGCTTTCAACACCGGCCACCCGCCCACCTCCGTCTGCGAGTCGATGACCTTGCCCTTCCCCATCCGCACATTCTCCACCACCCGCGCATCCACCGCATCGCGACTCAACGAAGCCCCGGCCCGCGCCAGCACGAGTTCCATCGCCTCGGTCGCCGACTGCGTCTGCGGCAGTGCCGCGCCCAACTCCGCCGGCACGTCCGTCCGCCAGTCCTGCACCGTGCCCCCGTATTTGTAGCCACTCTTCGGATTGGCCGCGACCAGCCAGCGCTTGAAATCCAGCGCCGCATAATTGTCCCGCGTGAAATCCTCCCGCCCCTCAAAGACGTTTCCGCTCATGTGTCCCTTCGCCAAATCGGGCAGACTGCCCTTCATCGCGATGGGCTGCCGCGTCACATCCGTCATCGGTCCGGGCCGCCACACGTTGTTCACGCAATTGATAAAATGGTCCGCGAAATTTGCCGTGCCCGACGCACTCCAGTTGTAGATCACGTTATTCCTAAAATCCACGAGCCGCCGCGGCGGCTCCTTCGCACTGCCTAACGTCGGATGCCGGTCCCGGCACGTGGAAACCAAATTGTGGTGCAGCGTGATATCGCCACTGAGATCGCGATACGACGCCGCCATCGCGTGCGCTCCCTTGCCATGCAGGCTCCGGTTCAGCGCCTCGCTGAGGATGCACCATTGCAGCGTGAAATTTCCCCCGCGCCGCAAGTCATGCGTCCCATCGATCGCCCAACTCAGCGAACAATGGTCGAAGATCACGCGGTCGATATCGTCCGTGACGACCGTATCATCGCCGCCCTTGGCACCCACCGGCTTGTTCTCGTCGCCCAAACGAAACCGCACATAGCGCACCACCACGTCGGTCACCTTTTTCATTTGAAACGAATAATCGCGTAGCGTTATCCCGTCACCGGGCGCCGTCTGGCCCGCGATCGTGACAAACGACTTGTCCATCAGCAGCGCACTCTTCAGCTGAATGGTCCCCGCCACCTCAAACACGATCGTCCGCGGCCCCTTCGCCGTCTTGATTCCTTCGCGTAACGACCCCGGCCCCGCGTCCGCCAGCGTCGTGACGTGATAGACATCCCCGCCCCGTCCGCCTTTCGCAACGCGTCCAAACCCCTCCGCCCCCGGAAACGCCGGCAACTCCGCCCCACGAGCCGACCACGCAAACCCTCCGCACAGCACCAAGGCATAACGAAAAAAGCGGGGAATTCTCATAGTCGGAGCAACTGCCCTCCATCACACCGTTCACCCGTCCCGGCGCGAGCCGAGAATCACATTTCCGCCCCAGCCACCTCACGCCCAACCAACCACCGCTCACCCGTCATTAGACATTAGTCATTGGTCCTTGGTCATTGGTCCTTGGTCATTGGTCCTTGGTCATTGGTCCTTGGTCATTGGTCATTGGTCCTTGGTCATTGGTCCTTGGTCCTTCCGCCGCGCCGCGGCGCGGCGGTCACGCCGCCAGCGCATGACACGCCCGCGCCAAAAACCGGTCCGTAATCTCCGGCGCCCGTTGCAAGGCAAAGATCGAGCGCGGCTCCCACAACATCGAGCGCAGCGGCTCCAAGAACCGCTTCGCCACATCCCGGTCCGAAATATTCCGCAGGATCGTCAGCGTCTGCCGCGACGCCGGCAACCCCAGCCACTCCAGCACGCCATAGACGTCGCGCCGCTCAAAAATCGCGCTGATCTCCGCCCACGCCGGCGCCGCCGTCCCGCGCAAACTCCCGTGCGCCGCCACAAACGCCGTCAACGCCGGCGTGTCGACCAGCGCCGGCAGCAATTCCGGGCACCGCGCCACCACCTGCAGCGCCTCCATGCGCTTGAACGAAAACCCGCTCAGCCACTCGCGCACGTCCGCCGGCACAAACTCCAGATACGCCCGCCACGCCAGCGGCCCGCACGTCTGCGCCGACGAGGCCAACGCCTCCTCCGCCGGAACGATCGCCACCCACTCCTCGCCGTAGAGCCGTTCGAACTGCACTTCCGGCCACGGCGTCACGCGATACGCAATCCCGCTGTGCGACCACGCCAGCGCGATCGGTCCGAAGCATTTTTTTCCACGACGCGAAGAAGCAGCCGCCGCGGCCTTGGCCGCGGTGCGAACAGACGGACGATGGGCAGAGAAGGTCGAGATCATGCGCCGACTCTACTCCCCAGGGTGGGACATTGGCTGGCCCACCTTGAAAAAACCTGAAACAAATTTTCCCCGGCTCCTTTCCGTCCGCCCCCCCGCTCCACACTCCGCTCTCCCCTCGCCCCTTTCTCCATGCCCGCCACCGGCCCCCAACTCTCCCGCCCTCCCCTCGAACGCATGATGCGCATCCACGACGAACTCCGTCGCGGCGCCCTCATCAACTGCTCCCACCTCGTCCGCGCCCTCGAAGTTTCCCGCAAGACCGTCGTCCGCGACATCGCCTTCATGCGCGACCGCCTCGAGCTCCCCATCGAGTTCGACGCCCAGATCCAGGCCTACCGCTACACCCATCCCGTCAACGCCTTTCCTTCCGTCAACGTCACCGAGGGCGAGCTCCTCGCCCTCCTCGTCGCCCAACGCGCCCTCGAGCAATACCGCGGCACCCCCTTCCATCGTCAGCTCGAAGTCGCCTTCGAAAAACTCGCCGGCGGCCTCCGCGACAAAATTTCCTTTTCCCCCACCGACGAACTCCGCGCCGTCTCCTTCAAAAACATCGGCATCGGCAAAACCGACCTCACCGTCTTCAACGCCCTCAGCGCCGCCGTCCTTCGCTCGCAGGAAATCACCTTCGCCTACCGCAAACCCGGCGACCCGAAGAAATCCGTGCGCCGCGTGCGCCCCTACCACTTGGCCAACCGCGAAAACCTCTGGTACCTCATCGCCTTCGACCTCGAACGCGCCGCCCTCCGCACCTTCGCCCTCCCGCGCGTCGCCGAGGTCACCGTCACCCCGACGACCTTCCTCCGCCCGCCCGATTTCTCCCCCGAAAAATTTTTCGCCAACGCCCTCGGCGTCATGGGCGGCACCGGCGACCACCGCGTCGTGATCCGCTTCACCGCCGCCGTCGCCGAACGCGTCCGCGAACGCGAGTGGCACGAAACACAGGAAATGCGCGACCTCCCCGGCGGCGCCCTCGAACTCCGCCTCCGCCTCGGCGCGCTCAGCGAAGCCGAGCAATGGATCTTGAGCTGGGGCGCCGCCGCCGAAGTCCTCGCCCCCGCCGAACTCCGCGCCAGCCTCAAAAAATCCGTCGCCACCCTCGCCCAGACCTACGCCGCTTAACCCGACAAACCTCCACCCGGTTCCTCTCCCCGTGATTTTCGCCCGCCGCCGCTCCCTCCTCGCCTTCGTCCTCGCGCTCGCTGCGTTCGCCCCGCTCCGCGCCCAACCGTCCTCCGCCACCTCCCCCCGCGAAGCCGCCCTCGAACGCCTCACCTTCCCCGCCACCGCCCTCGCCCAAAATCCCCTCGGCGATCCCGTCGACCAGCCCGTCCTCGTCTACCTGCCGCCCGCCTACGCCGCCGAGCCCACCCGCCGCTTTCCCGTTGTCTATCTCCTCCACGGCCTCGGCATGAAACCCGCCGATTGGGAACGCTCCGGTCCCGGCCGCCCGCCCCTCAGCACCGCGATCACCTCCGCCCTGCGCGCCGGAAAAATCCCCGCCGAACTGATCGTCGTCTACGCCAACGGCGCCAACGCCCATGTCGGCTCGCTCTACATGAATTCGTCCCTCGCGGGCCGCTGGGAGGACGCGCTCGTGCAGGACCTCGTCGCCTGGGTCGACGCCCGCTACCGGACCCTCCCCCAGGCTGCGAGCCGCGGCGTCACCGGTCTCTCCATGGGCGGCTTCGGCGCGCTCCGTTTCGGTTTTCTCCACCCTGATAGCTTCGGCGCCGTCTACGCGCTCTCGCCCGCCTTCATCGGTTTCGCCGCGGAGTTCGGCCCGGAAAACCCCACCATGGTCGCCGTCCCCGGCATCTCCTCCTACGCCGAGCTCCAGCGCCACGTCGCCACCACCCGAATACGCGAAAACTACGCCGGCCTCCTCTATCTTTGCGCCGCCGCGCTCTCGCCCAACCCTGAAGCGAAACCGCTCCCCCTCGACTACCCCTTCGTCCTCCGCGAAGGCCGCCTCGTGCCCCACCCGCCTGCCTACGCCCGTTGGCAAGCCGCCATGCCGCTGACGATGCTCGACACCCAACTCGCCAACATTCGCCGACTCCGCGCGATCGGCTTCGACGTCGGCACGAGCGACCACTTCCGCCACATCCCCGTCACCGTCCGCGCCCTCGACCGCGAACTCACCGCCCGCGGCATCGCCCACACGTTCTCCGAATTCCCCGGCGGCCACACCGACCGCGCCCAGGAGCGCCTCGTCGAGCACGCCCTCCCCTTTCTCGCCCGGCATCTGCTTTTCGCCCCACAGAAAAACTGATCGCGCCCCTCGCCCGGCGCACCGCCGCTCGCCCGGCGCACCCGCCGCCACAGAACGTGGTGCCCCCCGGCGCCGAACCCACGCCCCGCGCCTCCGCCGAAGAAGCAAACTTGGCCGCACCGCCGCCGCGGGCGCACGCGTCCCGCTCCCCGGCCCGTCCCAGGCGATCAGCTGCCCGGACTCCGCAAATAGTGCACCAGGTCGAAAAAATCCTGCTCGCTCAGCCCCGTCTCGAACGCGGCCGGCATCGGCGACGTCGCCGACGGCACCGATGCCGCGACGTCCCCCTTGGCCACGACGATCTCCGCGCCCGTGCCCGCATCGCGCCAGCGCACGTGGTCGGCCTCGGCACGAAAATCCATCCCCGTTTTCGTTTCGCCGTTCTTCAATGTCACCGTGGTCAACCGGAACGTCGGGTCGACGTTGCGATTCGGATCGAGAATGTCCTCCACGAGCCGCGGCAACGCGCGCGCGCCGAGGCCGTCAAGGCTCGGACCAAGATTCCCGCCGGCGTCGCGCAAGCGATGACACGCCGCGCAGTTCGCCGTAAACAGCGCCGCCCCGCGCCCACGGTCCGCTTTGAAACCGGCCAGTGCGCCCACGCGGTAGGCCACCAACGCATCGAGCCGCGCATCTTCCGGCGGCAGCGATTGCGTCAGGACGGCGACCCGCTCGCGGAGCTCCGCCGGACGCTTCTCCAACGCCAGCGCCACATAGCGGTGCCGCAACCACGCCGCTCGCACACGACCCGCCGCCGCCAGTTCGAGCAACTCCGCCGCACCCGCATCGCTCTTCGCCAACGCGGTCACGACCGTGAGCGCCAGATCGGCCGACGCCCCCGGCAACGCGCCGACAAGCGCCGCCCGCACCTCGGCCTTCGGCGAAAAAACTCCGAGCAACTCCGCCGCCGCCCGGCGCAGCGTCTGCGCCGACGCCGCCGATTGCGTGAGCACCGCGATCCACGTTTCGACCGTTTCGGTCGCCGCGGGATCGAGCGCACGCACCGCCGCGGTACGCACGTTTTCGCGGGCTTTCGCATCCAGCGCCACCCGCCGGAGCGGCACCGTTTTCTCGGGCCATGCGAGCGGTTTCACCGCGTTGACGCTCCGCAGCGCAAGCGCGGCATCGCTCTCTTCGATCGCCGCCAACAACTCGCCGCGCAACCACGCGTCGATCGCCGCCGGCAAGACCGCCTCCGCCCGCGCCGCGACACTCGCCAGCCCTTCGGCCAAGGTCAGCCGCTGCCCGCGCGGCGCTTTTTCAAGGGACCCCAGCAGGGGCAGAATCCCCGGCAACTCCGCGACCGGGAGATTCTGCACCGCATGGCGCGCCAGCTCGGCCGCCCGCGCGTCAGCCATTTGCGTGCGCTGCAGATGCCCGAGCAGAAACTGCGCCGCCGCCGGCGTGCGCACCGCGAGACTCACTTCCGCCACGAGACGGTGGGCCTCCTTGGCCGAACCCTGCGCGACCGAATCCGCGAGGGCCACCATCTCGGCGGCCGTCGCCGTGGCCAGGTGGACTTTGAGCGCCAGTCTCACCGCGTAAGTCAGCTCGGTATCATAACTCGGCGCCGCGAGCAGCATCGTCAGCAACACCTCCGCTTTCCACGGCTGCGGATCGGCCGCAAACAGGGCCGCCCCCTGCCGCCACAACGAAAAATTCGCCGTCTGCATGATCGTCTTCGCCCACCACTCACGCTCATCCGCCGCCAGCGCCGGCCGCAGTAGGTAGGCCCGCAGTGCCGCCACCGCGACCTCACTCTCGGGCCGCGCGAGCGCACTCCGCAGCAGCGCGGCGTCGGCGGCACCGAGGCGTTCCAGCGTGAGAAAAATCGCCAGCGCCGCCGTGCCGTCGGCCGTCGGATCGGCACCGGCAATCAGCCTTTTCGCCGCAACCGTGAGCGCCGGCACACTCGCAGCCGCGTCGGCGCGCGCCACGAGTTCCGCCGCCGCGAGCGAGCGCACCACGAGATTCGTGTCGGACAAACGAGGTACGAGGTCGGCCGTCGTCAGCTGTGCGAGATTCGGCAACTCCGCCTGCGGCGCCGTACCGTCGAGCCCGCGCCATACTATCCGCCACAGCCGGCCGTGCGCGCGGTCGCGCGCCGGATGCGTAAGCGGCACTTCGTAGTGCCCGATGATCGGGTTGTAGAAATCCGCCACCCACAATGCGCCGTCGGGCCCCAGCTTCACCTGCACGGGGCGAAAGGCCGGATCGTCGCTGGTGAGAAAATCGGTCTGCCGCGCCGCTGCGGGCGTCGAGCCGCGCC
>JBIKOK010000393.1:0-3634 GCA_044358025.1 Opitutaceae bacterium
GTCGCCGCCGGCGAGGAGGCGGGTGAAATCGGTCATCACGTAGCCGCCCTTGTCTTTGGCGGGTTGGTGGCAGCCCTGGCAGTGGGCCTGGAAGAGGGGGCGGATTTGTTTCCAGTAGCTGACGGGGACGGAGGGGTCGGCGGCGTCCGCCTTGGGCGGTGCGGCGGCGGTCGCGGGCGGAGTGAGGACGAAGAGTGCCAGGGCTGCGGCGACGAACGCGAACGCCGCGCGGGGGCGATGCGCGGCGGTGCCGCGGAGGACGGAAAAACGACAGATCATGGGCCGAACCGAGAAAGGGGGGCGGGGAAGGGAACCGCGGGAGAAAGCGGCGAAAGCACAGGTAACGAAAAGGAGCCGCCGCCCGAGCGCAAGGCACGAGTGAGGGAGGAGGGGCGGGGGAAGGCCGCGCCGAGTCGCAGGCGGCGCGAAACGCGAGCGAACTGAGCGAATGGAGCGAATGGAGCGGGACCGCGGGTGCAGGGTGCGGCGAGGGCGAGCGGGCCGTGGGGCGGGAAGCGCGTTGAGGTCAACGCGCGCCACCTCGGGGGTTGAGGTCAACGCGCGCCACCTCGGGGGCGCGTGATCAGAAGCGGCCGTTGACCCCGATGTTCACGGTGACGAAATTATAGTTGATCGTCGAAGGCTGGTTCCGGAAGCCGCGGTAGATCACTTGCGGTTCGTTGAAGAGGTTGGAGACGTCGCAGGTCAGGTTTACCTTCGGGTTCAATTGGTAGGCGAGGCCGAGGTTGACGGTGTCCATGGCCCGGCGCCAGCGGTTGCGGCCGACGGAGGCGGCGGAGTATTCGACGATGTAGTCGCCGGTCCAGTTGTAGAGCACGCGGGTGCTGAAGCGCTGGTAGCGCCAGGAGAGCATGGCGTTGGCGGCTTGCGGGATGAAGCCGACGACTTGGCCGCCGCCGAGGCTGGTGGTGCCGCCGAAATCGCCGTGGGTATCGAGCACGGTGTAATTGAGGGAGCCGCTGAGGCCCTTGAGGATGCCGGGGAGAAAGGTGAACTGCTGTTGGTAACTGAACTCCCAGCCCTGCACGTAGGCGGTGCCGGCGTTGGCGGAGGTAAACTCGGTGAAGCCGGCGTAGTCGCCGTTGTAGCCGTTGGCCGCGCCGGACTCGACGGTGCCGATGTTAATGTTGCGGACGATGTAGTCCTTGATGGTTTTTTGGAAGAAGCCGACGGAGAGGTTGCCGACGGGCTCGAAGTAGTAGTCGACGGAGACATCCCAGTTTTTGGCGTTTTGGGGGAGGAGGGCGGCGTTGTTGATGGTGAGGGATTGGGCGGTCTCGTTGACGGTCTCGTTGGGGAAGAGTTCGCCGAAGCCGGGGCGGCCGAAGCTCGTCGACCAAGCGAGGCGGGCTTTGAGGTTGGGGGTGACGTCGTGGGTGAGGTGGAGACTGGGGAAGGCTTTGGTGTAGCTGCCTTCGATGACGCGGCGGGTGTTGCCGTAGTCGCTGGTGACGGCGGCCAGCGGATTGGCTACCTGTTGGGCGGCGGTGCTGCCGACGCGGGTGCGCACCCAGCCGAAGCTGTCGTCGGCGGTTTTCTCGGCGCGGACGCCGCCGAGGAAGCTAGTGCGGGCGAGCGGGCCTTCGCGGCCGAATTTGCCTTGGGCCATGAGGTAGCCGGCGGTGACGGTTTCGGTGACGCTGCGGGTGCCCGTGTAGCGTTGCTGGAGGGCGTAGTAGAGATCTTCGGACCAGAGGGAGGGGTCTTTCGGGGTGCGTTCGTCGATGAACATGGAGGTGGTCCATTGCGGCATATTCCGGCCGGTTTTGACCTGGTTGTAGGTGACCAGATTGGGGTCGGCGGGGAGGGCGGTGGTGCCGAGGTAGTTCCAGCGGCGGCTGAAGCTTTCGGTCTGGGCGAGGGTTTCGCGCCATTGGGCGCCGGTCTTGAGGGAGATCGGGATGGCGGTGGGAAGTTTGTAAAGGGCGTTGAAGCGGGCTTCGCGGACGCGCTGGTCGTTATGACCGTTGCTGTTCAGGAGCTGGCCGGTGGGGCGGTAGTTGCGCGGGTCGGTGAAATCGGGTCCGCCGTTTTGGATGAAGCGGGGCGACAGCTCGGAATCGGTGCGGTCGAGAATCCACCCGGCGCCGGTGAGGCGGTGGGTGAGTTCGCCGCCGTGGCCGTTGCCGTTGTTGAGGTTGGTGCGGGCGTAGTAGGCGGCGTAGTCGAGTTGAAGCGGCCCGAAGTCCTGCTCGGCGGCCAGGTCGAGGCGGCGCATGCGGACGGCGTAGTTGTTCGGGCCGCGGTTCTGCATCTCGATGAGCGAGGTGGGGACGGGGCGGATGGTGGTGATCTTGTCGGTGAAGCCGGGGGCGACGCTGGTGGTGGTACTGGGGACGGTATTCTGGTTCTGGGTGCTGTAGGCGCGGGTGATGTAGCGTCGGCGGTAGTCCTCGTAGTTGTCGTTGACGGTGGCGTTGACGGAGAACTTGGTGGCGGCCGAGAGGCGGTAGTCGGTCTTGAGGTTGATGCTGCCCTGCCGGCGGTTGTTGTAGTTGTCGAAGGTCTGGTAGCTCCAGACGTAGGCGGGCTGGTTGGTGGTGTTTTGGTAGTCGCGGTCGGTCTGGTGGAAGCCGACGGCGTTTTCGCTGTAGAAGACATTGAGGACGATGCCGAGATTGCGTTGGCCGCCAAAGGCGTCGAAGACTTCCTGATACCCGAAATTCAGGAGGGGGTGCGCGCGGTGGCGTTCGCGCAACGGAATCTGGTCGGTGAAGGAGGGGGCGATGCGGGAGGAGAAGCTGTAGGTCATCCGGCGTTTTTCCTTCATGGCGAGGGAGGAGCGGGATTTGAGGTTGACGGTGCCGCCGAGGGAGTCGGCGTTTTTGTCGGGGCGGTGGCCTTTGACGAGTTCGAGTTGGTCGAAGAGGGCGCCGGAGATGCTCTGCATTTCGAAGGCGCGGCTGCTGCCGAGGGAGGTGACGAGGCCGCCGTCGATGGTGACGGTGTTGAGGCCGGCGCCCATGCCGCGGATATTGAAATTGTACGCGAGGCCTTCGTCGGTGGGGCTGCCGGCGACGCCGGGCAGGCGCATCAGCACTTCGCCCGCGCTCATGTTGGGAAGATTACCGAAAGAATCCATCGAGACGACGTTGGTGTGATTGGGGGCGTTGCGCTGGGCGGTGATGGCGGCGGCGCCACCTTCGCGTTCGCCGGTGACTTTGAAGGAATCGAGTTTGTAGATGCCCGTGGTGAGATCGAAGTCGCGGACGGTGCGTTGGCCCGGGGCGACGCGAACTTGAGCGCGCACGGAATCGAGGCCGATGTAGGAGACGATCACCTCGTGCGTGCCGGCGGGCACGCCGGCGAGGGCGAAGCGCCCGGAGTTGTCGGTGAGGGTGGCCAACCCGAGCGCGGGCACCGTGATGCGGGCGCCTTCGAGGAGATTGCCGGTGGCGGTATTGCTGACCGCGCCGGTCAATGTGCCGGCGTCGGCGGCGCGGGCCGCGGGGCCGAAGAGCAGGCTGAGGCAGGTGGCGACGAGGGCAAGAAGGCGCGCGGAGCGCCCGACGGGACAGCCGGAGTGGTGAGGCGTGATCATAGGGGTGGGGTGGGGCAAAAAGACGCCAGGGTTCGTCACCGCCGGGCGTCAGGTCAGGAGGGAGAGGAACAG
>JBIKOK010000395.1:0-3621 GCA_044358025.1 Opitutaceae bacterium
GTGCGGCTCACCCCGAAGAAAGAAGAGGGCCATCCCATGACTGGCTATCTTCGTGTCCTTGCCCTTCGGAAGTTTGAGGGTCGTCAGGCGTTGCTCCGGAAGAAGGTCATGTGTGAACTTTCGACATCAACGACCGAAAGGGCCAGCCAACGGGTCAGGCAGCCTTAAGGGGCGCCGAACGCAGCCAAAGAGATCACTTTGGGGCTTGGGGTTAGTTGCGGTATTCGCACCTTCTTCGCGGCTCGACAGCCAACTGTCCCGCCCGCTTCTTCGCCCTCGCCGACGCCTACGGCACAGGCAGTGCATCGCACCCCATCGGCGACCACGCCCGCGCCCCGCCCTCACTTCCCCGCAAACAATTCCTTGAAACTGTCCGCCGTCTGCTTCGGGTCGTCTTTGATCTTCACCCACCAACGGCCGTCTTTCTTCACCAGCGATTCCGCATCCGTATCGCCCTGACCGCGCACCATCACCTGAAAGTGAATCTCGGCCGCGTCCTCGCTCACGGAGCGCACGAAAATGATGCTGACCGCCGCGTCTTTCAAAACCTCGAACAGTTCCGGACTGCCCGCCGCGACGACACGATTGAGCCCCACAAATACGTCGACCGCGGACATCGTCTCGCGCGCCTTGCCGACCGTCTTCCCGAAGAACGCGCTCAACACCTCCGCGGCGTCCTTGGCCGTACTGCCCTGCCCCGCGAGGAACACCGGCAGCACCGCCGCCTTCGTCGCCTCCAGATCGCTCGGCGACACATCCGCCGCCGCTTTGGCGAAATCCTTCTTCGCGTAGGAGCTCCAATAGCGTTGGAACGTCGTCTCGACGGGCTTGGTGTCGGCCGCTTGGGACACAACGGCGAAGGCCGCGAGGGCCAAGAGGGAGATCAGTTTTTTCATGGGTTTTTTGGGAAAAGCGGAAACTTGAGTCACAGAGTGCCCGGCAAGGCGATGCCGTTTTTCGACGACGGGAAAGCAGCCGACCCTCGCAGCCCGCTCGCTGGTTTTGCCCGCCCGGACGCATCGCCACGCGATCTTCATTTGCAAAAATGCAGTCGATCAACCGGACAAATCGCGCAACTTCAAACGGCCGCCCGTGTAGTTGAGCGACCTTCCCTCCAACGCGATGAACTCCGCGAGCCACGCCCCCCTCACTCCGCCGTCCCCACCCCTCCCTCTTCGGCTTTGGCCCGGCGTGCTCATCGTGGCCCTTCAATGGCTCGCCCGCTTTGTCGTCCCCGTCCTCGTGCCCGCCGCCCTGCCCTATGGCCTGCTGGCCGGTCTCGCCGGCGGCGTGGCGGTGATCGTCTGGTGGGTATTTTTCAGCCGCGCGCGCTGGCGCGATCGCCTCGGCCTCCTCGCCCTGATCGCCGCCGGCATCCTCGGGACCTGGTGGATCGTCCACCCATCCATCGCGGGCGGCATGATGGGGCTGATGTTCTTCGTCTACGTTCTGCCCGGCCTGAGCCTCACGCTCGTCGCCTCCGTCGCCGCCACGCGCCCACTCGCCGATGGCCCCCGGCGCGCCTCGATCGCCGCCTCCATTCTGGTTTCCTGCCTGGTCTGGACCCTCGTCCGCACCGGCGGCTTCAGCAGCGATCTGAACCACGATTGGGCTTGGCGCTGGTCCCCCACCCCCGAACAACGTCTCGTCGCCCGCTCCGCGCCAAAACCCGCCGCCTCCGCCCCCGCGGCCGTCACACCCCAAACCGCCGCCCCCAGTTGGCCCGGCTTTCGCGGCCCCGGCCGCGACAGCGTCATCCGCGGCGTGCGGATCGAAACCAACTGGTCGACGCATCCGCCCACCGAGCTCTGGCGCCAACCCGTCGGCCCCGGCTGGTCCTCTGTTTCCGTCGGCGACGGTCTCCTCTACACCCAAGAACAACGCGGCGACGACGAAATCGTCGCGTGTTACCGCCTCGCCACCGGCGAACCCGTGTGGACCCACCGGGACGCTGTCCGCTTTTGGGAGTCGAACGCCGGCCCGGGTCCGCGCGGCACGCCGACCCTCCACGAGGGGCGCGTCTACACCTTCGGTGCGACCGGCCTACTCAACGCCCTCAACGCCCTGACCGGCGCCGTCCTCTGGTCGCGCCACGCCGCCACCGACACGAAAGTGAAACTTCCCGATTGGGGCTTCGCCAGTTCACCCCTCGTCGTGGGCGACCTCCTGCTCGTCGCCACCAGCGGGATCCTCGCCGCCTACGACCTCGCCACGGGCGCTCCGCGCTGGACCGGCCCGAAGGAAGGCGGCGGCTACAGCTCACCCCATCTCCTCGAGCTCGCGGGCGTCCGGCAAATCGTGTTCATGAGCGGAACCGGCGCCACCAGCGTCACTCCGGCCGACGGCAAACTCTTGTGGCAACACGCGTGGAAGGGCTTCCCCATCGTCCAGCCCGCGCAACTCGCCGACGGCGACCTCCTCATCAGCACCGGCGATTCCAGCGGCGTGCGCCGCCTGCACGTGGCCCAGGACAAAGGTTCGTGGACCGCGACCGAGCGCTGGACGTCGACGCGCCTGAAGCCCTACTTCAACGACTACGTCGTGCACCGCGGCCATGTCTATGGCTTCAACAGCGGCGCCCTCGCCTGCCTCGACCTCGCCGACGGTGAGCGCAAATGGAAAGGCGGCCGCTACGGCTCGGGCCAACTTTTCCTCCTCGCCGATCAGGACGTGTTGCTGGTGCTCTCCGAACAAGGCGACCTCGCGCTCGTCTCCGCTCTCCCCGCCGAGTTTGTCGAACTCGCCCGCCTCAAAGCCCTCGAAGGCAAAACGTGGAACCATCCGGTGCTCGCCGGCGACACGCTCGTCGTCCGCAACGACCGGGAAATGGTCGCCTATCGCCTCACGCTAAAAGCCCCCTGAGCCCATTGGACACTCGGCCACGGCACCGGCCGGACCGCGCAAAATCAGAGTGCAACGCGTCGCCCATTTTGCTCCGGTTTAGGCCCGCTCCCACCCCCATGACCCTCGCCCAAGCGATGTCCGAGCTCGCCGCCAAAGGCAGCGAAGCCACCAAGCGCACCTTTCTCCGGCACGGCGCGAAAGAGCCGTTCTTCGGCGTAAAAATCGCCGACCTGAAACTCATCCACAAAAAACTGCAGGGCGAACAGGCCCTCGCGCTGCAACTCTACGCCACCGGCAACGGCGACGCCCAATACCTCGCCGGCATGATTGCCGAAGGAGCGAAGATGACGCGTGCGCAACTCCAGCGCTGGGCCGACACCGCGGCCTGGGAAATGATCAGCGGCACCACCGTATCGTGGGTGGCTTCGGAGCACCCCGACGGTTTCGCCCTCGCCCTGCAGTGGATCGATTCGCCCCAGGAACACGTCACGCGCGCCGGTTGGACCACGCTCAGCGCCCTCGCGGCGACGGTGCCGGACGAGCGCCTGCCGGTGAAAGAATTTTCCGCGCTGCTCGACCGCGTGGCGCGCACCTTGGCGGCTGCGCCCGATGGCACGCGTTATTCGATGAACAGCTTCGTGATCGCCTGCGGCACCTACATCGCCCCGCTCGGCGACCAGGCCATCGCCACCGCGCGCAAAATCGGCCGCGTGGAAATCGACATGGGCGACACCGCCTGCCAGGTGCCCGATGCCGAAAGTTACATCCTAAAAAGCC
>JBIKOK010000049.1:0-36631 GCA_044358025.1 Opitutaceae bacterium
ATCCAGATGAAGCGCTTCAGGGTAGTCTTGCGCTTAAAAAGGTCCGCGGAGAGGCGGTTCTGCAGGCAAGGAACGGAGCAGTCGAAGTCCTCGGGGATGAAGCCGTATTTTTTCCCGATGAGATGAACGGCGCAATCGGCTTGCTCCAATAGTTTGATGATCTCGGCCTCGAGTTCAGCGCTATTGACGGGGAGTGGGCCCGCCGGGATCACGCGATGCCCGCGTTCGCTCAGCTCTCTCGCGATTTTCTCCCGGCCGCCCTCGACGTCGGAAGTAACGGCGGCCAGAAAAACGGTCAGGCCCTCCCGATGGGGCCTCTCGCTTTCAGCTGATTTCGTTTGGTCGCTCTGCAACTGCTTGAGCAGCGCGGCGATCTCGGCGGCTAAATCGTAGATACGGGAGAAGTAGCTCTGCTTGGCCTTCGGCCCGAAAGCTTCATCGTATTCAATCGTTCGGCCGGATTCGGGGTCGATCTCGTAGAAGTCAAAACCGAGAATGCTTTGAAAGACAGCGGGCAAATGCTCCAAGGCAGCAGCACTCTCGTAGGGCGTTTTGACGACCTTAATAATCCGCGACTTGCCGTTGACGTTGACGCCTTCGCCGCTCTTGGCGGCCTGATAAAAATCCGTGATCTCTCGCCGGCACCAATCGGATTTCAAATAGCGCGGCGTCAGGACGGAAATCATGATCCGGGCGTTCTTAAACTCCTCTACGATCTTCTCATCGAAGATATCATTTCCCTTGAGTTTCGGATCGCGCCAGATCGTGGGCGACTCGCCCATTAACTGACCCAGCTTCACCCCTAAAACCCGATGAAATTTGCTGATCCAACCCTTCTCCTCCGCATCGAGCGGTTGGTCGTCAATATGGGCGTAGCTGATAAAAATATCGTTCATGTGATTGCTTGAAAGCCTGGGGATTGGGGGAATAAATCAACGAGCAGACTATCCGGCTGCCCGTAAAAAAACGGGCGTCGGAGAGCTGACGGGGGGCTGATCGGCTGACGGATTTTAGGGGGAATCTCTATCTAGCAGCGGATCGCTCAGGGGCGCCTCGTAAGGTCTCCGGAATGGATTTTACGGGCGTGTTCTGCCAACGCGCTTTCTGCGTGCATGGGGTTTGGCTCGGTGCGTGCGTTGGCTACTAATACAATCGCTATCCCGATAGCGTTCAGCCGCATAACACAATCTTCTTCGCCTCCTTTTTTTCGCGGCTTACCTAGGTTAAAACCCTCCTCAACGCACCTCCGAGACGGGATTTCTTCGTCAAACCCAACCCGATGCGTTGGAGCTCGGCGCCGCTGCGCGGCGAACCGCGGTTCGAGGCACTGCTCAACGACCCGAAGAACCACGCGCCGTTGTTTTGAGCCGAGGTGGCGCGTATCTCTATTTGGACCGTATTTGGTGTCAGACCGCGTTCAACGATTTGCACGAGAGTCGCGGTCGCCGAAGTCGTTGATCCCGGTTTCGCACGGACCGGGCGTTTCGCTGACATTCGTATCTGGAACACGCGAAATCACGCGCGAGGGAACTGGATTTTCAGGGGGATCGGATCCGGGAGGGGTTTTCCGAGCGCAGCGAGTGGCACCTTTCCCGCGCTGAAAAGTGCCCAGGAGTGATCGCCGGCCGGAGGGCCACGTCACGGCCGGTTCGATCTTTCAACGTTCAACTCGCGGCTTGCAACGGCCTGGATCCGGCTGAGTCAACCCGGTAGCCCGAAGACTTCACCGTCAGAGGGGTGAAATCCTTGCCCTCGCCCCGACACGGTCGGGGCTGTCGGGCCGACTTCGTCGGGGCTGGGGTGCCCGTGACCCCAATGGCGAACTACTCGCTTGTCGGGGGCGGCACCGGCAAGCCCATCGGGCGCGGCTTCGCGGTGCGATCGACGGCCAAGGGCCAGGGCGTGAACGCAAAGCGCTGGCCGTTGAGAAGCTGGCCGAGAAACGTCGAACGCACGAGATAATGGTAGGTCGCGAAAAGAATCACAAAGGCAATGCCGAGGAGCAGCGGCACTTTCACGAGCGCCGGCCAATTCCACGCGCCCATCCACACCTGCAGGAACGCGACAAGGGGAAGGTGCAGGAGATAGATCCAATAGGAGCTGTCGGCCACATATCGCCAGGCCGCACTGTGGGCGTGGAAGACCGCCTGGAAACAACCAATCGAGCCAAATACCAGCAACCACATCATGAGCGCATAACCCAGCGCGAAGCCCAGCTTGAGGACGGAATACGAGGGCAGCTTGAGCGGATCACCGAGGACCGCGCCAGCAAACAGGTCGTCCAGGACGGCGCGATGCCGGGTCAGACGGGCGGCAGCCTCCGCCGCCGTGGGAATGCCCTCGACCGGCGGCGCTCCGGCGGCAAAGGGTTCGGGCGTGATCAACGCCGTGTTGATCGCTTCGCACACACCGGTCTTCCGGTCGGGGCTAGGGTTCGCCGGAAGATGCATGATCGCAGTGCGCGCAGGTTCGGGCAGATGCTGCCAGAAGTTCGCCAGCTCGGGCCGAACCGAGGCAGGGTTGTTCGCGGCCTGCAGCGTCGCCGAAAACTTGGGCCAGTCCGACACCTGCCCGGCGGTCAAATTGGGATAGTGGTCGAAAAGCGTTCCAGTCGTATAGCCCGAAGACACCAAGTTGCCCAGCCAGGCGAAGCAGCCCAGGGAGACCGCCAGGCCCGCGCCGACCTGCCATTTCCAGTTTCTACCCAGTTCCTGGAGCAACCGCGCCTGCCGGTGCATCAGCCAGCCGAGGAGGAAGAACGATCCGTAGAGCACCAACACCGGCGCCGCAGGCGTGAGCTGCCCAAGCGGTGTGTCCACTCCGGTCCACCCCTCCATCGCCCACAGAAACAGTCCCGTAATTCCAGTGAGCCAGACGATCGCCCAGGGCGATCGGGCCACGTGCGCGACCACGCGGTCAACCTGCGACCTCCACCCGCCCGACGCCGGCAGCGCCCGTGTCACCAAGAAGCGGACGACCAGCGCCACGAGATAAAGCCACAGCAGGTAATAGAGAAACCAGAGGTGAACCAGGTTGAAAAGTCCGCCCTGCGCCTGCGGGACGAACATCAGCCGGTTCTCATAGAGCAGCTGGAAGAGAAACGGGATGGGCAGTTCGACAATATTGCGGCCGGACACATTCGCCCCCCATATCCACATTGTCAGCACCAACGGATGGAGAATGAACCAGCCGAAGACCAACGGGAGGCCAATCCGGACGAGGCGATGACGGACGAAGCCGACCCAACCCCGCTTCTGATAAAGCATCCGGGCAAAAAATCCCGCGATCAGGAAGAAGACCTGCATCCGGAAACTGTGCAAGGCGAAGAAAAACCAGTCGAAGAAGCGGTTTCCGGCCACATCGACAATGGGGGCGCCGGCGCTCTGCGGCACAAAACTATAGACCGCGTGAAACACGACACCCAGCATCAGGGCAAAAGCGCGCGTGGCATCCAGGGCGTGGAAACGATCAGTAGGGCGGGACAAGGACATGGGGAGGTGGGGTTGGACGCATCGGTTGGGGTTGGCATGCGCCGCCTGAGGCCGTTTTGAGAAGAAACTCACTCGGTGGCCCACCCCAAGGGCTATGTCGAGCCCAGAACTCATATCAACTCGCGCTGCGGAAGTTATTGCGGGACGAATCGAAGTTGTGCGCTCGCTCAATCCGAAGCTCGAGCGGGGGAAGGAGTCGTGACCAGGGTCGAAACGGAATCGGCCTGCTGTAGTCCCCACAACTCCTTTTCCGCAATCCCCGGGATGCGCCATTTCGGCGCGTTTCAACCCACGCTTTCGGAAACGATCCGGTTCCTACGCCTGCCTGCGGTCGGAGTTTGGTGCAACTTGATCCCCGGTTTTGAAACAGAAAAATTCGCCGTGTCACTTGCCTGAGCCGGTGCCGGACCTTTTTGCCAGAATGAGGGTGACGCACCACGCGGCCGGGAGGGTGCGTAGTCCTGCGTCAGGCTCCCTCCGGGGTCTGCGTGATGGCCAGGGAGCACCGGCCAATGCGGGCACAGGGACGTGCCCGCCCACCGGCGGAAACTTCCGCGTGGCCGCGGCGGTGGTTCGCGTAAGATTGTCGCGGATTCGTGTCGCACGTCGGTGCACCGTGTCACGGCGAGGTCGCGCCGACGGGCGCCCTCCGTCGGGAAACACCCCATCGCCCGCTGGCCCGGTCTGTGCGACGCTGATTCCACCATGGACTTCGCCAAACTTACCCAGATGTCGCGCCAAGCGATGACGGACGCGCAGAACATCGCCCGCCGTCTCAATCACACCGAGGTCGATACGTGGCACCTGTTTTCCGCACTCGTGGCGCAGGAGAACGGCATCGTGCCCGGGCTCCTCGAGAAACTTTCGATCCCGCCGGCGGCCGTGCAACTGTCCGTGGAACGGGAGTTGGAGCGCATTCCGAAGGTCACGGGCAGCGTCGACACCTCGAAGATCTACGTGACGCAGGCCGTCAACGAGGTGCTCACCCGCGGCGAAGAGGAGGCCAAATCGCTGAAGGACGATTTTGTGTCCGTCGAGCATCTGCTGCTCGGTCTGCTCGACGTCGCGAAACCCGACGCGCTCAAGAAACAGTTCAAGAGTTTCGGCCTCGACCGGGCAAAGGTGCTCACCGTGTTGAAAGAGATGCGCGGGTCGCAGCGCGTGACGACCGACAATCCCGAGGCGACTTACGCCGCGCTCGAAAAATACGGCATCGATCTGGTGGCGCAGGCGCGGAAAGGAAAAATGGACCCGGTCATCGGCCGCGATGACGAGATCCGGCGCACGATCCGCATTCTGTCGCGCAAGACGAAGAACAATCCGGTGCTCATCGGCGAGCCGGGCGTCGGCAAGACGGCCATCGTCGAGGGGCTCGCCCAGCGCATCATGCGCGGCGACGTGCCGGAAGGGATCAAGGACAAGACGGTTTTCTCGCTCGACATGGGGGCGCTGGTGGCCGGCGCGAAATATCGCGGCGAGTTTGAGGAACGCCTGAAAGCCGTGCTCGCGGAGGTCAAGCAGAGCGACGGGCGGATCATTCTCTTCATCGACGAGCTGCATACGATCGTCGGGGCCGGCAAGACCGAGGGCGCGATGGACGCGGGCAACCTGCTCAAGCCCATGCTCGCCCGCGGGGAGTTGCACTGTATCGGCGCGACCACGCTCGACGAATATCGCAAACACATCGAGAAGGACGCGGCGTTGGAGCGGCGTTTCCAACCGGTGGTTGTTGACCAGCCGACGGTGGAGGACGCGTTGTCGATTCTGCGCGGCATCAAGGAGCGCTTCGAGCTGCACCATGGCGTGCGCATCCAGGACAACGCGCTGGTGAGCGCGGTGACGTTGTCGAACCGCTACATCACCGACCGCTTTTTGCCCGACAAGGCCATCGATCTCATGGACGAGGCGTGTGCGATGATCCGCACCGAAATGGACTCGCTGCCGCAGGAACTCGACGAACTCACGCGCAAGGTGTTGCGCCTCGAAATCGAAGAGACCGCGCTCGCGAAGGAAAAAGACGAGGCCAGCAAGCGTCGCCTCGACGTGCTGCGGAAGGAGCTGGCCGAAGCCCGCGAGCAGGCGAAAGGCATCAAGCTCCACTGGGAGAAAGAAAAGGCGTCCGTGCAGAAGTCGCGCAAGCTGCGCGAAGAAATCGAGGCCGCGCGGCTCGAGATGGAAAAAGCCGAACGAGCCTACGACCTGAACAAGGTGGCCGAATTGCGCCACGGGAAGATCCCGCAGATGGAAGAGGAGCTGAAGCGGCTCGAAAAGAAAGGCCGCGAGCAGACCACGTTGTTCAAGGAAGAAGTGTCCGAGGAAGAAATCGCCGAGATTGTGTCGAAGTGGAGCGGCGTGCCCGTCACCCGTCTCGTCGAGGGCGAGAAGGACAAGCTCCTGCGGCTGGAGGACGTGCTGCACCAGCGCGTGATCGGCCAGCACGAGGCGGTGACGCTCGTGACGGAAGCGATCTTGCGCGCGCGCAGCGGCATCAAGGATCCGCGGCGGCCGGTGGGCAGTTTTCTGTTTCTGGGGCCGACGGGGGTGGGCAAGACCGAACTCGCGAAGACACTCGCCGAGACGTTGTTCGACACCGAGGCGGCGATGGTGCGCATCGACATGTCGGAATACATGGAGAAGCACAGCGTTTCGCGGCTGATCGGCGCGCCGCCCGGCTACGTCGGCTATGACGAAGGCGGGCAGCTGACCGAAGCGGTGCGGCGGAAGCCGTATGCGGTGGTCCTTTTTGACGAAATCGAGAAGGCGCATCCGGATGTCTTCAACGTCCTGCTGCAGGTGCTTGACGACGGACGGATCACGGATTCGCAGGGGCGTACGGTGGATTTCAAGAACACGATCATCATCATGACGTCGAACCTCGGTTCGCGGCATCTGCTCGAAGGCGTGACGGGCGATACGATCCCGGAAAGCGTGCGGGAGAGCGTGATGATGGAGCTGCGCAAGGCGTTTCGCCCGGAGTTTCTCAACCGCATCGACGAGACGATCCTGTTCAAGCCGCTCACGCTGGAGGAGATCACGACCATCGTGGACCTGCTGCTGACCGACCTGAACAAGCGCCTCGCCGACCGCCGTGTCACCGTGGTGCTGGACAAGAAGGCGAAGGAGTGGGCGGCGGAGAAGGGTTACGACCCGGTCTTCGGGGCCCGTCCGCTCAAGCGTTTTCTCCAGCGCAATATCGAGACGCAGCTGGCGCGGGCGCTCATCTCGGGCACGGTGGCCGAGGGCAGCGAGGTGACGTTCTCGGTCAAGGACGACAAACTCACGATGCGCTAAAAAGTGCGTTGAGGTCGCGGCAGGTCTTCGCACAGTGCGCGGATGCCCGCCGAACCCATCCGCTACTTCGACCGCTACGCCCGCTCGCTCAAGACCGAGCAAATCTACGGGGAGAAGTGGCTGCGCTTTGCGTATGAGAATCCGGCCGGGCGTTTTTTCGTGTGGTTGGCGGCGCGGCGGGCGTTCTTTTCGCGGTGGTATGGCTGGAAGATGCGCAAGCCGGTCAGTGCGTTGCGTGTGTTGCCCTTCATCACCGAGTATAACCTCAACGTGGATGAGTTCGCGAAGTCGGCGTTCGACTACAAAACGTTCAACGAGTTTTTCTACCGGGCGCTCAAGCCCTCGGCGCGGCCGATCGCGGACGGGGCGCGGATTGCCGTATTTCCGGCCGACGGACGGCATCTCGCGATGCCCAATGTCGATACGGCCGATGGTTTCTATGTGAAGGGGGCGAAGTTCTCGTTGGGCGAGCTGCTCGGGGATGAGACGCTCGCAAAAAAATTTGCGGGCGGCGCGATGCTGATTTCGCGGCTTTGTCCGGTGGACTACCACCGTTTTCATTTCCCGGTGAGCGGGGTGCCCAACGAGCCGCGGTTGATCAACGGCTGGCTCTATTCGGTGAGCCCGGTGGCCTTGCGGCGCAATGTGCGCTACCTCGTGGAAAACAAACGCGAACTCACGCTCGTCGAGTCGCCGGAGTTCGGCACGGTGGCGGTGCTGGAAGTCGGCGCGACGAACGTGGGCAGCATCACGCAGAGTTTTGTGCCCGGGCGGACGATGGCCAAGGGCGATGAAAAAGGCCTGTTTGCCTTCGGCGGATCGTGCGTGATCACGCTGTTTCAGCGTGGGCGCATCCGCTTCGATACGGATTTGCTGTCGTCGAGCGAACAGCACGTCGAACTCTACGCCAAGATGGGCGACCGGTTGGGCGAGGCGCCATGAGCCGGGCGGGGCCGATTGAGTGCCGGATGAAACGGCGAACGATTCTGCGTTTGGCGTTGGCCCTGGCGTTCGGTGGGCTGGGGGCGGCCGAGCGGTCGTTTCCGTTTGCCGAGGCGACGATTGACGATCTGCAGGCGCGGATGGCGGCGGGCACCTTGACGGCCCGGACTCTGACGGAGGCCTATCTTGGGCGGATCGCGGAGGTTGATCAGGCCGGGCCGCGGCTGAATTCCGTGATCGAGGTGAATCCGGACGCGTTGAAAACGGCGGAGCGACTCGATGCGGAGCGCAAGGCCGGGCGCGTGCGCGGCGCGCTCCACGGCATCCCGGTGCTCCTCAAAGACAATATTGCCACGGCTGACCGCATGGAGACGACGGCGGGTTCACTGGCGTTGGTCGGCGCAAAGCCGCTGCGCGATGCGCACCTGGTGGCGCGGCTGCGGGAGGCGGGTGCGGTGATTCTGGGCAAGACCAACATGAGCGAATGGGCTTATTTCCGCGGCAACCGGGGAATCAGCGGTTGGAGCGCCCGCGGAGGTCAGACGCGCAATCCCTATGCGCTCGACCGCAATCCGTCCGGATCGAGTTCAGGCTCGGCGGTCGCCGTGGCGGCGAATTTGTGTGTCGTGGCGATCGGGACGGAGACGAACGGCTCGATCATGTCGCCGGCGTCGGCCTGTGGCATCGTCGGGCTCAAGCCCACGGTGGGCCGGGTGAGCCGCACCGGCGTTATTCCGATTTCCGTCACCCAGGACACGGCCGGGCCGATGACGCGCACGGTGCGGGACGCCGCGCTGGTGTTGGCCGCGATTTGCGGCGTGGACGAACAGGACGAGACCACGACGCACAGTCCGCTGGGGGCGGCGGTGGATCTGGTGGCGCCGTTCCGGCGCGAGGCCCTGCGCGGCGCGCGCGTCGGGGTCTTGCGGGGCCCGTTTGGGTTTCATCCGCGCATGGAGGCGGTGCTGGACGGCATCGTTGCGGCCTTGCGCGAGGCGGGCGCGGACGTGGTCGACGGGGTGAAGGTCGCGACGCTCACGAAGTTTGGCGTCCAGGAAGGCGAGGTGTTGTCCTTTGAGTTCAAGGACGGCGTGAACCGTTATCTGGAGGCACTGGGACCGAAATCGCCGATGCGGTCGCTCGCCGATGTGATTGCCTTCAACGAAGAACACCGTGCGCAGGAGATGCCGTATTTTGGCCAGGAGGATCTGACGACGGCGCAGGCGCGGGGGCCGCTGACGGAGCGGACTTATCTTGAGGCGCGGGAGGCCCTGTTGCGCCTCACGCGGGCGGAGGGGATCGACGCGACGATGGATGGCGGCAAGCTGGACGTGCTGGTGATGCTGACCCGCGGTCCGGCGGGGCTGACCGATCCGGTGAACGGCGACAGCTCGAGCGGGGGCAGCGCGAGTCTCGCGGCGGTGGCGGGCTACCCGAGTGTGACGGTGCCGGCGGCGCAGGTGTTTGGGCTGCCGGTGGGCGTGTCGTTTGTCGGGCGCGCGTGGAGCGATGCGAAGGTGCTCGCGCTGGCCGCGGATTTTGAGGCGAAGGTGCGGGCACGGCGCGAGCCGACGTTTCTGCCGACGGCCGACACGCGGTGAGCGCCGGTCGATTTCCCCGCTTGCGTCGGACGCGCGGGGCTCGGCAAGCTGCGCGCCGAAAATCCCATGCCCGCCCGGGTGGTGGAATGGCAGACACGCGGGTCTTAGAAGCCCGTATCGTAAGATGTGCAGGTTCGAGTCCTGTCCCGGGCACCATTGGGCCCTTTCCTCTGCAAGCGTGATTGGGGCACGGGCGAGGAGTCGGGGCAGCCGGTGGTTGGGGCGGCGGTGGCGGCCAGGCCGCCTGAACCCGGCGAAAGACCCCATCCCAACGTCCCGGATGTTTCAGACTTTGCCGTTGTAGGCCCGCCCCGTGGGCGGGCAACCCGGCCACCGGCCGGGCCCACAGTCTAAAAACCAAAGGACGTTGGTACCAGCGAGGGCGAAACTCCCCCAAGGCCGCGTGCAAAAAAAAGTCATGCCGACTTTGGTGGGGCGGAATCGGATGATTCCACGGTGGGCGATGGTTGGGGACCGCGAGCGATGTTTCGCGGGCGGGATGAATGGTTTTCTCGCGAAAGCGTTTCGGCTGGGAGAACGGATCACCGTGCCGGACCGGGTGCCCCGGCGGGGGCCGGCCGGGGAGTAGCCGCGCCTTCGGCGCGAAAGGTCCGGCGGGAGGAAGGTCATACGCGCTATTAGACGCTCGCCCACTTGGGGCGAATCGCGGGGGCGGCCTTGTTTCGATCCACCGTTGCGCCTAGCCTGCGTCTGTTAGCAACCCAACCCCTAAAAGGAGTATCTATGAGCGTGATTAAACTTCATCTCCAAGACGAAGAGTTCGAAGCGGTGCAGCGCTACGCCGAAGCCATCGGGGTCAAAACCGAAGACGTGGCCTACGCCGCCCTTCACCGCCTGATGATGCAAACGAAGACGGACGAACCGACCATCACCCAGGATATCGTCGAGGCCCGCGACTGGCGGCGGAACAACCTGCCGATCTGGAGCGACTCCGCCCGGTCAATACATGCCTACGAGGGCAAGGGCGAAGATCCGTCCGCGCCCAGCGACTGGCGGAAATAGGCGTCCGGCGCATCCGGAGACGCAAGGCTGACCCCGGGTGACCGGCGGTCCGCGGGAGTGCGCGCACCCAGGAGCGGGCCGTCGTCCCGGCGAACCCTTTCCTCGGATACAGAGAACGGGCCGCGACCGTCGGGTCAGACGCGGCGGCGGTTGGGCAGGGCCAGGCCGAGGGTTTCCTCCCAAAAATAGCGGAAGGCCGGGATGCGGGTGCGCAGGTCGGTGGCGTGGTCGGCGCGGAGCAGGAGAAATTGGATCTCCGCCTCGGTGACGAGCGTCGCGCCGGAGGTGCAGAGGATCGGCGCGCTGTGGGCGGCGATGGTCTCGGTGCGGACGTCGCGTTGGATGATGAGGTCCTGCCCGAGCGGGAAAATGAGGCTGGAGGGATCGCACAGGTTCGTGAGCGGGCGCGGGGCGGTGCGAGCGGGCAGAAACTCCAGCGTGACCAAGTTGGCTAATTCGCGCAGGACCGGCTGCTGGAGGGGCCGCAGGTAGCGGAGCGTCTGCAACAGCTCGCGGTGCTGCCAGCTTTTCTTGATGCTGCCGTCGAGGTTTTGGTGGACGATGTAGTCGCGGAAGGCGGTCTCGGCGATCGCCGTGACGATGACCGGGCTGACGGCCACGACCGAGGCATTGCGCAGCCCTTGGCCGCTGATGACGGACATTTCTCCGATGATTTCGCCGGCCTCCATCTGGGCGAGCACGTGGCGGCGGTCGCCGTCGTGGTGGATGACCTGCGCGTAGCCTGTGATGATGATGTAGACGCACCCGTCGGATATGGCCCCTTCGCGGATGATGATGTCGCCGGCGTTGTAGCTGAGCGCGCGCTGGTTCGACAGCAGGTGTGAAATCCAGGCGGTGGGCAGGCCTTTGAAGTAATCGAGCAGAAATTCGATGGTGTGGGTGAGGTTGTAGTCGGTCTCGCCGCGCAGCACCGTGTAACGTTTGCCCGACTTGGCGGTGGTGAAGTGCGACTGGAATCGCTCGGGCAGGCGATCCAGGTGGAGGAACACCACGCGTTCGGCGGGCGAGAGGAGGGCGTCGGCCGGGTCGCCGTGGATCTGCCCCTCGCCGCCATCGGCGAGCAGGAGGTTGGCGGGGCTGGTGTAGATGCTGGCGACCTGGTGGTAGCGTTCCTGGTTGATCACGCCCGTCCGCTGCATGCGCTTGAGATCGGCGAGCGACTGGGTGTCGCCGGAGAACACGACGGAATACGTGACGCCCGAATGCTTGACCTCGAAACGGGCACCGATGGTGGGAATGGAGTGGCTGGAATAGAACGGCGTGATGCGCAGGCCGAAATGGTTGGTCTCCTCGCCGGGCGTGAGCGCCACAAAGACGAAATATTCCTGGAGGCTTTCCTCGGAGCGGTCGAGGGTGAGGGCGAGCTTCCGCAGCATCATGCGGTAGATGAGCGGGGTGGTGAGAACGTGGAGGCGGCTGTTGTATTGGAGAAGCGAGACGAGGTTGCAGTGATCGTCGTGGATGTGGCTGAGGAACAGGCCGTGGATCTGGTTGCGCGCGATGCCCCGGGCGCGGAGGTGGGACGTCAGATAGGGAATGGCGTCGATCAGCAGGTAGTTGCCGTTGTAGCACAGGGCCATGCCGGAGGAGGCCTGGAGGGCGCTGAAGCCGGTCGACCCGCCGATGATTTCCACGCCGAGCTTGACCAAGGTGGTCGGGGTCAGGTCGGGGTTGACGGGATAGGGCGGCACCTGTTCGCCGTCAAAGTGGAGGTCGATCTCGGCGGTTTCGCCGGCGGCGGTGAGGGCGAAGACGTTGGGGCGCACGCGGCGGAGGGTGCCCCAACCCAGGTCGATCGTGCTTTCGTCGACGGGATGGGTGACGATCAGGTCGTCGAGGGAAAGGGGGTTCCCACCCTCGTCCTTCAAGTGAAACCAGCGCATTTCCCGAGCGAGGCTGTGGGCTTCGGCCTCAGGAAGGTTCCACTCCTGCATCTGCTCGGTGGCGGGGCCGAAAAGCGTGAGCGCGAGCAGTTCGCGCGCGGCGGTGATGCGCCGGGTGCTGCCGGCGAGGTGCAGCGGGCGCAGTTCGCCCGGTTTGCAGCCGATGAACAGATGATGGTAAAGGGGGAACTCGATGGCGATCTGGGACTCGCCGTGGTCCACGGGTTTGTCAGGCAGAAGAATGCAATCCGGCGGACGGAGGCCTTTTTGCAGGAGGACCTTGATGATCTCCGGTGGACAGCCCGCGAGCAGCGTGTGTTCGCCCGCTGTGACGTAGATGCTGCCGGGGAAGATGGGCTTCAGATCCATCGCGCAGTGTGCGCGGTCGGGTGAAGCGCGGCCAAGGCTGAAATGGCCCGGTAGGCGGGCACGCGAGGCCGAGACGCGCGACAACCCCGCCAACAACGGGCGCCGAGCGATGCGGGGGATGGGGGAGACGGTCAGACGATTTCTGCGACGCTGACCTCGGTCCGACGGCCGTTGATCGTGATCGCGTAGCGTGCCGCGAGGCCGGTCGGCGCGGTGGCGGGAGCTGGGACGGGGGCGGGGCTCGCTGGTGGGGCCGGGGGCGCCGCAGGAGCCGGGGCGGGAGCGGGCTTTTGGTGGAGCTTGGCGAACTCGACGGGGAACATCGCGTGGAGCACGCAGGCCTCGTCGTTGGTCGGGAGGTTTTTTTCGGCGAGTTCTTCGCGCAGTTTTCCCAAGCGCGGAGCGAGCGCGTCGGCGGGGCGGCCTTCGATCGGTTTTTGGCCGGTTTTCTCGATGACGAGCTGGAGGAAGTCGGGATCGACGGGCCCGGGGGTGCGGCCGAATTTGCCGAGGGCGATGTCGGAGATGGACTGGGCGACGTTGACCCAGCGGCCGAACTTCACGTTGAGCATCGCCTGCGTGCCGACGATCTGAGAGGTGGGGGTGACGAGCGGAATGTAGCCGAGGCATTTCCGCACATGGGGGATCTCGAGCATGACCTGCTGGAACTTGTCGGACATGCCCTGCTCTTTGAGCTGATTGCGAAAATTCGAAAGCATGCCGCCGGGGACCTGGTAAACGAGCGTGTCGGTGTCGACGCGTTCGTTGGCGGGCGAGGTGAATTTCTCCAGTTCCTTGTAGACGCCGGTGAAGTATTCGCGGAGTTCCTGCAGTTTGGCCGGATCGAAGTCGGGGCGGCGCGGGTGGCCTTCGAGCAGGGCGAGCATGCGCAGGGTGTCGGGCTGCGAGGTGCCGTTGGCGAAGGGAACGATGGAGGTCTCGACGGCATCGACGTCGGCGTCGATGGCGGCGAGGTAGGCGGCGGCGCCGAGGCCGGCGGTCTCGTGGGTGTGGAGCGTGATGGGGAGGCCGACGCGACGTTTGAGTTCTTTGACGAGATCGTAGGCGATGCGCGGGGCGATCACGCCGGACATGTCCTTGATGCCGATGGAGTGGCAGCCCATTTTTTCCAGTTCGACGCCCATCGCGACGAAGGCGGCGACGGTGTGGACGGGGCTGGTGGTGTAGCAGATTTCGCCGCGGGCGTGCTTGCCGCAGTCGCGCACGGTCTGGATCGCGGTGGCCAGATTGCGGGTGTCGTTGAGGGCGTCGAAAATGCGGAAGATGTCCTGGCCGGCCGCGGCGTCGGCGCGGACGAAGGCGGCGACGACATCGTCGGGGAAGCTCGTGTATTGGACGATGTTTTGGCCGCGCAGCAGCATGATCTGCGGGGTGGTGGGCGCGGCTTTTTTCAACGCGCGGAGGCGGTCAAAGGGGTTTTCGTTCAGGAAACGCAGGCAGGAGTCGATGGTGGCGCCACCCCACGTTTCGAGGCCGGCGAAGCCCATGCGGTCGAGGATCGGCGCAGCCGGTAGCATCTGCGCGGTGGTCATGCGCGTGGCGGCGAGGGATTGGTGGCCGTCACGGAGGACGGTGTTGTTGAAGGCGACGGCTTTCATGGTGAAGGAGGAGAGAAGTCGTTGGGAGCGGAGTGATCGGAGCCAGGAGCTGAGGAATCGGAGCGGCGGAGCCGGGGGCTCAGTCGAGTTCGCGGAGGAGGGCGACGTCGGAGGCGTCGTAGCAGCAGACGCCGCCGCAGTCATTGGCGAGACGGAGGCGGCCAGCGTCGTCGATGCCCTGAAAGCGGCCGGTAAAGGATGGGCGGTCGCCGTTGAGTGTGACGGCGACGGGCCGGGGCTCGGACCAAGTGCGGTTGAGCGCGGCGGCGATGGGCCCGAAACCCTCGGTGAGCAGTGCGGTGTGGGTGCGGGCGAGGGCCCGGAGGATATGGCCGGCGACGCCGTCGACCGTGAAGTCGCCGGCGACGAGGTCGGCGAGGCGCGCGGTGGGGGTCGTGAGTGAGGGATCGGCGGAGGCGGGGTCGTTGAAAATATTGAGTCCGAGGCCGACGACGGCGGTGGTGGCGGTGAAGCGCTCGACGAGGAGTCCGGCGAGTTTGCGGCGGCCGGCCATGAGGTCATTAGGCCAGCGCAACCGAAGATCGGATACGCCGAGTTCGGCGAGGGCGGTGAGCACGGCGTGGCCGGCGGCGAGCGGGAGAATCGACCAGCGGGCGCGCGGACCGGGGCAGGGCAAAACGGCGGAGAGCCACAGTCCGCCGGCGTCGGAAACCCAATGGCGACCGGTGCGACCGCGCCCGGCGGTCTGGGTTTCGGCGCGGACGGCGTGCCAGGCGGGGAGGCGACCGGCGAGGGGATTGGTGGAAGGCACGGCGCCGACCACGTCCAGGAGCCAGCCCGGAGCGGGTGCGGTGCGTTCGGCGGTGGACGTGGCGTGCATGGCGGAGCGGTGGCGGCGGGACGGCTCAGGGCCCGAGGGTGGACAGGAAGTAACCGGCGGCGACGGCGGTGCCGATGACGCCGGCGACGTTGGGCCCCATGGCGGGCATGAGGAGGTAGTTGTGCTTGTCGTATTTCTGGCCCTCGACGTGGGAGACGCGCGCGGCCATCGGGACGGCCGAGACCCCGGCGGAGCCGATGAGCGGATTGATGGGCGTGCCGGGCGAGAGCACGTTCATGAGCTTGGCCGCGAGCACGCCGCCGGCGGTGGAGACGCCGAAGGCCACGACGCCCAGGACGATGATCTTCAAGGTGGCCGGTGCGAGGAAGCTCTCGGCGGCCATGGTGATGCCGACGCTGGTGCCGAGGAAGATCGTGAGAACGTTGATGATCTCGTTTTGGGAGGCTTTCACGAGGCGCTCGGTAACGGCGCACTCGCGGAGGAAATTGCCGAGCATCAGCATCGCGATGAGGGCGGCGGCGTCGGGCACGAGGAGAATGCAGATCATCATCGTGAGGAGGGCGAAGATGAGTTTCTCCAGTTTCGAGACGGGGCGCAGGGACTGCATGCGGATGCGGCGCTCTTTGTCGGTCGTGAGCAGGCGCATGATCGGCGGCTGGATGAGGGGCACGAGCGACATGTAGCTGTAGGCGGCGACGGCAACGGCCCCGAGGAGCTCGGGGGCGAGCTTGTTGGTGAGGAAGATCGCGGTCGGACCGTCGGCGCCGCCGATGATGCCGATGGAGGCGGCCTGCTTGGAGGTGAAGCCGAGGAGTCCGGCGCCCATAAAGGTGACGAAGAGTCCGAGTTGGGCGGCCGCGCCGAGCAGCAAGGTGCGGGGCAGAGCGATGAGCGGACCGAAGTCGGTAAGTGCGCCGACGCCGAGGAAGATGAGCGGCGGGAACAGCTCCAACTTGATGCCTTGGGAGATGAAATCGAAGAGACCGCCCTCGATGCGGTCGACCTTCAGCGTTTGGCGGACGGGCGCCGGCGTGAGCGGAGCGCCGGGCACGACGGACCCAGCGGGCGGGTGCCCGTGCGAGACGTTGGGCAAAATCTCACCCTCGATCTTAAACGTGGCCGTCTCGTAGACGCCATCGGGCCGCAGGCCGGCCGTGATGACACCGCGGGTGGGGAGATTGGCGATGAGGGCCCCGAACGCGATGGGGATGAGGAGGAGCGGTTCGAACCCTTTGGCGATGGCGAGCCAGAGGAGCACGACGACGACGGCCCACATAATCACCATTTTCCAGGTGATCAGGGCAAAGCCGGTGGTTTGGAAGAAATCGAGAAGTCCGGAGAGCATGACGGGGAAAGGCGATTAACGAACGCGGTGGGAGAAGAAGTGGTCGCGGCGGCCTTCGCGGGACCAGTCGCGGGGGTCGATCACGGCGGTGACGCCGACGACGCGGTGGCCCTGGCCGAGGGTGCAGTGGACCGCGGCGACGATGGCGGCGTAGGTGGCAGGATCGACGCCCTCGGTGGTTGTAGGCGCGGGGGCCGGGGCGGCCGGCTCCGGTGCAGCGACCGGCGGAACCGCGGCGGCCCGCGCCGCCGGGTGGACGGCGACGCGGCGGAAGATTGCGCCCATGATCTCCATCATCACCCAAATCAGGCCGAGGGCGATGAAGACGACGACGAGTCCGTTGATTTGATACACGAGGCTCTCGCCGAGCTTGGGATGCTCGGGCAGGCCGAGCAGCCGGGACGGAGCAAGGGCGAGCGGGCTCAGCAGCAAAGGTGCGAGCCGGCGCCGCCACGGGCGGGGGCCTGGGGCGGGATCGGTCGGAACGGGAGTGGGCATGGGCGGAACCGGAGTTGAGGCGGTGGGTGCGGGGAATCGGCGGGCGGCGGGCGTGGCGGATCAGCGCAGCCGAATCATGACGGTGCCTTCCTCGACGCCGTCGCCGGGATTCACGAGGATGGCGGCGACGGTGCCGGCCTTGGGCGCGTAGAGGTAGGTGTTCATCTTCATGGCTTCGATGGTGGCGACCTGGGCGCCTGCGGCGACCGACTGGCCGACCTTGACGTCGAGCGAGACGACTTTGCCGGCGAGCGGGCTGGGGATATCGCCCGAGGCGGGGGGGCCATCCGGCGCGGCGGGCGCGGCGGCGCTGGCGACAGGGGCCAGTGTGGCGACGGGTGCGGCGGCGTGGGGCGCGGCGGCCGGGGTGCCCTCGTCGAGCATTTCGACCAGCACATCGTAGACTTTGCCTTCAACGGTGACGCGGAGTTTTTTCATGGAAATAAAGTTTTCGAGCGACGAATGGTGGTGGGAGCGAGGGGGTGGGGCGGCTGGTTGGCGAAACCGGCGCGCCGACCCCGCATTCCGGTTGAGGAGAGGAGAGGAGTCGGTGGGAGGGACGGAGTGGCCGCGCGCGGTGGAAGGGGCGAGGCGGGTGGCGGTGGATCAGAGCGGGATGTTGCCGTGTTTCTTCGGCGGGCGGGTCTCGCGCTTCGAGAGCGTGTTGCGCAGCGCCATACCGACGATGCCGCGGGTCTGGGCGGGTTCGATGACGTCGGTGATGACGCCTTTGCTGGCGGCTTCGTAGGGCGAGGCGAATTTTTCGCGATACTCGGCGGCGAGTTCGGCCGCTTTGGCGGCGGGGTCGGCGGCGGCGGCGATTTCGCGCTTGTAGAGGATGCGGACGGCCCCTTCGGCGCCCATCACCGCGATTTCGGCGCAGGGCCAGGCGTAGACCAGATCGGCCCCCATATCCATCGAGCACATGGCGAGGTAGGCTCCGCCGTAGCTTTTGCGCATGATGATGGTGATCTTCGGCACCGTGGCGGAGGCGTAGGCAAAGAGCATCTTCGCCCCGTGGCGGATGATGCCGCCGCGTTCCTGGGCGAGACCGGGCATGAAGCCGGGGATATCGACGAGCGTCACGATCGGGAGGTTGAAAACATTGCAGAACCGGATGAAGCGGGCGCCCTTGTCGGACGAGTCGATATCGAGCGTGCCGGCTTTGACCATGGGCTGATTGGCGACGAGGCCGACCACGAGGCCGTGGATGCGGGCGAAGCCGACGACGAGGTTTTTGGCGAAGTCGCGTTGGACCTCGAGGAAATCGGCGTGGTCGACGAGGCGGGCGATGACTTTATGCACGTCCATCGGCGCTTTGAAATCGTCGGGGACGAGGTCGTTCATCCCGGGATCGGACTCCAGCGTGAGCGCGGGCGCAGGGCGGTGCGGCGGGTCCATCACATTGTTGGAGGGGAGAAACGAGTGGAGCTTTCTCACGATCTCGAGGGCCCCGGCCTCGTCTTCGGCGACGAAGTGGATGTTGCCGGAGACCGTGGCGTGCGTGGTCGCACTGCCAATTTCGTCCATGGTGACCGTGGCGCCGGTGGCGGCCTTGATGACGTCGGGGCCGCAGATGAACATCTGGGCATTTGCCTTCGTCATGATGATGAAGTCGGTGAGGGCGGGCGAGTACGCCGCGCCGCCGGCGCAGGGGCCGGCGATGACCGAGATCTGGGGGACGACGCCCGAGAGGAGCACGTTGCGGAAGAAGACCTGGCCGTAGCCGGAGAGGGCCACATCGCCTTCCTGGATACGGGCGCCACCGGAGTCGTTGATGCCGACGATGGGGATGCCCGCGTGCTGGGCGTATTCCATCAGGTCGCAGATTTTCTTGGCATGGATGCGGCCGACGGCGCCGCCGCCGACCGTGAAATCCTGGGAGTAGGCGGCGATGGGGCGGCCGTCGACGTAGCCGACGCCGGTGATGACGCCGTCCCCTGGCATGGCCTTGTCTGCCATGTTGAAATGGTGGGCGTCGTGCTGGGCGTGGAGACCGAACTCCATAAACGTGCCCGGTTGAAACAGGGCGGCGAGACGCTCGCGGGCGCTCATGATGCCCTTTTTTTTGCGTTCGGCGAGTTTGTCGAGTCCACCGGCCGCGTAGGCGGTCTGGCGTTTTTCTTCGAGCTGTTTGAGCAAGCCGGGTGCGATGGCCATGGTGATGGAAAGGAGGGCGGTGAAAGTGGGCGGGGCTGAGCGTCGGCTTCAGACCTTCGGGGCGCAGAACTCGGTCAGCACGCCGCCGGTGAATTTCGGGTGCAGAAAGGCGACGAGCTTTCCGGCGGCGCCCTCGACGGGGACCTCGTGGATCAGCTTAACGCCGGCGCCGCTCGCCCGGGCGAGCTGGCCGGTGATGTCGGTCGTGGCGAAGGCGATGTGGTGCACGCCGCCGGCCGGATTCTTTTCGAGGAATTTGGCGATCGGGCTCTCGGGCGAGGTCGGCTCGAGCAGCTCGATATGCGTCTCCCCAGCGCGAAAGAACGCGGTGCGCACCTTCTGCGCCATGACCTCTTCGCGGTGCTCGCACTTCAGGCCGAGCGCGTTTTCGTAGTACGGGACCGCTTCGTCGAGGGAACGAACCGCGATGCCGAGGTGATCTAGTTTGGTGATCATGACGCGTGTGGTGTGACCGCCGCGACAAGGAGCCGCTTTGATCGGGCTGCCATCATGGCGGAAAAATCCGGCCGGTGCTTCGCATGGCTTGCCCGATTAAGGTCATTTCTTGGCAAGATCTGCACAGCAAGGAATGACTGGATACGGTAGGATGGACTCTTAGCTCACCTTATGGAAAACGCCGTTCCACCGAAGAAAATGGAGTCCGTCCCGACGCCAGACGCACTCACCGCCACGGTCGCCCAGTGGCGAAAGACGGTTGAGGCCGAACTGAAGGGCGTGCCCTTCGAAAAAAAGCTGGTGACCCGCACGCCGGAAGGCGCCGTGCTGCAGCCCCTTTATACGCGGCGCGATGTCGCGGATCTGCCGGATTTGGCGCAGGCGCCGGGCGTCGCGCCGTTTTTGCGGGGCACGAGGGCCAGCCGTACCGCCGCGCGCAGGTGGGAATGCGGCCAGGAGATTCCCGCCGCGACGCCGGCGGAATTCAACCGGGCCCTGCGCGTGGCGCTGATGGGTGGACAGAACAGCGTGAGTTTGCCGGCCGGGCTGATTCGCGCCGGTGCCGGTGATGTGGGGCAGGCGCTGCAGGGCGTCGCGATCGATTGCGTGCCGGTGCACCTGGAGACCGGGGCGCTCCCGCGTCCGCTGGCGATGGATTATCTGGCCGCGGCCGATCGGGTCCATGTGCCGTATGCGAAGCTCACCGGCAGTGTCACCGCGGACCCGCTGGCCGCATGGGTGAAGACCGGAAGCCTCGGCGCGCCGCTGGCGGAGCAACTGGATGCGCTCGCCGAGTGGACGAGCTGGGCGCAATCCAACGCGCCGGCGCTGCGGACCGTGGGGGTGAGCACGGTGGCGTGGAGCGAGGCCGGGGCCACCGCGACGCAGGAATTGGCGTTCGCTCTGGCGGCGGGCGTCGAGTATCTGCGGGAGCTCGCCCGGCGCGACGTCGCGGTCGTGACGACGGCGGGACGGGTGCGGTTCACGTTCGCGGTTGGCGCGCAGTTTTTCCCGGAGATCGCGAAGTTCCGGGCCTTCCGGCTGATCTGGGCGCGGGCCCTCGCCGCCTTCGGGGCCGGGGACGCGGCGAAAGACGTCATCGTGCATGCGCGCACGGGCCGGTGGAACAAGACGCTCCACGACGTGCACGTGAACATGCTGCGGGTCACGACCGAGGCATGCTCGGCGGTGCTGGGCGGCGTCGATAGCCTGCACATCTCGCCCTACAACGAAGTGGGCGGGGCCGCGGACGAGATGGCGCAACGCATCGCGCGCAACGTGCACACGCTCCTCGCCGAGGAATTTCACTTCACCGACACGAGCGATCCGGCGGGCGGTTCGTGGTATATCGAAAACCTGACGGATGATTTCGCGCGGCGGGCCTGGAAACTCTTCCAGGAAATCGAGGCACTCGGCGGTTACGCTGCGGCGCTGCGGGCGGGAATGCCGCAGAAACTCGTCGGCGCCTCCGCCGCGGAAAAAGACGAGGCGGTCAGCAAACGGCGCATGGGGCTGATCGGCACGAACCTGTTTCCCAATCTGCGGGAAAAACCGACGGTTGTGAAAGCCAGCGATGCGGGTGCGGTGGCCGGCGCGACCGGCTGCGACGAAATCATGACGGTGAAGGCGCGGCGTGCGGCGGAAGGGTTCGAAGAACTGCGGAGGGCGTCGGATCGATTTGCCCAGCGCACGGGCGCGCGGCCGAAAGTGTTCGTCGCGAAGATCGGGCCGGTGAAGCAGCACAAGGCCCGGGCGGATTTCACCGCGGGATTCTTCGCCGTCGGCGGGTTCGAACTGGCCGGCAAGGAGGCCTTCGATTCGGCCGGGGCGGCAGCGAAGGCGGCCGTCGACTCGGGCGCGCCCATCGTCGTGCTGTGCTCGACGGATGAAACCTATCCGGAACTCGTGCCCGCCTTCGGGGCGGCGCTGAAAACGGCGAAACCGGAGGTGGCCTTCGTTCTCGCCGGGCTGCCGATGGAGGCCACCACAGGGGCGACCTTCCGCGGCGCCGGCGTCGACGCGTTTATCCATATCCGCACCAATGTGCGCGAAGTCCTAGCCACATTTTTGAAGGCGATCGGAGCCCTCCCATGAGCGCCACACCTGATTTCACCCAACTCCCCTACGAGTCGTTTTCCTTTCCGGCGCCGCCGGATTCGCCTGCCGCGCCCCCGCCGGAGCCGCCGGTGCAGACGGATGAGCAGATTCCCGTGAAGGGACTCTACACCGCGGCGGATCTGCCGACGGACGGCTCGCTCGACACGGTGCCCGGCCTTGCGCCGTTCACGCGCGGGCCCTACGCGACGATGTATGTCGCGAAACCGTGGACGGTCCGGCAATATGCCGGTTTCTCGACGGCGGAAGAGTCGAACGCGTTTTATAAGCGCAATCTCGCAGCGGGGCAGGCGGGCCTGTCGGTGGCGTTCGATCTCGCGACGCACCGCGGCTACGACAGCGATCACCCGCGCGTCGTCGGCGATGTCGGGAAGGCGGGCGTCGCGATCGACTCGATCCTCGACATGCAGACCCTCTTCGGCGGCATCCCGTTGGACAAGGTGTCGGTTTCGATGACGATGAACGGAGCGGTGCTGCCGATCATGGCGTTCTACATCTGCGCGGCGCTTGAGCAGGGGGCGAAACTGGAGGACCTCGCCGGCACGATTCAGAACGACATTTTGAAGGAATTCATGGTGCGGAACACCTACATTTATCCGCCCGCGCCCTCGATGAAGATCATCGCCGACATCTTCGCCTTCACATCGGTGAAGATGCCGAAGTTTAACAGTATCTCGATTTCGGGTTACCATATGCAGGAAGCCGGAGCGACCGCCGACCTCGAGCTGGCGTACACGCTGGCGGACGGTCTGGAGTATCTGAAGACGGGGGTGGCGGCGGGCATCGACATCGATGCGTTTGCGCCGCGGCTCTCGTTCTTCTGGGGCATCGGGAAGAACTTCTTCATGGAAGTCGCCAAGCTGCGCGCGGCCCGGACCATCTGGGCGGAAATGGTCGGTCGGTTTAATCCAAAGAACCCGAAGTCGCGCGCGCTCCGCGCGCACTCGCAGACGTCGGGCTGGAGTCTGACGGAGCAGGATCCGTTCAACAATGTCGCGCGCACGAGCCTCGAAGCACTGGCGGCCGTGTGCGGTCACACGCAAAGTCTGCACACGAACGCCCTCGACGAAGCCATCGCGTTGCCGACGGATTTTTCGGCCCGCATCGCGCGCAACACCCAGCTCCACCTCCAGCAGGAAACCGGCGTGGGCAACGTCGTCGATCCGTGGGGCGGCAGCTACTACGTCGAATATCTCACTGCCGAACTCGGCAAGAAGGCGCGCGCGCATCTCGCGGAAGTTGAGACGCTCGGCGGGATGACGAAGGCGATCGAGGCCGGCATTCCGAAGCTGCGGATCGAGGAAGCGTCGGCGCGCCGGCAGGCGAGGATTGATTCGGGCAAGGAGACCATCGTCGGGCTCAACAAATACCGCCTCGAGACGGAGTCGCCCATCGACATTCTCGAAGTCGACAACGCCACGGTGCGCATTGCCCAAGTGAAACGGTTGCAAGAACTGCGCGCTTCCCGCGACGAGGCGACGTGCCGCGCCTCGCTGGCGGCGCTGACGGCAGGGGCGAGATCGGGCCAGGGCAATTTGCTCGAGCTCGCCGTCACGGCGGCGCAGGCGCGGGCGACACTCGGTGAAATCTCGGACGCGCTGGAGGCCGTCTTTGGACGTTACCAGGCGCAGATCCGCTCGATCTCGGGCGTCTACCGTCGGGAGTTCGGCACCGATGGGACCGTCGAACAGGTGAAGGCGAAGATCGCGGTTTTTGAAGCGCGCGAGGGGCGGCGTCCGCGCTTGCTCATCGCAAAACTCGGACAGGACGGACACGACCGCGGAGCCAAGGTGGTCGCGACGGCGATGGCGGATCTTGGGTTCGACATCGACCTTGGGCCGCTCTTCCAGACGCCGGAGGAAGCGGCGCGGCAGGCCGTGGAAAACGACGTGCACGCGGTGGCGATGAGTTCGCTCGCGGCGGGGCACAAGACGTTGCTCCCGCAGTTGCGCGATGCCCTCCGGGCCCTCGGCCGTGAGGACATCTTGCTGATCTGCGGCGGAGTCATTCCGGCGCAGGATTACGATTTCCTGCTCGCGAACGGCGCGAGCGCGATCTTCGGTCCCGGCACCGTGATTCCGAAATCCTCATTGCGGATCCTCGACCTGCTGCTGGAGCGATTGGAGCCGGCGGTGGCGTGAGCGAATCGAACCCTCCTGAGCCGTGCGCGCCAACGCCGGTCAAGGCGATGGCGTTGCACGAGGGTTGTCCGCAGCCCCGGCCCGATTGGGTGCCGGAAAATGCGGGCGGTGGCTTTGCCACTTGGGTGAAGCAGGGCACGCGGGCGTCCGGGGTCGTGGCGGCGCCGCACGCACCGCCGCGCCGGCGCACGCTCACGACGGAGGACTATGTGCAGGGCGTGCTGACGCACGATCCGACGGTGCTGGCGCGCGCGATCACGCTGATCGAGAGCAACGCGCCGGCGCATCAGGCGCAGGCGCAGCAGGTGCTCGCGCAGTTGCTGCCGCACACGGGGCGGGCGCATCGCATCGGCATCACGGGTATTCCGGGCGCGGGGAAGAGCACGTTGATCGAGGCGTTTGGCTGTCACCTGACGGGCGTCGGGAAACGCGTTGCGGTGCTGGCGATCGATCCGTCGAGTTCGCTCACCGGCGGAAGTATCCTCGGCGACAAAGTCCGCATGGAGAAACTCGGCCGTGAGCGGAACGCGTTTATCCGGCCCTCGCCGTCGGGTGGTTCGCTCGGCGGCGTGGCGCGCAAGACGCGTGAGGCGATTCTCGTGTGCGAAGCCGCGGGCTATGACGTCGTGATCGTCGAGACTGTGGGCGTCGGGCAAAACGAAGTCGCGGTGCGCTCGATGGTCGATTTTTTCCTCGTGCTGATGATCCCGGGCGCGGGTGACGAGATGCAGGGCATCAAGAAGGGCGTGATTGAACTGGCCGATGCCATCGTGATCAACAAGGCCGACGGCGACAACCGGGCGCGGGCGAGTGCGGCGCAGGCGGAGATGCGGCGCGTGTTGCACTTTTTGCACCGGATGACGGAAGGCTGGGAGACGCCGGCCCTGTTGGCGTCGGCATTGACGGGCGAGGGAGTGCCCGAGGTGTGGGAGATGACCGAGGAATATTTCACGAACGCGCGCGCGGTGGGCTCGCTCACGGAGCGGCGGCGCACGCAGGCGGTGCAGTGGATGCACGCGCTGATCGGGGAGAGTCTGACGTCGCGGTTCTACGCGTCGGAGGCCGTGAAGGGCAAGTTGCCGGCGCTCGAGGCCGCGGTGGCGGACGGACGCATGCCGGTGCTGGCGGCGGCGCTGGAGCTGCTCGGCGGGTGAGCGGCGCGGAGGGTTTGTCACGTAATACGTGACAAATGGGTTGGGGGCTTCCGCGCCGCGGGGGTGCGGGAGGAGTGGGAGGCGCGGTGCCGGGGGAGCGCGGAGGGTTTGTCACGTAATACGTGACAAATGGGTTGGGGGTTTCCGCGCCGCGGGGCGGGGGCGGTGAGGCGGGCGGGCCCAGCGCCCACGCGCGGGGCGGGGGCGGTGAGGCGGGCGGGCCCAGCGCCTACGCGCAGGGCTGGGGAGGGGCAGCGGCTCAGTGCGTCACATGCACGGTCGCGCCTTTCGGCTGGCCGATGCCGGTGAGCAGTTCGCCGAACCAGGGGGTCGCGGGGTCGAAAGGTTTGCCGCCCTTGATGCGCGGGAACTCGATGGCGCGCAAAATGCCGCCGCGGTCTTCGTCGTGTCCGATCACGCCGCTTTCACGCCGGAGCGCGCATTCGACGGCGAGGTCGGTGCAGCTCTTGATGAGGCGGAGATCGTCGGGGTTGGCGGCGGCGGCGCGGGCGAAGTAGCCGGATTTCTGGACGAGGGTTTTTTCGGCACCGAGCATTTTGGCGAACTGGTCGCCGAACCATTTGCCGGGATTGATGGCATCGAGTTTCACGTGGCCGAAGGCGTCGCGCGGGACCTCCTGGCCCTTGGCCTGCATCTCGGCGACGATGGATTCCACGCCGGCGCCTTCGCTGATGAAGATGTTCACGTTGTCGACGCGGTCCATGATGCCCTTGAGGCGGGCGGCCTCGGCGGCGAGATCGACGGCCATCTCGGGGATGAACACGGCGTGGACGTCGAGGTTGGCGCGGGAGAGGCCGAGGCCCGGGACGAATTCCTCGCGGTCGAGGAGCTTGCGGTAGTCGCCGGCGGTGGCGGCGGTGAGCCAGCCGCAGTTGCGGCCCATGACCTCGTGGATGATGAGCATCCGCGGGTTGGCGTTGTGCTCGGCGACGACGTTGCGGAAGTAGCGCGCGCCCTGCTCGGCGGCGGTCCAGGCCCCGAGGGACTGGCGGATCGGATACACGTCGTTGTCGATGGTCTTGGGGAGGCCGATGACGGTGAGCGGGTAGTGGTGTTTCGCGAGGAAGGCGGCGAGGTCGGCGGCGGCGGTGTTGGTGTCGTCGCCCCCGATGGTGTGGAGGATGTCGACGCCGTCTTTGATGAGTTGGTCGGCGGCGGCTTTTTGCGGGTCCTGGCCCTCTTGGACGAGACCGCGTTTCACGCAGTCTTTGACGTTGGTGAGTTTGACGCGGCTGTTGCCGATCGGGCTGCCGCCATGGCGGTGGAGGATCGAGGCGGCGGCGCGCTCGGCGGGGCCGATTTTGTAGCTGTCGCCGAGGAGCAGGCCCTTGTAGCCGCTGCGGTAGGCGATGAGTTCGATGTCGGGCGCGATCTCGGTGTAGCGCTCAATGAGTCCGCCGACGGCAGAGCTGAGGCAGGGCGCGAGGCCACCGGCGGTGAGGAGGGCGACTTTCTTGGGACGAGTTGGTTGGCTCATGGTGTGGGAGGAAACACGCGGACGAAGAGGATTAACTCTGCCGCGTCAACGCGTCTCGACGAGTCGGGCGCCTGTGCAATCCTGGGCGAGTGCGGCGCGCAGGTGGGCAGGCGCCGTGCTCAGCCGCGCCAGCTGGGCGCGAGCACGCCGTCGACGGTGCCGTTGGGGAGCGCGGGTTCGGCGGAGGTGGCGCCGATCGGGTTTTGGCCAAAATAAATGTGCGCGGGCGCGGGGCGGTAGAACGGGACGCGTTGTTGCCAGACGATTTTGCCGTCGACGAGGACGGTGAGTTCCGGGGTGGCGAAAGGGCCGGCGAGGGCGGGCAATTTGAATTCGACGGTGTGGGCCGTGACGAAACCGAGCGGGATTTCGGGCGAGAGGAGCGGTGGGGCGCCCCAGTGGTCGTAGCCGAAGACGGCGTTGCCCTGCGCGGTCAGACGGACGAAGAGCACGTCGCCGGCGCCGGGTTGGCCGGTGGTGGCGAGAGGAAAGGAGCGGCCGGCCATGGTTTCGGTGATGACGAGTTGGATGCGCCCGCCGGCGATTTCATCACGGCGGAGTGAACGCGAGGTGAAGGGGCGGCGCTCGGCCAGATGGAAGGTGCCGGTGAATTGGGCGCCGGGCAGCGGGGCGAGCGGATTCACGCCGAGAAAAACCTCGCCGCGCGGGGCCTCGCGGGCCTGAAGGGGCAGTTCCCAGAAGGGGCGCTCGTCGAGGCGCACCAGCAGCCATGATTTTAAGGGCGCGAGGTCGGCCGGGGAAAGTTGGCCGCCCGTTTCCAGAGCGGTGCGCGGGTAAAGGCTGCCGAGGCTCAACCGGATCGAGTGCACGGTGGAGAAGTTCGGGGCGATGAAGGGCGGGGAGAAGCGCGGCGCGGCGTTGGGGCCGGCGCGGTAAACGAGGCGGGCGGTTTCGTCGGGCAGGTACTCGACGGAGAGCACCTCGGCGGTTGGGCCTTGCAGGACGGCCAGCAGCGTCTCCTGGCGGGGGGCGCGGTTTTTCGGGAGCACGACCGCCAGCTCGACCGGGCCGCCGCGCGGGTGGGCCAGGGGCAGCGGGCGCTCCCTGGCGCGGGCGAGATTTTCGATGTGGAGGGCGACGGCGCGCGCGACCTTGGCACCGCCGGAGGCCATGAAGTGGCCGCCGTCGAGGTAGTCGTCGGCGGTGAATTCTTCCGGGCGCAGCGCGAGGACCTGATAGCCGGCTTGCTCGTAGGTGTCCTGGCCGAGCTGGTAAATTTGATCGGTGCGGCGGCGTTCGGCGGCGGTGAGAGTTTGCAGGAATAACGGGTTGGCGCGGAGGAGGACGACGAGGCATTTCGGGCGCAATTCTTCGGGGAACATCGCGCGGCATGCTTCGGCGAAGCGCGTCCAGACGGCGGGCTCGGGGAGCCATTGGCCGGTTTTGTCGGGGCGGAGTCCGGTGCGCGCGAAGGTGCGGGCGTGTTGCTCGGAGTGGGCGACGTAGGCGGCGTCGCGACGGATGGCCTGCTGGCTTGCGCGGAGGCCGGGGTCGTCGCCCTCGCGGGCGAGGTGGCGGGGGGCGAAGGGTGCGTCGCGGTGGGCGTCGGTCCACACGGTGAAAATATTCCGGTAGGCGAGGTAGGTCCAGAGGTCGCAGGCGTAGGCGAACTGATCGAGCCAGCGGCCGGCGTGGACTTCGAGGGCGGCAGGGTCGCGGAGGTGTTGGCGGCGGAGGGCGTGGACGGCGGGCGCGTCGGCGACGGAGGGCGGGAGCAGGCCCTTGTAGTAGGCGACCCAAAAGAGATAGCGGTAGTCGGCGCCGCCGTCGACGGGGGCGGCGGAGGCGACGTTGCCGTTGGCGACGTAGAGGATTTTGGGATACTCGCGGGCGAGGATGGAAAAGACGACGCCGGCGAAGGCGGTGAGGTCGGCCTGGTCGGTGGCGAAGTTGACGACGGCGTAGCGCGGGCCGAGTTGGCGCTGGAGTTCGAGGGTCCAGAGTTCGCCGGGGTTTTGACCGGTGCCGCGGAAGTAGGAGGCGCCGCCGACGAGGACGAGGGTCTTGCTGGCGGGCACGGTGTGGCGGACGTGGGCGACGAGTTGCGACGCGGTGGGATAGAAAGAGCGCTGCGGCTGGATCGGCGCGAAGAATCGGACGAAGTTTTCGAAGGGCGGGCGTTCGCTCACGACGCGACCGGCGAAGGAGCAGGCGGCGAAAGCGAGGATGAGGCCGAGGAAAAAGGGCCAGGCGGGCAGCGCACGAAGCGCGCCGCGCACCCACCGGGTCCAACGGTCGACCGGTCGGCGGGATGCTTGGGCCGCGGAGGGGGCGGGCTCAGAACGCGACATAGATAAAAGGTTTCGACGGCAGCGAGAGCCGGTAAATCAGGTAGTGGCCGAGCACGCCCACGAAGAGGCCGAGGCCGAGGGACACGGCGAGGCGGGTGAGGCGCAGGAGAAGCGCGGGCGGAGGCGGCTCCGTCGGCGGGAGTGGTGGTTCGCTGGGCGGCGGAAGATTCATGGCGTGAAAAGGAGTCGCAGCATGCGCGTGGCTTCAGGCACGGGATAGAAAAAATAGAGCCAGCCGACGAAAATGAACAGCAGCGTCACCGCCCAACCGAGGAGCGGGAGGCGGTCGAACGCGACGCCGAGGGCGCGGCCGGGTGCGCCTTTTCCCGGCGGGCGCGGACGAGCCGCGCCCCTACGAAAACTAGTCGGGCCGGCGAGCAGCAGCCCCAACCGCAGGCCGGCCGGCCGCGCGGCCCAATAGAGCGGAAAGAAAGCCAGCGCGAAGAGCGCGAACCAATACGTCGTGAAAATCATGCGCGGACAACGACGGCCGCGCGATCAACGGGGCGGGGCGGCAGCCGGCGGGCGCAGCGTCGGACCGTCGACCCAGTGGGCGGGAATCGTCGTCGTCGACGGCCACGCGGGGATGCCGGCCTCGTTGCGCTGGAGTTGCGCGATGAGCAGTTCCGCGCCGCGGGCCCCGAGTTGCCGCGGCTGCAGATCGAGCCCGGCGCACGGACGGGTTTTCATGAGGACATTGAGCGACACGAAACCATGGGTGGAGGGGACGACGGCGCCGCAGCTCTCCATCCAATCGATCGCCTCGGTGTTGTGGCTGAGCACGACGTCGGGCTTGTGCTTGCGAAACCACGCGATGAACGCATCACGGGAAAATTTGTCCACGGTCAGCGGCGGCACGGGCTGGATGCCGGGATGGTGCTCCTGGAAGGTGCGGAACGCGGCGCCCCAGCGGTATTGGAGGCGCTCGTCGTGGTGCTTCTGGAGAAAGAGTCCGGGACGCGTGTAGCCGAGGGTCGCGATGCGGTGGAGGGCGGCGAGCAGGGAGCGGTAGTGGTCGGAGCAGACGGAGTGCAGGGCGGGGCGCTCGATGATGTAGTCGGTGTAGATGCCGGCGTAGTGCGACCAGTCGAGGGCGGAGAGATCGGGCTCGTCCCAGGCGGGGAGGAGAAAGATGCCGTGGATGCCGCGCGACTGGAGCATCGTGTCGAGGCGGTGCACCGAGAGGCCGTTGTGGCCGACGATGAATTTCTCGACCTTGAAGCCGAGGTCGGTGGCGCGGGCATCGGCGCCGAGCACGAGTTCGCGGTGGAAGCGGGCGGCCGAGTCGGGGCGGTCGGGTTCGTGGAAATCCACGGCGGCGAGCACGCCGCGAAACGCGGTGCCGCGGGAGCGGCGCAGTTCCGACATGAGGGCGCCGGCGAGGGGATTGCGGCGGTAACCGGCCTCCTTGGCGACTTGCTTGACCCGGGCGGCGGTGTGGGGATCAACGCGCGGGGAGCCGCGCAGGGCGTCGGACACGGTGGTGCGGGACAGGCCGAGGACCTTGGCGAGCGAGCGGAGGGTGGGGGCGGGCACGGGCATAGACCGGACTGTCCGACAGTCGGTTGGCGGCGGTCGAAGGCAACCGATTTTGTGGCCGGTTCGCTGCGAGCGCGGGCGATCCGGGCCGGCTGGGTGCCTGACGCACCCGTGCGATGAGGGCTCGCCGTGGGGGCCGGGACGCCGCACGTTTTTGGTGAACCTCTTTTACCCCGGACTTTGTTATGAGAATATTTGGCAGCCTTCACCTCGTCGATTTGCTCGTCATCCTCGCCTACCTGGCGGCGGTGGTTTACATCGGGAAGCGCGCCACGAAGGCCACGGGCAGCGAGGAGGGGTTTTTTCTCGCGGGCCGGTCGCTGGGGAAACTGTACCAATTTTTTCTGAACTTCGGCAACGCCACCGAGCCGCAGGGCGCCGTGAGCACGGCGAGTCTGGTGTTTCAGCGCGGCGTGACGGGCGTCTGGTTTTCGTTCCAGACGGTGTTCATGAATCCGTATTTTTGGTTCATGAACACGTGGTTTCGCCGGGTGCGGCTCGTGACGGCGGCGGACTTGTTCGAGGACCGGTTTGACAGCCGCGGACTCAGCCGGCTCTACGCGCTGTTTCAGGTCGTGGTGGCGTGCGTGTTTCTCGGTTTCGGCAATTACGTCGCCTACAAGATCGCGTCGTCGCTGGTCGTGAAGCCCGAGATCGAGTGGACCGCGGCGGAGCGTTCGGCGGTCGACGACTATCGCGAGCTCAAGGGGCTGGAGAAGCAGGCGGTGGCGGGGACCGTCGCGCTGCCGGAAGCGGCGAAGGCGCGGCTGGCGACGTTGCGCGACCGGCAGGCGCGCGGGGAACTGCACAGCTACATCACGCTGCTGCGCTCGCTGCCGTTCTACCTCGGGTTCACCCTCGTGGTGGGCGCCTACATCGTGCTGGGCGGCATGGCGGCGGCGGCGGTCAACGAGGCGCTGCAGAGTGTGCTCATCATTGTGTTCTCGGTGCTGCTGATTCCGACGGGGCTCGCGGCCATCGGCGGCTGGGGGGAGCTCGCCCACAAGGTGCCCGGGCAGATGCTGGATCTGTTCGCCGGGCCGGGCGGGTCGCCCCTCTTTATCGCGGCCGTGCTCTTCATCAGCATCGTGCAGAACGGCGGGCTGAGCCACAACATGGGGATCGCGGGTTCGGCGAAGAACGAATTTGCGGCGCGCATGGGCGTGACGGGCAATTATCTGAAACGTTTCATGATCATCCTGTGGGCGTTTGCCGGTCTGATCGCGATCGCGCTCTTCGGCGTCGGCGGACTCGCGGACCCGGACATCGTGTGGGGGGCGATGTCGAACAAGCTCCTCGGTCCCGGCCTGATCGGGCTCATGCTCGCCGGGGTGCTGGCGGGCACGATGTCGACGCTCGCGGCCAAGGCCCTCGCGATTTCGTCGCTGTTTGTGCGCAATGTCTACCGGCACCTGCGGCCCGATGCGACGCAGGCGCAGGGCGTGACGGTCGCGCGCTGGACGATCGTGGCGGTGCTCGGCCTCGGCGTGATCTCGGCGGAGCTCATGGGCGACGTCGAATCGATCGTGAAACTGGTGCTGACGGTCAACGTGCCGTTCGGCGCCGCGATCCTGACGAGTTTCTTTTGGCGCCGGCTCACGGCGAAGGCGGTGTGGTGGTCGGTGTCGTTGACCGTGCTGACGATTTTGGTGGTGCCGAACATCGCGACGGAAGTGCGGTCCGTGCGGCAGGCGTCGGCGCTCGCGGTCCTGAGCACGGCGGCCGAGGCGAAGCCCGTGCCGGTCTATTGGAAGCAACTGGTGCGGATCAATCCTGAGGATCCCGCGAGTGCGTTGGAAGGGCGCGGACGGTTCAATCTCGAGTGCTACATTCTCGGCCAGTTCGGTCTGGATGTGGCCAAGCTCGCGCCGCAGGGCCGTGAAGCGGCGACCTTCTACTTCGACGGGTTGTTTCCCTTTATCGTGCTTCTGCTGGTGAGCTATGGCACGCGGCCGACGGACCGGGCGCGGGTGGACCAGTTCTATGGCAAAATGAAGACGCCGGTGGGCGACACGCCCGAGCTGGAGGCGGCCGGGATGGCCGAAACCCGGCGCAACCCCGGGCGGTTTGACCACACCAAGCTGTTTCCGAAGTCGTCGTGGGAGTTCTGCAAATGGGATCGGGTCGATACCGTCGGTTTCCTGATTTGTTGCGCGGTGTCGGGGGCGATCATCGGGCTGTTTGTGCTGCTGCTGAAGTGGGCGGCGTGAGCGGAGGGCGCGGCGGCGTTGCGCCGGGCGCGTTTTCTCTAGCCCCCGGGGCCGGAGGAGGATTGGCTGCGGTCCGTCCGAAGGATACGAAACCTCTGCCTCTTATCGCCCGTCTCTCCCCGCATGAACCGCGCGTCTTTGTTTCCGTCTCCCTATCGCCGCCTCCTGGTGCTTTCGCTCGCGCTGTTCGCCGCGCAGTCGCCGTGCCTCCGGGCGCAGGACACCGCGGCGGCCGCCGCCGCGAGCCCGGTGGTGGAGCTGCCCAAGTTTGTCGTGACCGACACGCGGGAGTTGCCCCCGCCCGAGGCCTGGCGCTACGCGGAGATCGCGGGCTTCGAGATTCTCTCGAATGCGTCCGACAAGGCCACGCGGCGGCTGATCAAGGATTTTGACCAGTTCAAGGAGGCGCTGGCGCTCGTCTGGCCGATTCCGAACCGCACGGGCGTCCCGACGTCGCTCATTCTCTGCGGCAAGGGCGCGAAGTTCGACGGGTTCGTCCCCGCCGGGAAATCCGGTCCCGACCGGGCGACGGCGAGCCTGTTTCTCAAGAACCGCGAGCAAACCGCGATCATCCTCGATCTGCAGTCGACGACGCTGAACATCCTCGCGACGGACACGGCGAACGACGCCGCGACGGGCACGGACTCGAGCCTGATTTCGGTCGAACACGACAAGCAGCTTTATCGTGAATACGTCCATTTTCTGCTCAGCCGGAGCGAGCCGCGGCTGCCGGCGTGGCTGGAGGAGGGCATGGCGCAAATCATCATGGCGATGAAGGTGGATCCGAACCACATCGTGTTTGGCAAGCTGGAGGATCCGAACACGGTCTCCGCCCAGGCGGGCGCGGTGGCGGCGATGAATGCGCTGACGGCCGCCGACGATCCCGACGGCCTCCAGATTGCGGGGGCGCCCGCGGAGGACCGGGATTTCAACGCGGCGCTCCAACGGCGCGCACTCGTCCCGTTTCCGAAGTTTTTCGCGGTGACCGCGGATTCGCCCGAAGCGATCAATCCGCTCGGGAACAACGTCTGGGCCAAGCAGTGCTACGCGTTTGTCCACATGTGTCTTTACGGTCGCGGCAAGCGTTACCAGAAGCCGTTCGGGACCTTCCTGATGCGGCTGGGCAAAGAGCCGATCACGGAGGAGCTCTTCAAGGAGTGCTTCAAGATGGACTACAAGAAAATGCTCCTCGAGCTGCGGGGCTATATCGATTTCACCGACTACCAGCATCAGGAGTATGTCCTCAAGGGAGCGGGTCTGACGTCGGGCGCGCCGCTGGCGCTCCGCGACGCCACGGAATCCGAGGTCGGCCGGATCAAGGGCGAGGCGCTCGCGCTGGCGGGCCATCAAGCCAAGGCGAAAGCCGAGCTGACCGCGCCCTACATCCGGGGTGAGCGGGAGCCGAAGTTGCTCGCGGCGCTGGGGCTCTACGACCGGGTCAATGGCGAAGAAACGCGGGCGCGGAAATTTATCGAGGCGGCCACGGCCGCCAAGGTCGTCCGCCCGCGCGCCTACCTGGAGCTCGCGCGTTTCCGTTATGCCGACGCGCTGGCGAAGCCCGGCGCCGGGGCGCAATTTTCCCCGGAGCAGGTTGGGGCGATCACCGGTCCGTTGCTCGTCGCGCGCCTGCAGCCGCCGTCGTTGCCCGAGGTCTATGAGCTGATGACGGAGACGTGGGTGCGCAGCGCCACGCCGCCGAAGAAGGAGGACGTGGTCTATCTCGTCGAAGGCGTGCGCCTGTTTCCCGGGCGCCTCAAGATGCTCTATGCGGCCGCGGGGCTCAGCGCGCAGGCGGGCATGCTCGACGTCGCGCATGCGTTTACCGACTACGGCATCAAGGTCGCGCTCGACGCCAAGTCCAAGGGGTTGTTCGAGGCCCTGAAATCCACTCTGCCGCCGGCGCCGCCGCTGCTGCCGGAGCCGGCGGCCGCGACCAAGGCCGGGGCGCCCGCCCCGAAGCGCTGACGCGCGCCCGTGGTGTGCGCCGCAAGAAAAACGCCCCCTCCTTTACCATGATCACGACCGCCTCGCCTTTCCGCCTTGTCCGGGCCTGCCTTCGCGCCGGCGGTCTCCTCGCCGCGGGCGTCGCCCCGTGGGTGTCGGCGCAAACCGCCGCGCCGGCCCTGCCCGCCGCGCCCTTTTCGGTGGGGGACGCCCCGGTCGAACTGCCGGTTTTCGAAGTGACGGATCGCCGCGTGCTCCCGCCGCCGGAGTCGTGGCGCTACGCGTCGATCCCCGGGTTCGAAGTGCTCTCGAGCGTGTCGGCGCGGGAGACCACGCGCTTCGTGAAGGATTTCTTTCTGCTGCAGGCGGCGATCAATGAGATCATGCCGGGCTTCAGCACGGCCGATGTGGCGGTGCCGACGAGCCTGATTCTGACCGGCCGGGGCAAAGGCTTCGACCGCTTCATGCCGGCCGAACGCGACGAGGACCGCTACCGCACCAACAGCCTCTTTTTTGACGATCCCGAGCGAGGGGTGATTGTGGTCGATTTCGCGCTGGCCGAGTTTCTGCTCGAGGACAACACCACGGAGGAGGCCGATCCCTACCGCGGTTTTTATAAGGAGTATTTCCGTTATCTGATCCGCCGGCAGATGTCCGGCCGCGCCCCGCCCTGGTTTGAAGAGGGACTGGTGCAGTTGTTCGCCTCGATCGATGTGACGAAGAAATGGATCAACTTCGCCCAGATCGGCGACGGCTTCGGCGGCCCGCGCACCGGCGATTTCAACCGTCTCCTGAACGAACGGCACCTGATGTCGTTCCCCGAACTGTTTGCCGATCCGCCCAAACAGCGCAGCACGTTTTGGTCGGCGCAGTCCTATGCGTTTGTGCACATGTGTCTCTATGGGCGCGGGCAGCGGTATCAAAAAGGGTTCATCAAGTTCCTCTCGCGCGTCGGCAACGAGGCGCCCACCGAGGAGGTTTTCAAGGAGTGCTTCGGGATGGATTTCAAGAAGATGAACCTGGAAGTCCGCGGCTACATTGGGTTCACCGACTACAAGTCGATGCAATACACGGCGAAAAAAGGGCAGGCGCTGCCCGATGCGCCGCCCTTCACGCTCCGCGATGCGACGGAGTCCGAGGCGGGGCGCATCGTCGGCGAAGCGCTGCGGCTGGGGAAGCACGGCGATCAGGCGCACCTGGCGCTGATTGCGCCGTATATTCGCGGCGAACGCGAAGCGCCGCTGCTGGCCGCCCTCGGGCTCGACGAGCGGGGCGCCGGCAACACGGACCGCGCGCGAAAATTTCTCGAGGCCGCCGCAACGGCGAAGGTCGAGCGTCCCCGCGCCTATCTGGAACTCGCCCGGCTCCGCTTCGACGAAGTGCGGGAGAAACCGGCCGGGGCCGGGGACAAGCTGAGCGAAAAGCAGGTCGCGCAGGTGTTGGAGCCGCTCCTCGTCGCCCGCAAGCAGCGGCCGCCGATGGCCGCCGTCTACGGCCTGATCGGGGAGGTCTGGTCGCGGTCCGCGCGCCCGCCGACCCGGGAGGAATTCACGGTGGTGTTGGAAGGGGTGCAGACGTTTTCGCGCAACACGCCGTTGGTGCTGCAGGCGACGACGCTCGCGGCGCAGCAGAATTTTGCGAAGGAGGCGCTGATTTTGGCGAAGCACGGACTGAAGATTTCGCGCGATCCGGCCGACCGCGCCCGCTTTGAGATGTTGGCGAAGGCGTTTGCGCGGGACACCGAGCCGGCGGCGGCCAAACCCGCGACGCCGGCGGCGCCGAAGCCGGCGGAATCCTATCTCCCGAAACTCCCATGATCCGGAAATCTTTTGTGATGAGCGTGCATCCCGGGCACGAGGCGGACTACGCCCGGCGCCACCAGCCGATCTGGCCGGAACTTGCCGCGGTCTTGAAGGCGCACGGGGCGCACAACTACTCGATTTTTCTCCACGAGGGGACGCGCCAGCTGTTCGCGTATGTGGAAGTCGAGGACGAAGCCCGCTGGGCGGCGATCGCGCAGACGGAGGTGTGCCAGCGCTGGTGGAAACACATGGGCGACGTGATGCCGTCAAACGCGGACCACAGCCCGGTGGCGAGCGACCTGAAGGAAGTGTTTCACCTGGAGTGAGGCGGGCGCGGTGGGCGGTGAGGGAGGGACGGATTCGTTGAGGCGGCACGCGGCGCAGCGGTGGAATTCCTGAAAGCGCGTTGGGGTCA
>JBIKOK010000046.1:0-37757 GCA_044358025.1 Opitutaceae bacterium
TTGGTGAGGGCGGTCGCGCTGGTGACGGAATCCTCGAGGGCGGAAAAGTAATATTGACCGAGGACGGCGAGGCCGGCGCTCGTGCCGCCGAGAGGTTTGCCGGCGCGAAGATGGGCGTTGAGGGCCGCGCCGACGGGTGTGCCTTTCCAATAGTTCACGTAGCGTGCTTGATCGCCGCCGGCCATAAAGAGGCCGTCAGCCTGGGCGATGATCTCGAGCACGCGGGGATCGCTGGCGGCGCTGGCGTCGTTGAACTTGATGCTCTCGACGGAATCGACCCCGCCGATCTTGGTGAAGACGTAGTCGTTGTAACCATCGCTGCCCGACGCGCGGAGGATCACGATGTCGCCGCCGCCGGCGCACGCGACGAACCATTTCCACGCAGCCGTGACGTCACCGCCGCCACCGGAGAGAAAAAGACCGGCGCGCGTTTGCGCGGGTTTCGCATCGGCAGGATTGCCGGTGAGCCAATAGTCGTAGCTGGCGGCGGAGAGGGACGTCGCGAGGCCGCAGAGCAGACCGACGGTGCGAAGAGGGTGACGCATGAGGGAAGGTTCGCACGAACGCGTCGGCGAAGCTAGGGCGAAGCAGGCGACCGGGACGAGATTACCACTTTGGTGGTATCGGTTTTGGGGTGCGCCCCACGCAACGGAACCGCAGAGTCCGCACCATGAAACGCGTTTTCGAAATCGGTCTGGCGGTTTTCCTTTTACTCGCGGCGGGTTGTGCGAAGCGGGAGACGCCCGTGTCGATCGGCAATCGCGAACAGATCTTGTATCGCGGCAACACGGCCGAACCGGAATCGCTCGACCCCTATCTCGTGCGCGGGGCGATGGAGTGGACGATTGTCGGCGGATTGTTCGAGGGACTCGTGACGCCGGATCTGGCGACGCTCGAGCCGCGACCCGGCGTGGCGGAGCGGTGGGAAGTATCGGACGACGGGCTGACCTACACGTTTCATTTGCGGGCGAATGCGACGTGGAGCGACGGCACGCCCCTCACCGCGCGGGACTTCGAGTATGGGGCCCGGCGGCTGCTGGCCCCGCGGCTGGGCGCATCGCACGCGGAGGCAAATTTGTTTTTCGTGCGGGGGGCGCGGGAATATCAGGCGGGCCGGAACAAGGATTTTTCGACCGTCGGCGTGAAGGCGCGCGACGCGCGAACGGTGGAATTTACGCTGGCGCGGCCGACGCCGTTTTTCCTGTCGGCGCTGTATTTGTTCTTCCCGGTGCCGCAGGCGACGGTGGAGAAATTCGCGGCCATGGACGAGCGGGTGAACAATTGGATTCGGCCGGGCAACTTGGTCGGCAACGGACCGTTTCAGTTGAAATCGTGGCGGCAGAATCAGGGTGTGATCCTTGAGAAGAATCCACGATACTGGGACGCGGCCAAAGTGCGGCTGAAGGAGATTCATTTCCTCCCCATCGAGAACACCTCCGCGGAGGAAAACGCTTTCCGCACGGGCCAGCTGCACATGACGGGCCTCGTGCCGCTGAACAAAATCGAAGTCTACGAACGCGAACAACCGGGCGCCCTCAAGGTCGTCGATGACCGCGGAGTCTACTTCTACTCGCTCAATCTCGCCAAGCCGCCGCTGAACGACCGGCGCGTGCGGCTGGCGCTGGCGCTCGCGGTCGACCGCGAGCGTCTGACGAAACAGGTCGTCAAGGGCGGCAAGGTGCCGGCGCGGAATTTCACGCCTCCGGGCATCGGGGGCTACACGGCGCCGGGGCGGCTGGCGTTTGATCCGGAGAAGGCCCGGTCACTGTTGAAGGAAGCTGGCTTCGAAGGCGGGAAAAACTTCCCCGCCCTGGAACTTCTCGTCGATGCGCGTGAACACCACCGCATCATCGCCGAGGCCGTGCAACAGATGTGGCGGCAGCACCTCGGGATCGCGGTGACGTTGCGCAACGAGGAGACGCAGGTGCTCAACTCGTCAAAACGCTCGATGGATTTCCAGATCGTGCGCGGCTCCTGGAACGCGACGACCTACCAGGATCCGTTTTTCTTTCTCGGCGCGTGGCAGACGGGCGCCCTCTACAACGAGGCGAAGTGGTCCAACCCGGAGTTTGACCGGATGATCGACGCCACGTGGACGACGGACGCGACGGCGCGGGAAAATGCGTTTCAGCGCGCCGAGGAAATTTTCCTGGAGGACGTGCCGGCCATCCCGTTGTTCTTCTCCACGCAAACGATGCTGATGAGCCCGAGCGTGAAAGGCTGGCAACCGCGGCCGTTTGCGGACCGGCGCCTGAAGGAGCTGTGGCTGGAAAAGTAGCCGGCGGCCGGGCGGTCCTTGACGCGGCACGCCCCGGCGAGTGACGGTGCCGTCGTGACGACGACACGGACAAGGGCACGCTCGGCGGATTCGGGGCGCTGGGAGGCGTTGCTCTTTCCGTTGCACGCGGCGACGGAAGTCGAGGAGTTGGGGCGGGCCATCTTGCCGCTCCTGCGCGCGGCGTTCGCCCCGACGGTGCGCGCCACGCTGTTCCTCGGGCACTTCGGGATGCGCGAGGCACGCCGGGTGTTCACCGATCCGCCGATGGCGGCGACCATGCAGTGGTATAAGGAGCGCGGACGCATCAACCCGTTCACCGCCTACATCGACGCCCACCGGCGGATCACGCACTACCGGTTTGGCGACGTGGTGGGGCCCGCCAAGCAGTTTCGGACGACCGAGTTTTTCCGCCGCTTTGCCGAGCCCGAGGGCTGGACGGACGGCATGTCGGGACTGTTCTGGCGCGGGGACGAGGTGAAAGCCATGTTCAGCATCTATCGGGCGCCCGGCGCGCCGGAATTTGGCGCGGCGGACGTCACCCGGTTGAAGAAACTGCGGCCGTATCTCGAAGCAGCGATCGACCGCGTGCTCCTCCTGCACACGGAGCGGCTCCATCGCAAGGTGCTGGAAGAATTCAACCGGCACATCCCGCTCGGCCTGATGCTGCTCAACTGGGAACTGCAACCGGTTTTTGCCAACACCGAGGCGATCAAGGAATGCGCGGTCTGGTGCCACGGACCCCAGGTGGCGCGCGGGCTGGTCTCCCGGGAACGCATGGAACTGCCCGCGCCGGTGCGCGCGGAATGCGAACGGATGCGGGTCGATATCCTGCGCGCCAACGCGAAAGACCGGCCGGAATTCTCGCACACGCTGGAGCGCCTGACGCATCCGACCCTGCCGGACCGGGTCGCCGCGGTGTCCGTCGTCAACGTATCGCCGGGGCTCTTGGCGAAACCCGGATTTTTAGTCGTGCTGGAAGACCGGAGCCTGGAGCGCCTGCCCACCGCGCGCGTGCCGGTGGAGAAACAGCGGTTGCTGTGGGCGCTCACTCCGAGCGAGCGTGAGGTGGCTCTCCTGATTTGCGAAGGCTGTTCAAACGCGGAAATCGCGCGGAGGTTGAAGAAGAGCCCGCTCACGACGAAAAAACAGCTGACGTCGATTTTCTCGAAACTGAACGTGCGGACACGCGGCCGATTGATGGCGCTGATGCGGTGAGTCTAGGCGAGGGGCACGCGGCAGAGATGGACAAACAACGCCGGCCCCGGAGGTCCCGACGCCACCCCCGGAGACGAAAGGGCGATTCGAGGGTAGAGCCGGGACTTCCGGGCCGGGCTGGGGCGCATATGCCCCTCGGTTCAAGCCACGGGTCGCCCGGAGGTCAGCCCGCTGCCTCAGAGGCTCCAGCGGACGCCGACGGTGGCGGCCCACTCGGCGTATTCGTTGTAATCGAGCCGGAGGTTCGAGTCGCCGTTGTAGCCGTGACGAGGCGCGCTGAGAGCGTTTTGGACTTCGGTGTAGACCGTCCAGCGCCGGTGGAATTTGTAGCTCGCGGTGAAATCCAGCTCGGTGCTCGGCGACTCATAGCGCGCGAGGGCAAAGAGGTTGTCGGTCGCCAAATCGAAGACGGTGCGGCTGCGGCGATGCGCCGAGGCGCGGAGTCGAAGACCACTCTTCTCGTAGTAGATACTCGCATTGACGGTTTCCTTCATCTGGTCGAACAGCGGGATCTTCAGGCCGGCGAGACGGGGAAGTCCGGTGTCGAGGGACGAATCCGTGTAGGTGACGTTGATCGTAATGCCGAGGCCGTCGAAGGGTGCGGGCAAAAAGCGGAGCGGCTGGTCGAAAGCGAATTCGACGCCGGTGAGTTTGCCGCCCCGGGCATTGCGATCTTGGGTGACGAGGGTGTTCGGCTCGCCTTCGAAGAGCTCGGTTTGGGTCGAGCGGTAGACATTGTTTTTGTAGTCCTTGTGGAAAAGCCCGAGCGAAACGTAGCCCGTGGTACCGAGGTAGTAGTCGAAGGAGAGGTCGTAGTTGCGCGACGTGACGGCCTTGAGGTCAATGTTGCCGCGACTCACGACGTCGGTGACCGTGTTGATCGTGGCGCGGGGATTGAGTTGGTTGAAGGTCGGACGCGACAACGATTCGGTATACGCGGAGCGAATCACGAAGTTCTTCGTGCCATCGTAGCGAAGGTGGAGGCCGGGCAGCACGCCGGTGTAGCCGCGCGACGGCTGGATGCGGACGGGAACATTGTCGATGACCGCCCACGCCTTGAACTTCGTCGTGGTGCGCTCAGCGCGGACGCCCGCGAGCAGCGTGAACCTCCCAGAGGTAAACTGGCCTTGCGCGTAGGCCGCGGAAACGTCTTCCCACGCGGAATGATCGCCGAGCTGGCTGTTCAGCGCGTTGCTCGCGGTGGGCACGAGCAGGCCGCGCGAGATCAGTAATTCGCCCGTGTCGCGGATTTTTTTCGGATCGAGGAAGTAACCGAAGTCGTAGCGGCCGTCGGAGGTCGCCCCGTTATTCGCTCCGTAGTCGGCGAGCATGGACGGGATGTCGGGCTGGCCGACGTAGCCGAGGAGATTCCAATTGGCGTTCGCATTGAAGCTGCGCTGGATCTCGTCGCGGTCGCGGTCTTTGGTGCGAAACTTCGCGCCGGCTTTGAACCAGCCGGGCAGGCCGGCGACGGTGGCGGGACGCTTGGCATCGAGGGAGGCGTTCCACTCTTGGTCGACGAAATTGCGCGTGCCGCGCACCAGGCTGCTCATCTGGTAGGCCGAAGCGGCTGACGGCGTGATGCGGTCGAGGGTGGTCGTAAAGACGGGGAAACGCGCATTACCGGGCGTGATGGTGTAGCCGTTGGTTGACGTGGCGCGGGAGAACTGTGCCTGCACACCGGCGTTGAGCCCGCCATCAAACTCACCGCGATTGTAGCCGACGAGGGTCGTGACCGTGGTGTCGCCGAATCTCGACTCGGCGTCGAACGCGAGCGTGCGCGTGTCCTGACTTTCATCAAAACTGCGGGCATCGCGGCGCACGGTGTTGTTGGGCGAGGCGATGCTGGTGTAGGTGTCGCCGGTGACGATGGAGGGGCCGACGAGGTTGGTGGCGGTGACCGTGGCGGGGAAAAAGATCTGCTGACGCTGACGACCACGGTTGGTCTCACGGGTATTGGTACCGGCGAAGAGACGGAGCTTGTGATCGACGGTGGGCCGGAATTCGAGCGAACCGTTGAAGCCCCGACTGGTCATGTCGTCGAAGAAGTGCTGCAGGATAAACGAATCCATCGAGAACGGCGAAGCGGCGGTGCCGAGCCCGCGCCAGCCACCGGTGCTATTGCGCTGTTTGACGAAGGTGCGGTCGCGATAATTGGCGGAAAGCGAAAAGCCCCATTGGCGCGACTCGCCGATCAGGTCGGAATAGGTGAAGGCGCCTTCGCGGGAAGGATTCTCGAAGGGATAATTGAAGTAGTCGTTGAGAATCGCGGAGTAGCCCAGGGCGAACTTCGCGGAGGCGGTCCGACCATCGCGACTGAAGGCACTGCGCGTCTTGATGTTCACGGCGCCACCAATGGAATCGGCGTCTTGGTCGGGACGGAGCGCCTTGGTGACTTCGATCTGGTCGGCGACGTCGGACGAGATGACGTCGAGCGGCACACGGCGGGTGATGCCGTCGAAGTCCGTCGCGTTGACCCGCATGCCGTTCACGGTAACGGCGTTGAAATCGGCGCTCATGCCGCGGACGGTGACGTAGCGGCCTTCGCTGCCGCCGGTGTCGCGGTCGGTCTCGACCGTAATACCCGGAAGCCGCTTCACGGCGTCGGCGATGTTCTTGTCGGGGAACTGGCCGGAAAAATCGGCCGAGATGATGTTGGTGAGGTTCTGCGCGGCACGCTGCTGGTTGAGCGCGCGGGCCTGACCGGTGCGCGTGCTCTCGACCGTGACGGCGGCGAGGGCGAGCACGGCGTCACCGAGGGACAGCGCCAAACGCACGGGGGCGCCGGCGAGCGTGATCGCCTGTGCTTTCGGCGGGAGGCCGAGGTAGTCGAGTGCGAGCGAGTAGTCGCCGGGCACGGCGTTGAGCGTGAACTCCCCGCTCGCGTCCGTGGACGTGCGCAAGGCCCCGGCGCCGGCGGCGCCCGCCGCGACCGGAGTAAGCGTGACCGTCGCGCCGCGGAGGACGGACTGGGTCGCAGCGTCGGTGACGCGGCCGGAAAGCGCCGTCGTGGTTGCTTGAGCGAAGGCACGGTGGGGCAGAACAGCAGCCACGAGCAGCGCGGCGAGGACAGACCAGAGTCCGGAGAAAAGGCGGTGGGAGAGTCGGTGCATGGACGGCGAGAGTAGCAGGAAGCGGCGTCGCCCGCATACCACCTAGGGCGTATTCGAGGGAGAAATCATGCCGCGGCGGCGGCGGGGAAAGGCGGCGCGCCCAACCGGACCGGACGCGACAGACGGAGAACCGTCGGCGGCCTCCGCGTAACGCACGGCGGGAAAGATCGCCTTGAGCGGCAAGGATTCGACATCCGATCAGCGGGCCGACTTCCGCTCCGGGGTCGAACGCGAAGCTGACCAGCGGTGACGGAGAGAACCCAAGCGCGCCGAACGCGGCACTCCGTCCGGGGCCTCCGGACAAAACATTTCCGCGAGCCGGTGGGTCCGCCAAGACGACCGTGCATGCGCCGGTCCGGTTATCCTCGAATTTCCCGTTGACGCCCCCGATGCGCCGCCCTTTGTTCGCCATTCCGCTTTGGGCCAGATAGCTCAGTTGGTAGAGCAGAGGACTGAAAATCCTCGTGTCCTCGGTTCGATTCCGAGTCTGGCCACCACCTTTAACCCGCTTCGCTTCATCGCTTAGCGGGTTTTTATTTCCATGGGAGCACCATGCGGTGCAGCCCGCGAGTCTTCCCTGAGTTAGCTTTCGCGGTCTGGCCGGAGCGCTGGCGAAATTGGATCAATTCACCGCGCCGCAGGTGAACGCCCTCGGATGAAACTCGCGCGGCGGCCGGCGGCGTCAAAAAAGCTCCCCTACCGCACCCCGGCGTGCGTCAACTGCCGCACCGCCTCATAGGTCGCCACCCCAGCCGCCGTGCTCAGGTTGAGCGAACGCAACTCCGGATTCGCGTGCGGAATCGTGACACGTTGGGACGCCCCGATCTCCTCGTGCAGCCACTCGGGGGCGCCGGCGCCCTCGTTGCCAAAGACGAGGCCGTCGCCGTCCGCATAGGCCACATCCCAAAAGCTCCGCTCCGTTTTTGTGGTCAACAGCCAGAGCCGTTTCGGCGCCTGGGCGCTGGCGCGAAACGCCGGCCAGTCCGCATGCTCGTGGACGTCGAGCGATTTCCAGTAGTCCATGCCGGCCCGGCGCAAATTCCGGTCGTTGATCACGAACCCGAGCGGATGAATCAGGTGCAAACGGGAGCGGGTGAGCGCACACATCCGCCCGACGTTCCCGGTATTCGGCGCGATCTCAGGTTGGAAAAGCACGACATGCAACATCCCTCCATCGTCGCCACCCGCGGGCCCGAATCAAGTGCGCGCTCGCGGGTTGCCTTGGGCCCGTGTCAGCGTCAGCATCCGTCCCGTCGACCCTGTGAACGCCCCTCCGCCCAGACCTATCGTCCTCGTGGACGACGAGAAATCCTACACGGACCTTATGGCCCAGATGCTGGCGGACAATCTCGACTGCCAAGTCCACGCCTTCTTCCGGCCACTCGAAGCCCTCAAGGCTCTGCCGTCGCTCAACCCGGGAGTAGTCGTCACGGACTATTTTATGCCGCAGCTGAACGGACTTGAGTTCATCCGGCAGGCGGCGCCCTTGGTGCCGGACGCGGCGTTCGTGATGATCACCGGGCACAACCTGTCGTCGGAGGAAGACGCGATGGCACGGCTCACCGTACTTAAGGGCGTCCTGGCAAAACCGTTTGGCTGGCGAAAGCTTGCCGCCGAAATCCTGCGCGTCTGGCCGAACCACCTCGCTCCACCGGGGCACAAAGCCGACACGCCTTCGCTTTAGGGCCCGGCGTCATGCCGCGCACCCTCCAGCCGCCCGCTCCCCTTCTCCACCTGCAGGCCGGCATTGTCGGCTGCGAGCACTCGCACCTCGCAGGCGACCTCCGCCCGGAGGAACGCCGCCTGCATCGCCCCCCCCGTCGCCGCCGCCGCCGCCGGTCGCGCTACGCAGAGCACGCTGGAGCCGCTGCCACTCAGCCAGCCCGTCAACGCCCCCGCAGCCACCCCGGCTTCGATCGCATCGCGCGCCCCCGGGATTTTTGGCAACCGGTAGGGCTCGTGCATGAAATCGCCGACGGCGTGACGAAGTTTTTCATAATCTCCCGTCGCCAACGCCGCCGTCAGGTAGGCCGCGCTGTTCACGCTTCGCGCTGCATCGCGATACGCCAGCACCTGCGGCAGGGCGCCCCGTGAGGCTTTGGTGAGCAACTCCACCGCCGGCGACACCACGACGAACGCCACGTCCCCGGGCACGTCGAATCGAATCGTGTCGACGTAGGCTCCGGTCGTCGGATCGCAGCGCGAAACCGTAAATCCGCCCAACAGACTTGGGCTCACATTGTCCGGATTGCCCTCGATCGCCGTGGCCAGGGCCGCCAGGGCCGCCCGCGAAAGTCCGGCGCCCATCAGCGCATCGAGCCCCGCGAGCACGCCCGTGATGATCGTGGCGCTCGAACCGAGCCCCCGCGCCACCGGAACCTCGCCTTCGATGTGGTAATAAAACGAGCCGGCTCCGACTCCACCCCCCATCGCCCGAAAAAACGCCGCGGCCGAATCCGCCACCAGGGTCTGCGCGCGCCCGTCGGCCTCAGTCTGCGCCTGCATTCTTACGCCGCCGCCCCCGATGCCGCCCCGCGTGAGCGTGATGCGGTTGTAGACGGTGAGCGCGAGCCCGAGGGTGTCGAAACCCGCGCCGCAATTCGAAGTGCTGCCCGGCACCCGCACGGTGACGGTGTCACGCGGGGGGCTCATCAGCGGCGGGACTTCAGCTCCTTGTTCAACTCCATCATCTCGGCCCGCTTCTTGAGGTCGTCGCGCTTGTCAAAATTCTTTTTGCCCGTGCAGAGGCCGACCTCGACCTTGACCAGCGCTTCTTTGAAATACATCCGCAACGGCACAAGCGCCCGCCCGCCCGCCTCCAGCGCGTGCTGGATCTTGTCGATGTGCCGGCGGTGCAACAGCAATTTGCGGATGCGCTTCGAGTCGTGGTTGAAGATGTTGCCCCACGCATACTGCTCGATGTGCGCGCCGTGCATCCAAAGTTCGCCCTTCTCCACCCGGCCATACGCGTCGCTGATCTGTGCCTTGCCCGCGCGGACCGACTTCACCTCGGTGCCGCGCAGTTGGATGCCCGCCTCGAACCGCTCGTCCACAAAATAGTCACGCAGAGCCTTCGAGTTGCGGATCTCGGTGTGGCGCAGGGCGTCTTTTTTTTTGGCGGCCATGGGTTAGGTTGGATTCGGACGGGAAACTGTTTGCACAAAAAAGGCGGCCCCGACAATCGCCGGGCCGCCCAAAGTTGCAATGGTGCCGTGCAATCAGGCCAACTCGTGGCTGATCTTGCCTTCGATGACTTCGCGCAGCGCGGTGTCTTCGGGCGTCAATTTCTCCAGCGACTCCACGAGCGGGCGGTTGCCGCGCTTGAGCTGCTTGACGCGACGGGAAATCACGTTGATCAGGATATTGGGATCAGGAATCGTCTTGAGGGCGTCTTTGATGTAATCGTCTCTCATGGCAGGAGGAATGGCGGTGATGAAAACCGGTGAGGACACACCCCGCCCCCACCTCCGTCAAGGGCGAATTCCCGGTCCGAAAATCGCGGCTTGCGCCGTCCCCCACCCCGCGGAAACGCTCCGCACCATGTGGATTGCCTGGACGACCGTGGCCACCCGTGCCGATGCCGAATGCCTCGCCGCTGACGCCGTTGCCCGCGGGTTGGCCCTGTGCGTCCAGATCGACGGCCCCGTCGTGTCCCACTATCGCTGGGAAAGCCGGCTCGAACGGGCCGAGGAATTCCGCCTCTGTCTCAAGTGCCTGCCGGAGCAACTCGACCGGCTCGAAAAACACCTCTTGGCGGCCCACCCCTACAGCACCCCCGAGTGGCTCGTCACCCGGGCGGACCACGTAGGAGAAAAATACTTGTCATGGGCGATGGCAAACTCCACGGTCACACCCTTTCACACGTCCCAACCACCACTTTCACCACCATGTCTCAGCACAAAAGCCTCCAAGGCTCCTCCGGCCTCGTCATCAAACGCAATGTCCTGAAGCGCTTTGAGCGCGTGGACATCCTCAAGAAGCGTGGCCAGTGGAAGGCCGGCGACCGCGTCCAAGGTCTCCGCAAGACCAAGCCCGACGTCTGAGCCCTCGCGTCCTTTTTTCCGGCAGGCAGTTTTCCGCTGCCTGCCTTTTTTGTATCCAGCCGCAGCGCCCCCGTTCCACGTCGCCCGCCACCATGATCGACCTCGCGAAAAAACTCATCGACTTTATTTTGCACATCGACGTCCACCTCGCGGAAATCATCCGCGACTACGGCACGTGGACATATGCGTTGCTCTTTCTGATCATCTTTGCCGAAACCGGTCTGGTCGTCGCACCGTTTTTGCCTGGCGATTCACTACTTTTCGCCACGGGAGCGTTCTGCGCCAGGCCTGAGACCGGGCTCAACGTCCACCTCATGGCCTTCCTGCTGTTCGTCGCGGCCGTGATCGGTGACACGCTCAATTACTGGGTCGGCGCCAAGCTCGGTCCCGCGGTGTTCAAGCGCGAAGATTCCTTTTTCTTCCGCAAGAAACATCTCGAACGCGCCCACGCGTTTTTCGAGAAATATGGTGGCCGCGCCATCATTCTCGCCCGCTTCGTGCCTTTCGTGCGCACGTTCGTCCCGTTCGTCGCCGGCGTCGGGCAGATGACCTACAAGCGCTTTTTCGCCTACAACATCATCGGCGGCTTCGTCTGGATCTATTTCTTCATCTATGCCGGCTTCGCCTTCGGCAACCAACCGTTCGTCCAGAAAAACTTCAAACTCGTCATCCTCATGATCATCTTTCTCTCGGTCCTGCCGATGATCGTCGAGACATGGCGGGCTTGGCGCGAAAGCAAAAAAGCCGCTTAAGCGGCGGGCGGCGACGGCGGGTTCTGCGTGACGTCCCGTCTTTGCGCTCGACAGCCCGCCGAGACGCCGTGAATTTTTCGGGCAGTTCGCGAGTGTAGCACAATGGATAGTGTAGTGGCCTCCGAAGCCATTGATCCGGGTTCGACTCCCGGCACTCGCACCAGCCACCCAATCGACCCGATCTCATCGGGCGCGTCGCACCGATCATCCTCGGCCCAAGCCGACGATTGCACTGCTGCGAAAGGACGCGCGGCGGGAACCCGATGGGGCGCAACGTTCGCCGGCGGGTTACTTAGAAATCGCCGTAACCGAACCCGGCCGCACCGGGCCGCCCCGGTCCGCGCTGGCCAACGCGGCAAAACACAGCGCGAGGCTGTCGAGATTGTTCCGTGCGCTGTGCGTCGGCTCGCGTTGCTCTTCGATCGCGCAGAGCAGTTCGCCCATCGCCCCTTGGAACCCGCTCGAAAACCACGTGCCATCCAGCGGCACGCGCGCCTGTCCCGCCGCCGTGTGGAGCGTCAACGCTTGCTCGGACAGACTCGGGCCGAAACTCCGCAACGTGCCGCGACACCCACACACGACGGTGCGATCCTCCTGCCCGTGTTGCACGTGACCGTTGAAATTCAACCGCACCTGCGCGCCGGGATAGTCGATTGCCACCTGACCGAGCATGGGCGGTTTCATTTTCTGCCCAAACGTGCGCGCCACACTCGCCCACACTCGCTCCGGGCGGCGCCCGTGCATAAACCGCGCCGCCAAGTCGAACCAGTGAATGCCGAAATCGAATAGCACCAAATGGTGAATCGCTTCGAAGGCCGTGCCCGCCGTCCACGTGTGGTCCCACTCCAACGTGCAATCGACGCTCGCCACCTCGCCAATCACGCCGGCGTGGATCGCCGCCGCCATATAACTAAAATGGGGCGCCCACCGTCCGTTCTGGTTCACCGCGAGCCTGACGCCTTGCCCATCCGCCAACGCCACCAATCGCTCGCCCTCCACGAGATCGAGCACGAAGGGTTTCTGGCTGAGCACGTGTTTCCGCGCCCGCAAGGCCTCCTCCATGACCGCCACTCGCTCCGCCGGGTGCAGCGCCACGTCGACGACCTCAATGTCCGCGCGCCGGAGCACATCGCGAAAATCGCCCGCTACACTTGCGCCAGGAAAAAACTCCCCCCGCCGCTTCTCCGCCCGCGCCGGATCGCGATCACACAAGGCCACCACATCCAAGCCCATCTCGCGATAGGCCCGCAGGTGATACTCCGAGATCCCCCCGCAGCCGATCAGCGCAATCTTCGGCCGATAGGCACGTGGGCGCGGCGGTAGATACGCCAGGACGGGCGCGACCATCACACTGTCCGCGCCCGCCGCACTCAAACCGTAGCCAGCGGCTTTTTCATTTTCGCTCATGGTCAGTCGACGAGTTTGACCGTTTTCCGCAGCCGTGCACTCAACACCGCGCTGTCCACGATCTGTTGCCCGATTCGGGATATCGTCGGGGACAGTGGCCCCGTAATCTTCTTTCCGTGGTCAAACGCGGCCAGCACATGCGCAATCGGCCCACGCTCCTCGGGCGGGAGCACATCCACTGGCACGTCCACCCCCGCCGGATTCACCTCGGTCTGCAGCCGCACGGTAGGCTCAAAGTCGTAGCTCGCGAGCGTCCCGCGCGTGCCCACCACCACAAAGCCGCATTTCGGCTGCGGTTGCAGTTTCCACGGATCGGAAAACGTGCCCCACCGCGTCTCAAATTTCGACAGTCCGGTTTCGTAACGGGCCACCACCACACTGTGCTCGTCCACTTCCAAACCCTTCGGCTGATCCACCACCGCCGTCACCTCAATGGGCGCGCGCCCATTCATGAACCAAGTGCCGAGCGTCGTGCCGTAGCCGAGGTAATCGAGCAGCGATCCGCCGCCCGCCGTCTTCTGGTAGAACCAACTCGCCGCCTTTCGTCTCGCCGTCGGCGCGGTCTCGATCTTATCCGCCCCGTGCCACAACGGCCCCCGATTGCCATCGTAGAAATGCACCTCGATCACCCGGCCGATCTCGCCGTCGTCGATCAGTCGTTTCGCCGTGATATGCGACGGATACCAACGGAGCGGCCAGTTGATGATCAGCTGTTTTTTCGTGGCAGCGACCGCCGCGATCATTGCGTCCGCCTGCGCGAGCGTCGCCGCAAACGGCTTCTCCACCAGAATGTGCGTGCGATACGGCGCCACGAGCTGCGTCCACCTCGCATGTTCAGCCGTCGCAGGACAGAGCACCACGAGATCCGGTTTCGTCTGCTTGAGACACTGCCGGAAGTCGGTGAACACCCGCGCCGGCGGCACGGCGAAGTTCGCTATCACCGTCTTCATCCGCTCCGGGTGAACATCACTAATCCCGACGATTTCCGCCGCGGGATGCTCGTGGACCTGCCGGAGCAGGTCGCCCATGTGCATGTGGTCAAAATTGATGCCAGCGATTTTCCAGATTTTTTTCATGGGGGAGGATTTGATGAAAAGCGCCGGTACCCGCCGGCGGCGGGACAAAGACATCCTGCCACTGGGCGTCGGTCATCTCCGCCGCCCATAGTTGCGCTGAAAATTCATTCGTCAGAAAACTCAAACCGGGCGGGCCGCCGTGGCGGCGCCAATATCCCCTTCGCGCCGCATCCATCGCGAGTAGGATCTGCCCGGGGAATTCCGGGAGCCGCGCGACGACGAGATCCCGCGTCGGATTTCCCTGCTCGGGCCGCCCACGAAAGGCACGCTCGTCGTTCACCTGCAGCCCGCTGGCCAGCATCTCGCGATGGTCGGCGGGGTCCGGCCTTCGATCGAGGTGCGAGATGCAGCCGTGGCGCACGGCCACGCCCAGTTCTCGGGCCCGCGCGACCTCCTCCAATCCGAGCGTGCCCTGCTCGGGGTGCATGAGAATGGGCGAACCCGTGCGCCGGTCGACTGCTGCGGCTGCAGCGTGGAAGTCCCGCACCTCCGTCGTCGACCGCTCCACGTCATCGGCGAGAAACTCCGGCGCCGCCTGCGTCGTAAAACGGGGACCGATGATCCCAGGCTCGTGCGCATCGCACCCGCCGAGGTCGATCGGCGCAATTTGGCCCGGGACGGTGCGCACACTACTCATGCCGTCGGGTCGAGGGTGAGCCGCTCCCCCGCGCGCAACACCGCGTAGCGCTGTCCGAGCCGGTCGCACGCGGCGACGAAGGGCGCCGGGGAAGCCGTATTGAACTCAAACAGCTCGTAGTGGCACGGCACCACGCAACGCGCGCCGATGTCGTGCGCCAAAGTCGCCGCCTCCACGCCGTCGAGATTCCCCGACACCCGCCGCTCCGGCGCACGCCCGTTGATCGGCAGCAACGCCAGATTCACGGCCAACGGGAGTAATCGCTCCGCCATCCCCGGAAACCGCACCGTGTCCCCGCTGTGGTAAATCCGAAACGGCCCTGCGCTCACCACAAATCCCGCATAGTGCGGCGCGAGCTCCTCATGCGCCGCCGGCACCGCCTCAAACGTAAACTCGCCCACCGTCGCGCGCTCACCGTCGGCCAGCGGCACCAACCGAGCCTGCGCCGTCGCGCCTAGGCGTTGCGTCACAAAGTCCCCATTCGCCGCCGGCAAAATCAGCTTGGCCGCCGGGGCCGCCGCGAAAAGCGGCCCGAGCGTTTCCGCGTCCAGGTGATCGGTGTGATTGTGCGACGTGGTCACCACGCTCACAAACCCCAGCCGCGCCGGATCGACCACGCGCTCCGTCATGCGCACGTGCGGCTGGTCGGTCGCCGCATATTTTTTCGTGAGCGAGTCGCTCAAATACGGATCGAGCAGCAAAAACTTGCCGCCGTAGAGAACGAGAAAACCGCTCTGGCCGAGCCACCAGATGACGAGACGCCCCGACGCCGCGTCGGCCTGCGCCGCCGCCACGTCCGCGAGAAACGCGTCGTCTTGGAGCAGCGGTCGAATCACAGCCCGAGCTCCGTTTTCACCTGCCGGATGCCGGCGACCATGTTCTTCAGCTTCGGCTGCGCCGCCCAACGCGCCGTCTGGCTCAGCCCGCAATCGGGCGCGAAGACCAGCCGGTCCGCCGGGGCGTGCTTCAGGCAAAGCCGCACGCGCTCCGCGATGTTCTCCGGCGTCTCCACGTAATAGCTCTTCACGTCGACGATCCCCACGGCCACGTCCATCCGCGGCGCGATCTGCGCGATCAACTCGATCTCGGCAAACTCCCGGCTCGCCATCTCCACGTGCAGCTCGTCCGCCTTGAAATCGAGAAACGCCGGAAACATCGGCGCAATCCGTCGCGGTCCGATCGCGCGTCCTTTGAAATTTCCGAAGCACAAGTGCGTACACAGGCGGGTGCGCCCGTAGACCGTCTCCACCGTGCGGTTGAAAATATCCACGAAGCGCCGGGGATCTTCCTTGTAGGCGTAGCAACTCATCGAGGGCTCATCGACGCTGATCTCCCGACAGCCCGCGGCGACGAGGTCTTCGAGTTCCTTGCGCACCATCGGCAGGAGCGCCTCCGTCACCGCCCAGCGGTCGGCATACTGCGCATTCGGCACGAGCCGGCCGCTCAGCGTATACGGCCCCGGCACACTCGCCTTCAGCGTCGCCGCACCGGCCGGCGCGAGGCGCTGCAGCCGCTTGAACTCCTCCACGACCCCCAGTCCGCGGGGCGCCACCAGCTCGCCGGTGATCGCGTGCTTGCCGCGCTGGTCGTGAGCGGGCGGGCCAAACTTCCGCGGCGAGGCCGACTCCAGCTCGATACCCTTGATGTAACCGTAGAACGACAGATTGAAATCGAGCCGCGTTTGCTCGCCATCCGTGATGACGTCGAGACCCGCCTCGACTTGATCGTGCACCGCCGCGATCACGGCATCGTGCTGGATCTCGCTCACATCGGAGCGACCAAAGACTTCGAGGTGCTGGCTGGCGAACTCGAGCCAGCCGGGGAACGGGTAGCTCCCGATGACGGAACTGCGAAGGGGGCAAGATTTCATAGTGAAACGGAGGGAAATTACTCAGACGGTTTTCGGGAAAATCGGACGCAAGTAGTCGACGTCGTAACGGATACTCGCCTCGACTCCAAGGGGCGTCTTGACGCCCTCGATGCCGAGCCAGCCGCGATAGCCGCTCGCATCCAACGCCGAGCGCACGGCCGGAAAATTGATCGAGCCCTTGCCGTAAAGATCGTCGTAGTCCTTCAGGTGCACTTCGCAGATGCGTTCGCGTCCCAGGCGCCGGATGGCCGCGCCGTAGTCCTCGCCCACTTTGTGCATGTTGCCGACGTCAAAATAGACGCGGATCGCCGGGGAATTCACCGCATCAAGGATGCGCTCCAATTCCTGAGCCTTCAGCCACGACTCGATGCCGTAGACGACGCCCGCCGCCTCGGCGCGCGGCGCGAGTATCTTTAACCGCCGCATCACCTCGGTCACGCCGGCCTCGTCTCCGACCAAGTCGCCCTTCGCGAAAAAGGCCAGCAACGTGACCTTCTGCTTCAGCCGCCTCATCACCTTTACGCTGTCCAGCACCCACTGCTCCGTCGCGGCGTCGCTCTTGTAGGGACTATTGTTCAGCGCTCCCATCGCGAGCGACGCGATCACGACGCGGTGTTTTTCCGCCGCCGCCACGATCCGATCCTGCTGCGCCTCGCTGAACAGCGGCAACGTCGACTCGCCCTCTTTCGGCAGCCCAAAATCAACCTGCACGCCGTCCAAGCCGATGCGCGCCGCGACTTCAAAGGCCTCCGGATTGCACCGTTTCTGGAGCGTCCAATCGCAGGCAAAGAGACGGAAGCCCGGCTTCGCGGCCGTAGTCTCCGCCGCACCCGTCACTCGTCCGAGTGCCGCTGCGCCGACGGCGGCGAGGGAACCTTGCAGAAACGCGCGACGGGGAATGGGCGGATTCATGCTGCGCAGGCGTTCGTCGTTCACGCCTTCAAGCCCGTTAGATCGGTGTGCATGCTCGTCTGCGATGCGAGCCCGTCAGCCCTAGACACGGAGCGACCCTCATGCGCGGCCATCCGCCCCATCATGCCGACGAGCGTGCTGGTCACACTCGGCGCCACCGTCCCGTTGGCCGCATCCTTCTTCATGAACTGCTGATGAAATGCGCGAAGGTTGGCCACCCCACCCTCCTGATAAAATCCGCTGGTCTTTCCTCCGCGATCAACCGTCTCCGCGGCTCCGCGCTTCATCACGTCGCCACCGAAAGCGGTCATCAGCACACCCTTCGATCCCACCATCAGGTTGAGAATTCCCTTCGGACTACCGTGCGCGTCGCCCGGCCGCGAGCTGAACGTCGCCCCGAATCGATTGGGATATTCGTCGACCAACGCAAAGTGGTCCCAGGAGTTTCCGACCTCGACGCGCGCCCGCCGACCGCCCGTGCCCGTACCGCGGGTCGGCGGCGAGTCCTTCATGATCCAACTCATCACGTCGAGGGTGTGCACGTTTTGCTCGACCATGATGTCGCCTGACAGCGCCTGATCGCCCCCCCCGTGGTGCAAGCGCCCTGCCGCGCCTTCCTGCGGCAGCTTGATCTTCAGACGCCCGCAAGGGTAACTCGACTCGCCAAAGCACAGTTCGCCGATTGCGCCGGTAGGCCTGCGGCAAATTGCCTCCCGGTAAAAATCGTTCGCATGCGTCTGAAAATCCACGAGGAAAGCCGGTCCCTTGCTGTGCGCCGCCGCGCCGCTCGCGGCGATCGACTGACAGCCGGACACATCCACCGTGACCGGCTTAGCGGGGTAGACATGCAGCCCCGCCGCCGTGCCCGCCGCCTGTCCCTTCGCCAGGGTCTGCGCCATGGATCGACACGAAACGTGCGCGTCGTGCGTCGGGGCAAAGCCGCGTCCCGCCCCCCAGAGTTCACCGCGTCGGCGCGGCATAAGCGTGCGATCCGGCACGTCGTCAGTCTGTCCGCCGGGCGCGTAAGCCCAGACGGTCTCCAAGCCGCCCTCCTTCGTTACGCGGTAATCCTCGGCGGGCGCACCCACCCCCCACCCCCGGTCATCGAAACGCGCCACCGTCCGGCCATTCTCCTTCGTCAGCCGATCCTCGCCGTAGACCCGTCGCGTCTCCCGCCCCCGGATCTGATGCGACAGCCCGAGGATGTTCGCGGCCGAAAAGCCCGGCACGCCGTCGCGGAAAAATGCCCCGTAGATCAACGCCTGCCGCCTACCCGCGCGCTGCGCCGCGCCGAATTGCGGGAACTTCGCGCCATCCCCGTCAACCACGCGCACCGCGCCCGCCAAGATACCGCCGCGCGCAGTCATTTCGTGGAAGCTGCCGCCCTGGCGCGGCAGGGCGTGCATGCCGCGCTCCACGGCCTTGTCCATTCGGGCCAGGAGCATCCGCTTCCCCCCGGCGGTGTAATCCGCGGGCAGATCCACCTTACGCCTACGAAACGTCATCGTGCGCGTCTGCTCGGGCTCGGGCGCGGGCTCGCCAGCCTTTTCATCCGCCACATCCGCCAGATGGCAGAGATCCGCATCGCCCGACGCATCGATGAAACGACGCGCATTACTCCGGAAAAAACCGGTCTTCGTCGACATCACCACGCCCACGATCCGCCCGCCCGCATCGTGGTCGGCGACCACCCACGTCACAGGCAACCGCACGCGCACGCCGGCCCTCGCGAGCAGTTCGTCCCTGACGAGTTCCAGCCGCTCAGGATGGTCGTTCACGCCCGTGCCCGCGCCGTAGGTGTTGGGACGGCGAAACACCGCCCCCGCCGCGTCGAGCGCGTTGATCACTCGGTCCGGCCCACCGCCGACGACTTTGCGCGGCTCAGCGCCCAGCGTGAAAAATCGGTCGAACGGATCGAGCATCTGCATGCTCGTGCCCCCGAGAAATCCGTCGCGCCCGATCAGCCGCACCGCGCCCACGCCCTCGCTCGCCGCCGCGATGGCCGCGCAACCTCCCGCCGATCCGCCACCCGCCACGAGTACATCCACCGGGGTGAACACAGGGATCTTTTCAAGGATGAGCGACGAGGCGGTCATGGTTTTCTCCGACGAAGACGGGCTTCAGGCCGGCCCCACCTGCGCATAAAGTTTCGCCAGCCGATGCGCGTGCTCGTCGTAAGCGGCTTCAAACAACTCCGTGGCCCGCGCCGCGCCGACGACCACGCCCGCACTCAGCACTTTCGGCGGTTGGCCGGCCGCCGTGAGGCGAGCGGCCACCTCGGCCTTGATCGAATTCACCAGCAGGCAACCGCCCACCGTCGAACCGGGTGCGACCGGCGTATCGAGTCCGTCGATCTTGACCATGGCATCCCCCACGGGTGCGCCGGTGTCGAGGATGAGATCCGCAAAATCCGTCAACTTTTTCCCGTCGGCCCGGCGCGAAGTCGACGCCTTGGCGTGCGCGAGACTCACCAGCGCGACCACGCGGACCCCGCGCCGCTGAAACTGCTCCGCCATCTCGATCGGCACCACGTTGCAACCGCTCGACGAAATGATCAGCGCGCTCTCCTGCTTGCTCAGGTCGTAATTGCGGAGAATTCGCTCCGCGAGTCCGCTCACGTTCTCCAAAAACATCGCCTGCCGCTGACCGTTCGCGCCGACGACGAGGTTGTGAAACGAGAGCGACAGTTCGACGATGGGATTGAAGCCCGGGAACGAGCCGTAGCGCGGCCACATCTCCTCCACCATAATGCGCGAGTGGCCGGAGCCGAACAGGTGCACCATGCGCCCGGCGAGAATCGTCTGGGCAAACCAGTCGGCCGCCTGGTGGATGGCCGTTTGCTGCGCGGCGACCGATTCGACGAGCGCGCGAATTTTTGTGAGATAGGTTTCGGAAGGAGTCATGTGAGTGAAACTTTTTGCAGCGCCCGCTGCGCCGCGCCGAAGGCCCCCGCCTGAGCGCCGAGCGTCGCCGGAACCAGCGCCACCTTCGCCGAACCGATGCGCCACTCCATGTCGTCAAGCGCTGCGGCGAGCGGCGTGAAGAGCGCTTCGCCCGCCGTGACGATACCGCCTCCCAGCACGATCACTTGGGGGTCGAGCACATTGATCAAACTCGCGAGCCCGGCACCCAACGCCCGCACCGACCGCTCCCAGACATCTCGCGCCGCACCGTCGCCCGCCGCGACCGCCGCCACGAGCTCGCGCGTCGTGGCAAATCGTCCGCCACTGCGCTCGCGCACCGAGCAATCGCCGATCGCATCCTCAAGGCTGCCCGGCGTGCGCACGATGTCGGGGGCACCGTCGGGATTAAGTGAAATATGCCCAACATGCCCGGCTCGTCCAAGGTGTCCCCGCAAGAGCCGCCCGTCCACCAAGGCCGCGCCACCGACACCCGTGCCGAGCGTGACCATCAGAACGTTCGTGCCGCCGCGCGCGGCGCCGAGCCAAACTTCGCCGAGCAACGCCGCGTGCGCATCGTTGAGCACGACCGTCGGCAGGCCGAGTTCGTCGGACCAGTCGAGCCCTTCCAGTCCTTTCAGCCGCCCCGGCATGCTCACGATCATGGTCTCGTCCGCCGACGCCAAACCCGGCGCGCACAACCCCGCGGCCGCAATCTCCGGACTGCGCTCCCGCAGCCCCGCGACCACACTCCGCACGTTGTCACGCCACGCGCCCTCGAATCCGTCACCCGTTGGCCGCGCTTCCTCCACCTGCACCCGCCCAGCCTCGTCGACGACGATCCCTTTGACGTGCGTGCCGCCCAAATCGATCCCGAGCACGTATCGCGTCGCGCTCATAATTTCTCTTCAGGAATTTGCCCTTCACTGACCGTCCACCCGCCATCCACGGCCAACACCTGCCCGGTCACAAAGCGCGCCGCGTCCGACAACAAAAACACCGCCGCACCGTCGCAATCATCCGGCCGTCCGATCCGCCCGCCGTCGAGGGGCTGCTTCGTCGCGATAAATTTCAAGATGCGCTCATCCGCCGCGGCCCGCCGGGCCATGGGCGTCTCGACCAAGGCCGGCGCCAGTACGTTGAGCCGGATATTCTGCGCCGCATAGTAGGCTGCGGCCGATTTCGTGAATCCCACGATTGCGGCCTTGGCCGCCGCATAAACGTGCGTCGCGAAAAATTCCGGCGACGGCGACCAGCCGAGCACCGAGCCCATGTTCAAGATGACGCCCCCCGTGCCTTGCGCGAGAAACTGTTGTACCGCCGCGCGGTTCGAGAGGATCACCGATTCCAAATTCAACTGCAGGGTCGCCCTCAACCCGGCGTCCGTGACCTCGTGCAACGGCCCATCCCCCAGCCGACGCCCACTCCCGCCGGCCACGTGATACAACCCGTGAAAACCCCCGAACCGTTCCAGCGCGAGCGCGATGGCGCCGGGCGCGTGCACCGGATCGGTGGCATTGCCCACCTGCGCGGCCGACGCCGCCCCCAGACTCGCAATCGCCGCCTGCGCACTGCCGGCATCACGTCCTGTGACGACCACGCCTCGCGCCCCGGCGGCCAAACACGCGCGCGCGGCCGACAGTCCGAGCCCGGTCGTGCCGCCCACGACCACGAGAATTTTTCCGGCAAGGGGTTGTTCGGCCATTGACCAAACAGGTGCCGACGTCGCCGGAGTTTCAAACCTTAACAAATCGTTCGACGGTGAAACTGATATGACAAATCGTCCGCTGCACCCGCCACGCGCCCGTTCCGCCCGCACCAACGCAGTCCAGGCCGCGCTGATCGCCCGCCTGCACGGCGGATTCGCCCAACCCGGCGGGCGGTTCCTCTCCACCCGCGCCGTGGCCCAGCGCTTCGCGGTCAGCTACCAAACGGCCCACCGCCGGCTGGCGAGCGGGAGGCGGAGGGACGGTGGCAGCGCCGCGCGGCCTCGGGCTCATGCGTGGCCGGCCGAGGGCTGACGTTGCGCGACGTGCAACGGGCGTTTCACCCGCGGGCGAAACGAAAAGGCAGCATCGGCGCCCACCTGCTCGAGTGGCTCGCATCGGCCTTCGCGACGCAGGTCATCGTCTGGGGGCGAAGCCGGGCTGGCTCGCATCAAATCCCCCGTCTGCGCGCCGATCACTATCCGGTCGCGTGGGAATGTCGGACGGCAGTTGAAGCCGCCGCCGCCGGGCGGAAATTAGCCCTCGGCCTGAACGACCGCCCGCCGGGCGGAATCGGCGCCGGCTACGTCGACGCCGTGACCACCGATGATTTTTCCGGCGGAGCCTACGCCGCCGAGTTGCGCAAGGCCCGCACCGGGCGCACGGCCGGGTTCGCGATTCTCGGGGATCCGCCCGTAGACGCCCGAGCGTGCAACGCATCGCGGGCTTTCGCGCCCACTCCACCGGCGCTCGGTCGACCTGCGCCGATTCGTGGTTCGGCGAAGGCGGCCGCGACCGCTCCGCAACGGTTCTGGCGGGAAATCCCGCGGGAATTTTCGCCTGCAACGACGGCCTCGCCGAAGCGTTGATCAGGTATTGTCGGCTCCATCGCTGCCCGCTGCCCGCGCTCGTGGGCTTCGACAACGCCCCCATCGCCGAACACCTGCGTTTGACGACGATCGGGATCCCGTGGCGCAGCCTGGTCGCGGAGGCCGTCAAGCTCGTCGCGACGCGACTGGGCGGCGGCACCGATGCGGCCCGGCTCGGCGGTCTGGTGCATCAACCGGTTCTACGGCTCACGACCTGAGGTCGACGCCCGCTTCGCCCGCCACACAGCGCGCGTGGCGCAACCGGGCTCGGCAAGTCGTGCGCGGCGTTGGTCAAGGAACGCGCAGACCGTGGCGGTATTTTCCACGATACTGTCCGCGTCGTCTTCGTTGGACCACACCGGGTCCGTTCCGTCCTGCTGAAACGGGGTTTCGCCGCCGGTCGCGTGTCGGTTGGCCGGCCAACCGAACGCGAAATTTTCGCCGCTAAAAAATCTTCTCACCCTCGAATCATTTCCGTCACCGCCCTCCCCATCACGCGTCACTGACCGCAAGCCACCCGGCCGGGCGGCTCCGTCCCGTCACGCGACCAGACCATTCACCGTGCGCCGCGCGATCCGCTCCACCTCGAATATCACCCGCCAACATGCACAAACTCCGGTTCCTTACGTTGGTGGCTCTCGGCCCGTTCGCCCTTTCCGTCGGCGGGCCGCTGAAGGGCGAAAACGTCTTTGAAAGTCCGCTCCTGCCGCAACCCGCCGGCCGGATCGACGAGCTCGTATTCGCCAATCTCGCACAGCTTAAAGTGCAACCGGTGCTCTGCTCCGACGGCGTGTTTGTCCGGCGTGCCTATCTCGATGTGATCGGCACCCTGCCGACGGCCCAGGAAGCCCGGACCTTCCTCCAAGACGCGGATACCGCGAACAAGCGCCGCCGCCTGATCGATCGCCTGCTGGACCGGCCCGAGTTCGCCGACTATTGGGCCATGAAGTGGAGCGACGTGCTCCGCATTAAAGCCGAGTTTCCCGTCAATCTCTGGCCCAATGCCGCCCAAGCCTACCATCGGTGGGTGCTGGCCTCCGTCGCCACCCACAAGCCCTACGACCAGTTCGCCCGCGAACTGCTCACCGCCAGCGGCAGCAACTTCCGCGTCGGTCCCGCCAACTTCTACCGCGCGATGCAAAATCGGAAGCCGGAGGGCATCGCCACCACCGTGGCGCTGACCCTCATGGGAGCCCGCGCCGAAGCCTGGCCGGCCGCACGTCTCGCCGGGATGGCCGCATTTTTTTCCCAGGTCGGCTACAAGCCCACGAATGAATGGAAAGAGGAACACGTCTTCTGGGACCCGCTCGGAACCAGCACCGCCGCCGGCAACACCGCGCCGGGCCGCGCGGCCGTCACCGCAATCGGCACGACCCTGCCGGCCGCTCCGCCCCTCCCGGTCGGGCCTGCGCCCGCCCTTTCGCCAGCGAAGGCCATTTTCCCGGATGGAACGGACGCCCACGTGCCGCCCGACCGCGACCCGCGGGAGGTGTTCGCCGACTGGTTGATCACGCCGCAGAATCCGTGGTTCACCCGCAACATCGTCAACCGCGTCTGGGCCTGGTTGCTCGGCCGAGGGATCATTCACGAGGCCGACGATATCCGGCCGGAAAACCCTCCGAGCAATCCCGCACTCCTGGCCTATCTGGAACGCGAACTGGTCGACCACCGCTACGATCTCCGGCACCTCTATCGTCTGATCCTTCACTCGCAGACCTATCAACTGTCCGCGATGCCGCGCTTCCCGGCGCCCGAGGCCGCCGCCAATTTCGCCAGTTACCCGCTGCGCCGGCTGGACGCCGAGGTCTTGATCGACGCGATCAACAAGATCACAGGTGCCTCGGATCTTTATACGAGTCCCATTCCCGAGCCGTTTACCTACATCCCGGAGGACAAACCGGCGATCGCCCTCGCCGACGGCAGCATCACGAGCCCGTTTCTCGCGCTGTTCGGACGCTCGGCGCGCGCCACCGGGATGATGGAGGAAAAAGACAACAAGCCGATCCCCGCCCAGTGGCTGCATCTTTTGAATTCGAGTCACATCCAGCGAAAACTGGAGCAAGGCCCCAAGCTGAAAACCCTGCTGGATACCGGCCGCAACCAGGCCGCCACCATCGAGGAGCTCTACCTGACGGTCCTTTCCCGTTTCCCGTCTCCCGCCGAACTGAAAAACGCCGAGGCCTATGGCCAGGTCCAGCCCGCCCGCCCGGCGCCGGCCGCCACGGCCGGAAAACCCGGCGCGCCACCGGTCAAGACGGTCGTGATCAAGCGCCGCGAAGACTGGATCGACCTCACCTGGTCATTGTTGAACAGCACCGAATTTCTGTATCGCCACTAGCCGCACCCACCGAAAAAGGCCCGCCATGAATACTCGTTCACCTTCCCCGCAAACGCCCCCGGACCCGCTGGGCCTGAGCCTGAGTCTGTCGATGTCGCGGCGCGAAGCCCTGCGCGTCGGGCTGTTCAGCACGGCCGGGCTGCTGCTGTCCCACGGCCACGTTTGGGGCGCCGGCGCCCCGCCGCCGGCCGTGGCCGGCCTACCCACTCCGCCGATCAAAGCGAAGGCCAAATCGGTCATCCAAATTTTTCTTTGGGGCGGCATGTCGCACATCGACACGTGGGATCCAAAACCGGACGCAGGCTACGACTACATGGGCGAGTTCCGGACCGCGATCCCCACCAACGTCGACGGCATCCAGATCGGGGAACTGTTCCCCCGTCTCGCGCAGCAGGCCGACAAATATTCCCTGATCCGCAGCATGACCCACCGCAACAACGGTCATGAAACCGCCGCCTACCTCATGCAGACCGCCCATACTCCCGGCGAACGGTTGGCGTACCCGAGCGTCGGCGCGGTGTTCTCCCATTTCAAAAGCCCGGGCTACAAGGGCCTCATCCCGCCCTACGTTGTGCTAACGCAGCCCCAGGGGCGTTTCTCCGAGGAGGGATTTCTCGGCCCCCGGCGGAAACCGTTTGCCACGGGCGGCGACCCGAGCGCGCCCCGTTTTGAAGTGGAAGGCGTCGTTTCCCGCGGCATCACCGATGCGCGACAGAAAGCCCGCCGCGCATTGCTCGGGAAGATGGACACGCTGGGATCGGCCATGGCCGCCAGCCCTGAACTCGCCGCCTCCGCACTGGCCAAACAACAGGCCTACGAACTGATCCTCGGCCAGGGCAAGGAGGTGTTCGATCTTTCGAGGGAAAAGCCGGACCTGCGCGACCGCTACGGCCGCCACACGTTCGGTCAGGATTGTTTGGCCGCGCGTCGGATGGTCGAAGCCGGCGTCCCCTACATCGTGATCAACTATCCCGGCGGCTGGGACACGCACAGCAACCATTTCGCGACGATGCGCCGGCAGTGCCCGCAGCTCGACCAAGGGCTCGCGATGCTGCTGCAGGATCTGCAGGATCACGGCCTGCTGGAGAGCACGATCGTCTGGTGCTGCGGGGAATTCGGCCGCGGTCCGAAAGTGGACTGGCAGCCACCGTGGAATGGCGGGCGCAACCACTACGGCAATGTCTTCACCGCGCTCGTCGCCGGCGGCGGATTCAAGGGCGGTCACCTCGTCGGCAGCTCCGACAAGCGCGCCGAAGAGGTCAAGGATCGCCCCGTGTATCCGGTCGACTTACTCGGCAGCATTTACACGTTGAGCGGGATCGATCCCAACGCGACTCTGCCGCATCCCATGGGCGCCGAGGCCCACGTGCTGCCCGCCGCCGCCGAGGGAGCCAAATCGGGCGGACTGCTCACGGAGATCATGGGATGAAAACGCCCCTTCCTTGGCTCTCCCTCCTCGGTCTGGCGCTGGGCTTGACGGCGGTGCCGTCTGCTCACGCGCAGCGGCGCCCGTCCATTGGCTATGCTTATCCCGCCGGCGGACAGCAGGCCACGACCGTCCAGGTCCGGTTGGGCGGACAAGACATGGATGACGTCAGTGCCGTCGTTGTCTCCGGTTCCGGCGTCACCACCTCCATCGTCGAATATCTCCGTCGGTTGAACAATCAGGAGATCCAGCTCCTGAACGAACAGCTCAAGGAACTGAAGCGCGCGCCCACCGCGGCCGCCCCCTTGCCGCCGTCGGCCCCGACGCAGGGAAATTCGGCGGAGTTGGGCACGACCACGGGCGACGGAAAAAATCCGCCCGGGGCGGTGCATAAGATCGCCGCAGCGCAACTCATCGAACGGATCGAACGGCGCACCCGCGAATGGGTGCAGACCCCCGCCTGCGCCTCGATCGCCGCCCTGGTCATAGTCAACCTCACGATCGCCCCGGACGCCGCGCTCGGCGCCCGCGAGCTCCGCCTTGTCACCGCCCGCGGCGTATCCAACCCGCTGGTTTTTCAGATCGGCCAGCTGCCCGAATACACCCGCCAGCCGATGCCGACCGCCCAGCTCCAAGTGCTCGGCAAAGAGGCCGCCGCCCTCCGCAAACGTCCCGCCGGCGAAGTCGAGGACCGCATCGCCCTGCCCTGCACGGTGAACGGCCAGACCGCGTCCGGCGAAGTGAACCGCTACCGCTTCGCGGCGACCAAGGGCCAGCGCCTGGTGCTCTCCACCCAAGCGCGGCAACTGATTCCCTATATCGCCGACGCCGTGCCCGGCTGGTTTCAACCGGTGCTGGCGCTCTACGACGCCCAGGGCAAGGAGGTCGCGTTCGCCGACGATTACCGCTTCAAACCCGATCCGGTCATTTTCTTTCAAGTGCCCGAAGACGGCGACTACGTCGCGGCAATTTACGACAGCATCTACCGCGGCCGCGAAGATTTCGTCTACCGGATCACCCTCGGCGAATTGCCGTTCGTGACCAGTGTCTTTCCCCTCGGCGCACAGCTGGGTGCGGCGATGCCGCCCGACCTGGCCGGCTGGAATCTCCAAACCGCCGACCTCGGCCCCCCGCCCGCCGGTTCTCAGCCCGGCGTGCAGTCGCTCGCCGCCCGTCAGATGGGTTACGCCTCGAATCGTGTGCCCTTCGCCCTCGACCGCCTGCCGGACACGCTCGCGCGCGAACCGAACAACACCATCGCCACCGCCCAACGGATTGCACTCCCGGTCATCGTCAACGGTCGCATCGATCGCCCGGACGACTGGGATGTGTTTCAGTTCACCGGTCAGGCCAAACAAACCGTCGTCGCCGAGGTGCAGGCCCGCCGGCTCGATTCGCCCCTCGACTCAATGATCAAGCTCACCGACGCGTCCGGCAAACTCATCGCCTTTAACGACGATCGCGAAGACCTGACGGCCGGCGTAAACACCCATCCGGCCGATTCCTACCTCACGGCCAAACTCCCGGCCGACGGCACCTACTTCGTGCACATCGGGGATACGGCGCGCACCGGCGGCGAGGACTACGGTTACCGCCTCCGCCTCAGTGCCCCGCAACCCGACTTCGACCTGCGCGTCGTGCCCTCCAGCCTAAGCCTCGCGATCAACTCGACCGCCGCCGTGACCGTCTACGCCGTGCGCCGCGACGGCTTCACCGGCCCCATCAAGCTCGCGTTGGACCAACCCGCTTCCGGTCTCACCGCCCCCCCGGTCGTTTTGGCCGCCAACCAAACCTCCGCCCGGTTCGTCGTGAAGGCCGGGGCCGGGCGCACCGCCGCGCCGGTCGCCGTTTCTGTCGTGGGCAGCGCGAAAATCGGCGAACAAGTAATCACGCACGCCGCGGTCGCCGCCGAAGACCGGATGCAGGCTTTTCTCTGGCGGCATCTCGTCCCCGCCGGCGATTTGGCCGTCCTCATCTTCAATCCCAGCGACCGGCCTCCCGCCAAACGCATCCCCCGCGCCCGACCGCCAGCCGTCGTGGCCGCCATGGTTCCCCCGCGGGCGAACGCCGCCCCCTCCGGCACCAGCCTCGCCGTCCCGGCCGCTCCGGGCACGCCCGCGCTGGCCACCGCACCGGTTCCTATCCTCCAAAAATTCACCAAGCAGCAGATCGTCGGGCGGCTGCGCCAGCTCAAGTTGCTCTACGAAGACGGACTGCTCACGGACGAGTTCTACGCCGAACGGGTCGCCGAATGCGAAACCGCGTCGTGATCGCCGCGCCGCCTGGCCGCTCCAGCCGCTGAATCCTGCTTCCGGCGAGGCGGAAAATTGCGTCGTTGCCTCACATCCGGCCGCCGCGCAATTTCACCGCTTATGTCCGTCGAGCCCTCTGACACCCGCGCCTCCGCCGCCACACCCGCCCCCAGCGATTTCATCCGCGATCTCGTCGCGCAGGACGTCGCCGACCGGCGCTACGCGAAGATCGTCACGCGTTTCCCGCCGGAGCCCAACGGCTACCTGCACATCGGCCATGCCAAGTCCATCTGCCTCAACTTCGGCATCGCCCGCGAAAACGCCGGCCAGTGCAATCTGCGCTTCGATGACACCAATCCCGTCAAAGAAGACCTCGAATACGTCGACGCCATCACCACCGACGTAAAATGGCTCATCGCCGGCTGGGCCGACCACTGCCTCGGCTTCAAACCGAAAGGCGCGACCCCCGCCGCCCTCACGAGCAACGGCCAGCCCGACTTCTACCGCGCGCCGGTCGCCCCCGGTTCCGACGCCGAGCCGTTTTTCGCCAGCGACTATTTTGACCAGCTCTATCTCTACGCGGTCGAGTTGATCAAACGGGGCAAAGCCTTTGTCTGCGATCTCAGCCCCGAGGATACCGAGACCTACCGCGGCTCGCCCGAGCGCGCCGGCCAGGACAGCCCGTTCCGCCAACGCTCGGTCGCTGAGAACCTCGATCTCTTTGCCCGCATGAAGGCCGGCGAGTTTCCCGACGGTGCGCGCACGCTCCGCGCGAAAATCGACAACACCTCGTCGAACATGTGGCTGCGCGACCCGCTCCTCTACCGCATCCGCCACGCGCACCACCACCATACCGGCGACAAATGGTGCATCTATCCCCTCTACGACTTCGCCCACTGCCTCAGCGATTATCTCGAGGGCATCACGCACAGCGTCTGCACGCTCGAGTTCGACGCCCACCGCGCCCTCTACGACTGGACCCTGGCGTCCCTCGAACTTCCCCGGGCGCTCCCGCACCAATACGAATTCGCCAAGCTCAACCTCGGCTACACCATCGTCAGCAAACGCAAGCTCCTCCAACTCGTGCAGGACAACTTCGTCACGGGCTGGGATGATCCCCGCATGCCGACGATCTCGGGCCTGCGCCGCCGCGGCATCCCCGCCAGCGCCCTCCGCCGCTTCGTCACCAGCGTCGGCGTGACCAAATTCGACAGCATCACCGACGTCGCCGTCTTCGAGCACGCCGTCCGGGAAGAGTTGAACGGCGCCTCACTCCGCCGCCTCGCCGTCCTCAAACCCATCAAGCTCACCCTCACCAATCTCGCGCCCGGCGAAGTGCTCGAGTGCGATGCCACCAACAACCCGCAGGACGAAGTCCCCACCACGCGCAAAGTCGCCCTCACCCGCGAGGTCTACATCGAACAGGACGATTTCGCCGAGGTCCCGCCGCCGAAGTATTTCCGCCTGAAACCCGGCGGCGAAGTCCGCCTGAAATACGCCTGCATCATCCAGTGCGACGAACTCGTGAAGGACGCCGCCGGCCAAATCACCGAACTTCGCTGCACCGCCGACCTCACCACTCGCGCCGGCGGTCCCAACGTCGACCGCAAGGTCAAGGGCACCATTCACTGGGTCAGCGCCAGCCACTGCGTCGCGACCGAAGTCCGCCTCTACGACCGGCTCTTCACCGTCGCCGAACCCGACGCCGACGGTGAGTTCAAGAAGCACGTCAACCCGCGCTCGCTCGAAGTCGTCACCGCCCAACTCGAAGCGTCGCTCGCCGTCGCGAAACCGGATGAACGGTTTCAGTTCGAGCGCCTCGGCTACTTCACGCTCGATGCAAAGGACAGCACGGCGGACCACCCGGTCTTCAACCGCACCCTCACGCTGAAAGACGCCTGGGTGCCCAAGAAGTAGGCGGACTTCGGTCCGCCCCCACGGCCCTCGCGCCACCTTCCCCCCCAACCCACGCCTCCCGCCATGGACGAACCGCTCCCTCCGCTCAACGCGCACGAAATCCGCGTCCTCGGCTGTCTCGTGGAAAAAGCCGTCACCACGCCCGACTACTATCCGCTCACACTCAACTCGCTCACGCTCGCCTGCAATCAGCAGTCGAACCGCGACCCCGTCGTGGCCTTTGATGAAACCACGGTCGTCCGCGCCCTCGACGGCCTGCGGGAAAAACGCCTCGCGTCCGTCTTCACCGGGGCCGAGAGCCGCGTCGCGAAATACAAACACGCCCTCACCGGCGCATTGCTGCTCACCCCCGCCGAGGTCGGCCTCCTCTGCATGCTGATGCTGCGCGGACCGCAAACCCTCGCGGAACTGCGCACGCGCACCGAGCGTTTCCAACCCTTCGAATCACTCGCGGAGGTCGAAGAGGCCCTGCAAGTTCTCGCCACGCGCCAGCCCCAGCCCCTCGTCGTCAAGCTGCCGCGTCTGCCCGGCACCAAGGAGCCGCGTTACGCGCATCTCCTGGCCGGTCCCATCGACGTGGCCGCGCTCGCCGCCGGCGCGGCCACTCCGGCCCCCGAGCCCGCCACCCTCCTCGTCCGGGCCGAAAACGACCGCCTCGCCCAACTCACCGCCGAAATGGCCGCTCTCCGCACCGAGTTGGCCGAGTTGCGCCAACAGTTCGCCGAGTTTCGCAAGCAGTTTGAGTGAGCGACGACGGCGGGCGCGGCCCCCGGCCTCGTCAATGCGAAGGTCGGCATTGCGCACGCTTGCCACCGCGCAAAATCGTCTGGTTCACTCCGCCCACTTGTGAAGCAAAGCATCGTCACCCTCGACATGGAAGGCGTCCTCACGCCGGAAATCTGGATCGCCGTCGCCGAACGCACCGGCCTGCCCGAATTGCGCCGCACCACGCGGGACGAGCCCGATTACGACAAACTGATGCTCTACCGCATCGACATCCTCGACCGCCACGGCATCACCCTCTCGAAAATCCAGGACGTCATCGGCAGTCTCACGCCGCTCCCCGGCGCCGCCGAATTTCTCGACGAATTGCGCCGCCGCGTCCAAGTGGTGATTCTCTCCGACACCTTCGAACAGTTTGCCGATCCGTTCATGCGCCAGTTTGGCCGCCCCGCGTTGCTCTGTCACCGCCTGATCGTGAAGGATGACCGCATCGCCGGCTACCAACTCCGCATGGCCGACCAAAAGCGCCACGCCGTCGCCGCCCTCCAATCGCTGAACTACAACGTCATCGCCGCCGGCGACTCCTTCAACGACACGACGATGCTGGCGCAGGCCAACAGCGGCTTTCTCTTTCACGCCCCCGACAACATCGTGCGCCAGTTTCCCCAGTTCCCCGCCGTCAACGACTACCCGGAGCTGTTGAACCTGATTCTCTCCCGCTGCTGACGGAGCGGGCCAATGGAGCGGCGGTTTCCCCACCGCCGTCCAGGCCTCACGCCGTCGCCAGCAGCTTTTGCAGCCGCGCCAGCACGCGCTCGCGACCGAGCACGCGAAACAGCCCCGTGATGCTGGGCCCCACATTCGTGCCCGACACCGCCAGGCGCGCCACCGACTGGTAGTCGCCGAAACCCAGCGTGTTCTTTGCCGCGAGCGCCTTCAGGCCTTCTTCGACCGCCGTGTCGCTCGAAAAATCCGCCGTCCCCACCCACCCGATCAGCTCCGCCAGCCGCGCCTTCGGATCGCCCTTGCCCATGACCTTGTCGCGAACCTTGGCGTCCGTCGCGAAATCCTCGGTGAAGAAATAACCCGTGTAAGCCGGCAGTTCCTCGACGCCCTTCACTTTCGGCTGGCTGAGCGCCATCACCTCGCGGAAATACCCCGCGTCGGCCGCGAGCGCGGCCTTCGCCACCGCCTGCTCGGTCTGCTTGCCGAAATACTCCCGCGCCAACGCCACAAATTTCTCCGCGGGCTGCTCGAGCAGGTAGAGCATATTCATGTGCGCGAGTTTCTTGTCGTCGAACCGCGCGTTGCTCTGGTTGATGCCGGGCAGATCGTAGAGTTTGATGATGTCGGCGATCAGCATCTTCTCCCGGTCGTCGCCGGGATTCCAGCCGAGCAAACAGAGAAAATTCACCAGCGCCTCCGGCAGATAACCGCGCTTCTGATACTCCTCAATCAACGCGCCTTGGTCCCGCTTCGACATCTTGCCCGGGCCGTTTTGCTTGAGGATCAGCGGAATGTGCGCGAAGGCCGGCGGCTTCACCCCAAAACCCTCGTAGAGCGCCACGTGCTTGCTCGTGTTGGACAAATGGTCTTCGCCCCGGATGATATGCGTGACCTGCATCGCGATGTCGTCGACGACGTTCACCAGGTGAAACACCGGATTGCCGTCCGAGCGCACGATCACGAAATCCTCGTCCTCGACGCGTTCCACGCGGCCGCGGATCTGGTCCTCAATCACGATGGGCGGCGTCTTGACCTTGGTCACGGTCTTCTTGCGGTGCTCGTCGAACACCTCGTGGCGCTCGCCGAGCAGCTTGAACCAGATCGCCCCGTCCTTCTCGTAGGCGCGCCCCGCCGCCAACAGTTTGCCGACATACTCCTTGTAGATGTCGCCGCGCTCGCTCTGCCGATACGGCCCGTGGTCGCCGCCACCGCTCGTGCCATACTTCGGACCCTCGTCCCAATTCATTCCGAGCCACGTGAGGCTCTCGTAGATCAGCTGGAGGAACTGCTCGCTGTTGCGCTCCTTGTCCGTGTCCTCGATGCGCAGAATGAACACGCCCCCGGTGTGACGCGCGTAGAGCCAGTTGAACAACGCCGTGCGGGCGCTGCCGATATGGAAGAAACCGGTGGGACTGGGAGCGAAGCGGACGCGGACTTGGGTCATGATTAGGCGCGACAGGATTAACAGGATGAACAAAATTCCAACTCATCTCTTTCACCCGCCACCGTGAATCCTTTCCCTCCTGTTCCTCCCGCGCCCTTCGATCCCCCGGCCCTTGCTGCCCGCTTCGAGGCCGCCGCGCCGGCCGCCGGTTTCCGTGTCGAACGCTTTGGCGATCTCGCCGGCACGCCCCTGCTCGCCCTCACCAAACGCCCGCCCGGCCCCCGCCCCCGCCCCCGCATCTATCTTTCCGCCGGTATCCACGGCGACGAACCCGCCCCGCCCCTCGCCCTCCTCGCGCTGCTCGAAGCCGGGCGCTTCGACGACCGCGCCGTGTGGTTCCTCTGTCCGCTGCTCAACCCGGCCGGCTTTCTCCGCGCCACCCGCGAAAACGCCGACGGCCTCGACCTCAACCGCGACTATCAGGACCTCCGCTCCGCGGAAATTCGCGCGCACGCCGCCTGGCTCGCGCGCCAACCCAATTTCGACCTCACCCTCTGCGTGCATGAAGACTGGGAATCGACCGGATTTTACCTCTACGAACTCAATCCCACCCACCGCCCCACCCTCGCCGACGCGATGATCGCCGCCGCCGCACAAGTCTGCCCCGTCGAAACCGCCACGGTGATCGACGGCCGCCCGATCGACGCCCCCGGCATCATTCGTCCCGTGAGCGACCCCTTGCTGCGCGAGAATTGGCCCGAGGCGATCTACCTGGGCGCCCACCATACGACGCTGAGCTACACCCTCGAGAGTCCGTCCGCCCTCCCCCTCGCCCAACGCATCGCCACGCTCCGGGCCGCCATCGAGGCCGCGATCACGCAGTTAACCCGCGGCTGACACAAAACTCCCGCAGGTCCGCCGGCATCGGCGCCGTGAACACCTGCTCCAGTCCCGCCGGCCGCAGGTCGATCTCGGCGCAGTGCAGCGCCTGCCGCGGCAACAGCAGCTTCGCCGCGAGCGCCTCGGTCCAGCCGTGATCGATGAAGTCCAGATAGCAGCGCGCGTCGGGCCCGTAAATCTTGTCGCCCACCATCAGGTGCCCGAGCCATTGGGCATGCGCTCGGATCTGGTGCTTCCGCCCCGTCTCCGTCACGACCCGCACCAGCGTAAAACCGCCCGCCGTCGCCAGCGGCGTAAAATGCGTGACCGCGGCCTGCCCGTCCGGCTGCACGCACGTTTTCATGAACACCGGACTCGCCGTATCGTCGCCGAGCGGTTGGTTCACGGTGACCGGCGCCGCGAGTTCCCCGGTAAGCACCGCCAGATACGCCTTCGCGACTTTCCGCTCCTGCACCGCCCGCTGCAGCCGGCTCGCCATCTTCGCATCCTTGGCGAGCACCACAATGCCGCTGGTCTCCCGGTCGAGCCGGAACACCAAATGCACCACGTCGAGCTTCGCATACTCCCGCAACGCCCCGACCAGGCTCGACCACGGCCCCGCCTTCGACGGATGACAGACGATGTCGCCCGGCTTGTTGACGACCAGCAAACGCGCGTCCTCGTAGACGATCCACGGCGGCACCTCTTCGGGCGCGATCATCCGCACCGGCCCCTGCTTCGTGCGCCGCGGCCAGGCGCACGCCCGGCCCGAGATGGCCATGAAATCCACCGGCACGTCACCGCTGCCGGCCGCCGCCGTCGCACCCGGTCCCTCCGGCTCCGCGCTCACCGGGACACCTGCTTCAGGCGAAAGCGCGCCAGCATCACGGCCGCCGCCCGGGCCGCGAGCGGCTTCGGCGCCAGCGAGCCGGCGATGGCCACGAGTTTGTTTTTCCATCCCGTCACCACTTGGCTGCGCCCCGCCGCCAGCGCCTGCAACGCCTTGGTCACCACCGCGTCGCACGGCATGCTCATCGCATCGGCTGCACTGCCCTCCTGCAGGCCCGCCCTCCGGAAAAAATCCGTCGCCGTCGGCCCCGGACACACCGCCAGGGTGCGCACGCCGCTGCCCCGCAGTTCCTCGTTGAGCGCAAGACTCCAGTGCAACACGAACGCCTTGGACGCCCCGTAGGCCGCCATGAACGCCGTCGGTTGAAACGCCGCCGTCGACGCGAGGCTGATGACCGCCCCGCCCCGCTCCCGCAGCAGCGGCAGCAGCAGGCCCGTAAGTTGCACCACCGCGCGCACGTTGACGTCCACCATTTCGAGCTGCTGGCCTAGATTGGGCTCAGGAAAGCGCCCATATGAGCCGAAACCACTGTTGTTAATGAGCAGCACGCGCCCCTCAGGCACCTCACGACGGAGAAACGCCTCCACCTCGGCCGCCCCGCGGGCCACCTCGTCGGCGCGCGCCAGATCGCAGGGAAAATGGTTCAATTTTTTACCGAAGTTTTTTATCGCCGGTTCGCGGCGAGAGAGGTTGCAAAAAACCAGGTCCGCACCCAGGTTTCCCATCAGATTGATAAACGATTTTCCAATCCCGGAAGATCCGCCCGTAACAACGACGGCCGAGTATGATTTGAGTTCTGCGCTGAGCGTGGGCATGTCGGGCGAGCTTGGTTTTTTTGGTTCCTTCCCCTTTCACCGGGCCGGCCTTACCGCCGACTTCGGTTCAAACCAAACCATACGCAGTAATATGAACAGCCAAAACACCCACGAACTGATCGTCTCCGGCATTCATCTCGAGCTGACCCCCTCGCTCAAAACGTTTGTGCGAGAGAAAACCGAACGATTGTTTCGCCACGAGGAGCGCATCGTGCGCATCCGCGTTGAGCTGGAATGCGACCCCAAAGAAGACGTTGGCACGCGCTTCAAGGCCAAAGGGCACATCGCCATCTACGGCCCCGACATGAACGCCAGCGTCGAATCCGACGAATGTCACAAGGCCGTCTCGATGCTCGTCGACAAACTCGACCGCATGCTGAACCGCCGCCATCAGTTGCAGCGCGCCAAACGCCATCACCTCCACCCCGCCACGCTCGACGCTTCCCTCCCGGAACCCGTCTGACGCCACCCCTGCCCTTTTCAACCCGTCGCCCAGCGCGACGGGTTTTTTGTTGCCTGCGTCGGACGGCCGCCGCGCGCGGCCGCGGCCAGGTCGCCCACGCCCGCCGCCACCCGCTACGCCCGCCGCAATCGCCACAACGGCCGCAGCGCCCGGACGTGGCCCGCGTTCTCGCTCGGCCTCGGGCATCATTTCGGCGGCGGCGACGTTGAGGCCGACCGCCGCGCCCCGGTGCTGCGGGCCTTCGAACTCGGCATCACGGACTTCGGCCTCGCCAACCACTGCGGCCCGCCGCCCGGCACCGCCGAGGAGAATTTCGGCCGGAGGCCGCGCGCCGACCTCGCCGCCCACCGCGATGAACGCATCCGCTCCCCCTCGGCCGGCTACACCGTGTGGCCCGGCCCCTCAGGCGAGACGGGGGGCTCCCGCAAATATCGTCTCGCCGCCCTCGACCCAAGCCCCCGCCGCCTGGGCCTCGCCCACACCGTCCGTTCCGGCAAAGCCCGCTACGTCGGCCGCTCCAACGACAACGCCGAGCACACCGCCCGCGCGGCCCGGCTCCTCCGCGAACTCGGCGCGCGGTGCTCCATTCCCCTGCCGAAATACGCCCCTGTTCGAACGCTCGATCAAACACGCCTTCACCCAGGTCCTCGCCGAATAAGGCACCGGCTGCATTCCGTTCTGTCCGTTCCGTCCGCTCGCCCCAGGCCGCCTCACGAACCTCTCCCCGGCGGGCCTCCCCGCCGATGCCCGCGCCGCTAAGGCCGACGGCTTTCTCAACGCCGGTCAGATCACCCCGGCCATTCTCGCCCGCGGGCAGAAAGTTCACGCCCTTGCCCAAGCCCGCGGCCAGTCCCTCGCGCAATGGCCCCCGTCGCGGTGTCGCGCCGCCCGGTCATCACGACCGCCCGGATAGGCGCGAGCCAGGTCAGCCAGAGCGAAGCCCCTCTCGCCGCCCTGAAAAACCCGCGACTCATTCCAGTTCGCTTTCGAGCGGTGATTCACGCGGTCTGGCGGAGCCTGCTTGCAGGCGATGGCTACGAGCTGAATCACCTGCAAGCCGGCTCCTCCCTTCCGGCAGATTAGGGCGTGTTTTCAAAATCCAAGGAACTATGGTGCGAGGGATTTGATCGGAGAGCGCGCATGATGATGACCAAGCGTCGGGAGTTCCCTAAGCCCGTGTGGCGAAGGGTAAAAAAATTAACCGTG
>JBIKOK010000396.1:0-3572 GCA_044358025.1 Opitutaceae bacterium
CTCGGATGCGGGTCAGAGTTTGACGAAGCGCGTTGAGGTCAACGCGCTCCACCTCGGAGGCGGGTCAGAGTTTGACGAAGCGGTATTTGACGACGGCCCAGAGCCAGGTGAGGGGGTCGCGGAACATGGAGATTTTTTTTCCCTCCTTGAAGGAGCGCGATTTGTAGCTGATGGGAATTTCGATGGGGCGATGGCCCTTGCGGACGAGCTTCATGAGGAGCTCCCAGTCGAAGTCGAAGCGGTTGCACTCGAAGGTCAGGCCCTCGAGGCAGTCGCGGCGGAAGACCTTATACATCGTGAACGGATCTTTCAGCCAGATGAGGAGCGACACGTTGATGAGGAGGGTGAAACCCCAGTGGGCGAGGTTCAGGATGAGGGCCTGGACGGGTTGGTCGGAGAATTTGCGAATGGCCCAGCCGCCTTCGCCGTGGCGCGAGCCGAGGACGAATTCCTGGCGGCCGGCGGCGAGGGGGGCGAGGAGGATGTCGTAGTCGTTGAGGTCATACTCGAGGTCGGCGTCCTGGATGAGGATGACGTCGCCGGTGGCCTGGGCGAGGCCGGCGCGGACGGCGTGACCTTTGCCGCGGGGGCGCTCTTCGAAGAGGAGTTTGACCCGCGGGTGGGCGGCGTAGGTCTGGACGATGGGGCGGGTGCCGTCGGTGGAGTTGCTCTCGATCAGAATGATCTGGAGCGTCCAGCCGGGGACCTGTTTGGCGAGGATGGCGTCGAGGGATTGGCGGACGGTCGCGGCCTCGTTGTAAATGGGAACGATGACGGAGAGGGTGCCGTTGACGATGGGCGGGTGAGGAGAGGGCGAGGACGGCATTGCTGGGAGTAAAATCCAAACGCCAAAGCACAAAGGCCAAACAAAAATCAACGCACCGGGCGAAGGCGGGGCGGACGCCTCAAGGGGCGTGGCGGGGCGCTGGGGCGGGTGGGGTGCGAGGTTTGACGGCGCAGGGCATGGCGGAGACCCCGTAGAGGTGATCGACCAGGCGGACGAAGGGCGGAAATTTGAGGGCGAGGTGGGCGACGGCGCGGAGGACGGGGCGGTGGCGGAGGCTCTTGACGACTTTGAAGACCACGGTGCCGTGGTAGCGGACGGAGAGCGGGGTGAGGCCGTGGGCGGCGTAGAGGCGGGCGAGGCAGCGGGGATTGAAGAGGCTGACGTGAATCTCGGGGGCGCAGTAGCGGTAGTGGATGCCGTGGCGGCGGGCGACGGGGCTGTCGAGGTTGCCGGTGGTGAGGAGGAGGAGGCCGCCGGGTTTGAGGAGGCGGGAGACGAGCGCGACCGTCGCGGCGGGTTCGGGGAGGTGTTCGATGACCTCGATGAGGCTGATGACGTCGAACTGGGCGGAGGGCGCGCGGGTGATTTCGGCGAAGTCGAGGATGCGGAAGCCGTCGGTGGAGCGGAGGAGTTCGGCGTAGGAGCCGACGTCGTGGCCGGTGAGGGCGAGGGGGCGGCCGGCGAAGGAGGCGCGTTCGCGGAGGAATTTGAGGAAGCCGCCGGCGCCGCAGCCGAAGTCGAGCCAGGCGAGGGGAGCGGCGGACGGCGGAGCGACGGCGAGATGGGCTTCGGCGAGGCGGGCGAGGTCGGCGAATTCGCGGGCGCGGTCGGTGCGGCGGTAGTCGCGGTATTCGGTTTCGTAGTCGACGAAGGGGTCGGGGCCGGCGCCGCGGTAGTAGGCGTCGTTGTAGATTTCGAAGCCGGAGAAGGGTTCGACGAAGAGGAGTTCGCAGGCGCGGCAGCGGTGGAAGGCGAATTCGCGGCGGATGAATTCGCCGGATTTTTTGCCGCGGAGAACGAGGTCGGTGGAGCCGCAGGCGCGGCAGACCGGGGCGGTGGGGGCGGGGCGGGCGGAGGCGGTCATGCGCGGCGCGCGGGACGGAGCGCGAGGACGAGGGAGAGGAGGAGGAGGACGGCGCCGGTGGCGCAGAGGGCGAGGTTGCGCGGCCAGTTTTTCGGGACGTAGCGGAGGGTGATGCGGTAGTCGCCGGGGGCGTCGACGGTGACGCCTTTGAAGGTGTGGTTGAGACGGAGGACGGGGGCTTTCCGGCCGTTGACGTCGGCGCGGAAATCGCCGGGCCAGAAGACCTCGTTGAGGACGACGACGCCGGCGGATGGGGCGTGGACGGTAAAGGTCGTGGAGTTTTCGGTGAGGACGTAGGCGGAGGCGGGGGTCACCGTGCGGTCGGTGAGGCCGCGGGGGAGGGCGAGGAGGGCGGGGGTGCGGGCGAGTTCGGGCCGATGGGCGGCGGCGAAGGGGCGGCCGTCGCCGGTGCGGAGTTTTTCGATGAACTCCTCGGGGCGATCGTAGGTGTCGAGGCGGTCGGTGAAGAACGCGCGGGGCCAGGCGGTGGGGCTTTCGTAGATGTCGAGGTCGGCGGTTTTGACGAGCCGGAGGGCGCGGCCGAGGACGCCCTGGTCGCTTTGGAGGTCGAGGTAGTAGCGGACGTTGAGGGCGTCGAAGATCGGGCGGGCGAGGGCGGCGTGGGCGACGTCGACGTAGAGGCGCCAGTCCCACCAGCGCTCGATGCCGGGCTGGGCGATGGCGGCGGTGACGAGTTCGCGCATGAACGGGTTCACGAGGGCGTCGGGGCCGTGGATGGTTTCGAGGCCGTAGGCGCCGGTCCAGCCGGCGTGGAAATTGCCGTGGAAGCCGAAGCCGCGGGCGGGTTCCTGTTTTTGGGCGGCGCGGAGGAAGGCCATCGCGTCGGATTTGGCGTGGAAGTTGACGCGGTCGGTGACGTGACCGGCGTAGGGGTCGAAGCCGACGGCGGGGGCGTGGAGGCCGGTGCGCCAGAGGAAGACGAGGGTGCAGAGGGCGAGGAGGAGGGCGGAGGCGGCGGTGAGGCGGCGGCGGGCGAACGCGCGGTGGGCGGTGACGGCGAAGGTGGCGGCGGCGGCGAGGAAGAGGGCGAGGGTGGTCCAGACGAAGGTGCTGACGGGAATGGACTGGCCGGGGAGGAGGGGGGTGAAGGTGGTGTTGGGGCCGAAGAGGGAGCGGTGGGCGGCTTGGCGGAAGGCGATCCAGGCGAAGACGAGGGCGAAGAGGAGGAGGCCGGCGGTGATGAGGTCGGCGCGGCCGTCGGGGGTGCCGAGGCGGCGGACGGCGGCGGCGAAGCCGAGGCCGGCGAGGACGGACCAGAGGACGATGAGGGCGCAGGTGAAGGTGTTGTCGAGGTGGGCGATGTTCGAGAGGAACGGGATCTGGACGATCCAGGCGGGCGGGATGAGGCCGAAGGCGAGGGAGAGCGGGAGGAGCGAGCTGAGGGCGAGGGCGACGGCGGCGCGGTGGGCGAAGTGGTGGCGGAGGGTCGCGACGAAATAGAGGAGACAGAGGAGGAGGAGGAAATTGAGGGACGGGTCGAAGGTGCGTTCCTCGGCCATGAGCGGGCGGTAGAACAGTTCGTCGAAGGCGCCGAGGAGGAGGGCCGGCTGGATCTGGAAAGCGCTGACGGCGTTGTAGCCGGTGTAGGCGGAGCGGAGGGTGGTGAGGAAGGTGGCCCAGATGGGCGCGGTGAGGAGGGTGAAGAGGAGGCCGGCCCAGGCGAGGAGGGCGAGTCGGGTG
>JBIKOK010000200.1:0-12250 GCA_044358025.1 Opitutaceae bacterium
AACGGCAAGGCGGAGCAAGTTTCGCATCAACCAACCACGGCGCGCGATGGCCGCCCTGTCAAATCCGCCCTGAATCGGCGACCCCGGCGCTTTTTTTCGTGCGGAGCTTCCGCCCCCGCCCCAACGGTTCACACCCTCCGATGCGTCCCTTTCTCCCCGGTTGTCTGGTCGCGCTCCTCCTCGCTGCGTCCGCTGCCCGCGCTCCGGGCGCCGCCGCGACCCAATCGCTCGCCGCCCCCCTCCGTCCCTCGGCCGATCTCGCCGTCGATCTCGTGCTGCAGGAACCCGTCGTCGCGCAGCCCGTGTTTCTCAACTTCGACGAACGCGGCCGGATGTGGGTGGTCCAATACCTCCAATACCCCGCCCCCGCCGGCCTCACCGCCGTTTCCCACGACAGCTATTGGCGCACCGTCTACGACCGGAAAAAACCGGCCCCGCCCTACGACACACCCGAGACGCGGGCCTTTCGCGGAAAGGACAAGATCACCATCCACGAAGATGTGCGGGGCGACGGCTCGTTCACGCAGAGCACGACGTTTCTCGACGGCCTGAACATCACCACGGCCGTGTGCCGCGGCCGCGGCGGCGTGTGGGTGTTGAGCCCGCCGCACCTGCTCTTCTACGCCGATGCCAACCACGACGACGTCCCGGACGGCCCGCCCGTCGTGCACCTCGAGGGCTTCAATCTCGAGGACACCCATTCCATCGCCAACTCACTCCGCTGGGGCCCCGACGGTTGGCTGTATGGCGCGATCGGTTCGACGGTGACCGCGAACATCGCGCGCCCCGGCCTCGACCGCTCTCCCGTGACCCACATCACCGGACAGGCCATCTGGCGCTACGATCCGGCCACGCGCCGCTTCGAGGTTTTCGCCGAGGGTGGCGGCAACGCCTTTGGCTGCGAAATTGACGCGAAGGGCCGTGTCTTCTCCGGGCACAACGGCGGCGATACGCGCGGCTTTCACTACGTCCAGGGCGGCTTCCTCCAAAAAGGCTTCGGCAAACACGGCGAGCTCTCGAATCCCTACGCGTTCGGCTATTTCCTGCCGATGAAGCACGGGCCCGTAAAACGTTTCACCCACAACTTCATCGTCTACGAGGGCGGCTCCCTCCCGGAACGTTTTCACGGGAAACTCATCGGCCTCGACCCGATCAACCGCTATCTGCCCCTCGCCAACCTCACCCCGCGCGGCGCGACGTTTGCGACCCGTGACGTCGACGCCGTGCTGCGTTCCGACGATCCCCTGTTTCGCCCGGTCGACCTCAAACACGGCCCCGACGGCGCGATCTACGTCGCCGACTGGCATGACCCCGTAATCAACCATTTTTTGAATCGCGAGGGCGAGACCGCACGCGACGACGGACGCATCTACCGTATCCGGGGCGTCGGCACCAAGCCCGGCGTCGCGGTCGGCGACCTCACCCAAAAAACCTCCCCCGCCCTCGTCGAACTCCTCCGCCACGAGAACCGGTGGATGCGGGAAACAACGCTGCAAGTCCTCGGCGACCGTCGCGACGCGGCCCTGATCGCGCCGCTGCGCGACGCGGTGCGCACCGGCACGGGACAGTTCGCCCTCGAAGCGCTGTGGGCCCTCCACCTCAGCGGCGGCTTTGACGAAGCCTTTGCCCGCGAGGCCTTCGCTCACGCCGATCCGTTTGTGCGCCTTTGGAGCGCGCGCCTCGTCGGCGACACCGGCACCGCGAGCACCGAAACGGTCCGCGCCTTGGTCGCGCTCGCCGCGCGCGAACCCCACGTCGAGGCCCGCAGCCAACTCGCCGCCTCCGCCCAGCGCCTGCCCGCTGCGGCCGCCCTGCCCCTCGTCCGCGCCCTCCTCGCGCACGACGAAGACGCCGGCGATCCGTATCTTCCGCTGCAACTGTGGTGGGCCGTTGAAAAACAATGCGCGGGCGACCGCGCCGCCGTCGTCGCCTTTTTCGCGGAACCGGCCCTGTGGAAATTCGCCCTCGTCACGCAACACCTCGGCGCCCGCGTGATGCGTCGCTTCGCCGCCGCCGGCGGTGGCGAAAACTGGCAGACCTGCGCCACCCTCCTCCGCCAGGCCCCCGATGCCGCGGCCAAACAAACGCTGATGACCGGATTCGGCCAGGCCTTCGAGGGCCGGGCTTTGCCCGCCCTGCCTGACGAACTCGTCACGGCGATCATCCAATCCGGCCACGCGTCGCTCGCGTTGCGCGTCCGCCAACATGATACGGACGCCGTCACCGCGGCGCTCACGATCATGGCGAACCCCAAGGCCGCGCCCCTCGAACGCCTGCGGCTCACCACCGTCTTCGGCGAGGTACCCGACTCCCGCGCGCTCCCCGTGCTCACCGCGCTCCTCAACGACACCCATGCGCCCGTCCGGCAGGCCGCCATCGCCGCCGCTTCCGCCTACGACGACCCGGCGCTCACCCGCGCGATCATCGCGAGCTACGCCACGTTTTCCGCTGAACAAAAGGACACCGCGCAATCGGTCCTCGCGAGCCGCGTGTCGGGCGCCACCGCCCTGCTCGACGCGGTCGAAGACGGCCGGATCCCCGCGAAAACGATCCGCGCGGAAATCGTCGAGCAACTCCGGTTGCTCGATCACGCCCCGCTCACCGCCCGCAGCGACAAGCTCCTCGGTCCGGCTGCCGTGCCCAGCGCCGGCGATGCCGCCCAAGAACTCGCCCGCGTGCTCGGCGTTGTTTCCTCGGGGCGTGGCGGCAGTCCCTATCGCGGCCGCGTGCTCTTTCAACAGAGCTGCGCCGCGTGCCACACCTTTCACGCCAAAGGCGGCGACCTCGGCCCCGATCTCACCCCGCTCAAACGCGACGACCTGACCTCGTTGATTCTCGCCCTCGTCAACCCCAGCGCGGAAATCCGCGAAGGCTACGAGGCGTTCGTCGTCACGACCGCCGCCGGCGCCGTGCGCGTGGGCTTCCTCGCCGCACAAGATCCGCAGCGCGTCACCTTGCGCGACATGACGGGCGTCAACGCGACCCTCGAGCGCACCGCCATCGCGACGATGAAGCCGCTCGGCCGTTCCCTCATGCCCGAGGGATTGCTCACCGGCCGCACCGAGCAGGACTTGCGCGATCTGTTCGCCTACCTCCGCATCAACCAACCGCTGGTCGGCGCGGAAAAATAGGCGGGGCCGGTCGGCGCAACTCGGCGACCATCAGGAGTCGGGCCGCCAGAACGACCGTCGTGAGGAGAGCGAGCAGAAGGGCTCGGCCCGCGGCCGGTGCGCCTCAGGCGGCGTCCTGCTTCGGCTCCGACTTGGCGGCCGTGCGCAGCGTGGGTTTGCGCCGACCGGCGACGACCCCCGCGTCGATCACGACCTCGGTCACATCGTCGCGCTGAGGCAACTCATACATGACCTCGAGCATGAGATTCTCCATGATCGCCCGCAGCGCGCGCGCGCCGGTCTTCAGCTCGATGGCCTTCACGGCAATGGCCTTCACGGCGTCGGGCGTAAACTTCAGCCGCACGCCGTCCATCGCGAAGAGCTTCGAATACTGCTTCACCATCGCGTTCTTCGTGCGCAGGAGAATTTTCTCCAGATCGGCAACCTGGAGCTGGTCGAGCACCGACACGACCGGCAAGCGGCCGATGAACTCGGGAATCATGCCGAAGCGGATCAAATCCTCGGGCGCCAGCGATTTCATCATCTGCTCGGGCTTCAGCGCCGCCTCGTGTTGCGCGGCGACCGCGGAGAAACCGAGACTGCGCGAGCCCATCCGCCGCTGCACAATGGCGTCGAGACCGACAAAGGCGCCGCCGCAGATGAACAGGATATTGGACGTGTTGATCTGGATGTATTCCTGATTCGGATGCTTCCGCCCGCCCTGCGGCGGGACGTTGCACGTCGTGCCCTCAAGAATCTTCAGCAGCGCCTGCTGCACGCCTTCGCCGGAAACGTCGCGCGTGATGGACACGTTCTCCGTCTTGCGCCCGATCTTGTCGATTTCGTCGATGTAGATGATGCCGCACTCGGCCTTCTTCACGTCGTAATTCGACGCCTGCAGGAGCCGGAGGACGACATTTTCCACGTCCTCGCCGACGTAGCCGGCCTCGGTGAGCGTAGTCGCGTCGGAAATGGCGAACGGCACGTCGAGAATCTTCGCGAGCGTGCGGGCGAGGAGCGTTTTGCCCGAGCCGGTGGGGCCGAGCAGCATGATATTGCTCTTCTCGACTTCGACGTCGTTGAACTCGGGTGACAGCGCGGCGGAGTCCTTGTTGGATTGGCCGGAGTCGAACATCAGGCGCTTGTAGTGGTTGTAAACCGCCACCGACAGCACCTTCTTGGCGTGATCCTGACCGATCACGTGTTCATCGAGCGTCCGTTTGATGTCGGACGGCTTGATCAGGCGGACGGTGGGCTTCGCGTCGACGGCGGGAGTCTTCACCTCGCGGTCGATGATCGTCTTGCAGACGTTCACGCACGAATCGCAAATATAGACACCGGGACCCGCGATGATCTTTTTGACCTCGGCCTGCGACTTGCCGCAGAACGAACACAGGGTCATGCGCGCGGATTTTGCCATGGCACGGAGCGTGGGGTTCCCCCGGGACGAGTCGAGGGCGGAGTTTGTTTAGGACGCAGCGAACGCGCGCTCAGGCGGCGCTCGACACGACACCCGGCACCCCGATCTTCTGCACGTCGCGGGTCGACTCGACAACGTGGTCGACGATGCCGTAGGCCTTCGCCTCCAGCGCGCTCATGTAGTAGTCGCGATCGGAGTCTTTTTCCACCTGCTCCGCGGTCTTGCCCGTGTGCTTGGCGATCACCTCGTTGAGGGTCTTGCGCCAACGGAGAATCTCCTTCGCGGCGATGGCGATGTCGGAGGCCTGGCCGCCGGCGCCGCCGCTCGGCTGGTGGATCATCACGCGGCTGTTGGGGAGCGCGAAACGCTTGCCCTTCGTGCCGGCGGCGAGGAGCACCGTGCTCATGCTCGCCGCCATGCCCACGCAATAGGTCACCACATCGCATTGCAGAAAATTGATCGTGTCGTAGATGGCCATCCCACCCGTGACGACGCCACCCGGCGAGTTGATGTACAGATGGATGTCCTTCTTCGAATCCTCCATCTGCAGGTAGAGGAGCTGGGCGATCACCAGATTCGCAATCGTGTCGTCGATCGGCGTCCCGATGAAGATAATGCGGTCCTTCAACAGGCGCGAATAGATGTCCATCGACCGCTCGCCGCGGCCGGTGTTTTCGAGAACGATGGGAACGTAGTAGCTCACGGGTGATGTGGTGGTGATTTCGGCCGATCAGGCCGTTGGCTGGACGGTGGTCACCGTAGCCTTGGACACCAGGAAATCAACCGCCTTGTCGAATATGATGTTCTGCTGCACCGCGCGGAGCTGCTCGCGATCGGTCGTGAGCGTCTTCACCAGCTTCTCGGGCTTCTGCTGCGTGCGCGCGGACTCGCGGTAGATGAACGCGTCGATGTCGCCGCTCTCGACCGTGAGCTTTTCCGCCTCGGCGATCTTCGCGAGGATGAGCTGCATCTTCACGCGGTTCGTCGCGGCTTTCTTCGCGCCCTCGAAGAGTTCCTTCTTGTCCTTCTCGAACTGCTCCTGCGGCACGCCGCGGCGCATATTTTCTTCGATGAACTGGCGAAGCACGCCCTGCGTCTCCGACTCGACGAGGGAATCCGGCACCGGGAAATCGACCTTCGCGGCGAGCGCTTCGGTGACCTGGCGGCGCTGCGCGGAGCGGTTCTGATAATCCTTCTGGGCCTTGAGATTCGCCCGGACCTGCGCCTGGAGCCCGGCGAGATCGTCGACCTGCTGGGCCTTGAAGAACTCGGCATCGAGCGCGGGCAACACGCGTTCGCGGATTTCCTGCACCTCGACCTGGTAGACGGCCGCCTTGCCGGCGAGCGCAGGCACCGCGGTGAACTCCGCCGGAAACGTGATCGCAACGTCCTTTTTGTCGCCCGCCTTCAGGCCGGCGAGCTGTTTGCCGAGACCGGGAATCACGCCCTCGTTGGTGCCTTCAACTTCTTCCCACGTCTGCGGGACTTTGCCGTAGATTTGCTTGTCGGGCGCGAGGTCGGCAATCGGCTGTCCGTCGACGGTGCCTTCGTAGGCGAGCTTCACATAATCGCTCTTTTGCGCGGGGCGGTCGGCCACCTTGAAATCGGCGCGCTCGCCGCGGAGCCCCTCGATCACGCCGTCCACTTCGGCGTCGGTCGCGTCGGTGGAGGTGATTTCGGTCGGAAGCTGGGTGTAGTCCGGCAGCACGAACTCGGGCCGGACATCCAGGGTGATCGTGACGGTCGCGGCCGTCCCGACGGCGATGGTGCCCTCCTCGAGATTCACGACGTTGAGCACGTCGAGTTTTTCTTTCTCCAGCCCTTCACGATAGGCCTTGCCGACGACCTTCTGCTTAAACTCCTCGGCGATTTCCTTCGCAAAGCGGCGCGCGATCATCGCGGCCGGAGCCTTGCCGGGACGGAAGCCGGGGAGGCGGGCCTGCTTGGCGAATTCGGCGACCACCGCCTGATGTTCGGCATCGACCTCGCTCTGGTCGAGCGTGACGACAAGGCTTTTGCGCGTGGCGGAGAGGCTGTTCTGTTGGACGTTCACGGGAGTGTTGGCAGGCAGGTTTAAGTTGGAAGAATCGGCCACGCTACGTCGCGAGATGCGTCGGTCAATGCCGGATTCTGCGGGCTTGCGCGCTCGCCCGCTCGGCCGTTTCGTCACGCGCCGATGCCGAGCCTCCGCCAACTGATCGCCGCCCACGCGCCCCTGCTCGTCCTCGACGCCGCGTCATCCCGCGTACAGACCGGCTGGATCGCCAACGCCGAGCCCGGGGGATCGCGCTGGGCCTGCTCGGACGAAGAAACCGGCGTCGGCCTCTTCCGCAGCATCGCCGCACTCGGCATCGCGGTGGGCGAGGCCGGAGCGTTCGTATTCTGCGACGGCCCCGGCTCGGTGCTCGGCATCCGCACCTGTGCGATGGCGCTGCGAACGTGGAACGTGCTCAACCCCCGGCCTGTATTCACTTATTGCAGTCTGGCCGCTGCCGCCGAGGCGTTGGGCCGGGCCGACGTGAGTGTGATCGCCGACGCCCGGCGCGAGCTCTGGCATCATTTCGCGCTCGGAGGCACGCTCCGGCGCGTGCCGGCGAACGAACTCAGCGGCGAACTCGTCATGCCGGAGAACTTCCGCCATTGGTCCCTGCCGCCGGCCGGACTCACGCACGTCCCCTACGCGCTCGCGGACCTGCTCCCCCGCGTGGTGGACGCGAACCTGTTTAACGCCACCGACGCACCGGACGCCTTTCTTCATGAAGAACCGAATTACGTGACGTGGACGCCCCAAATCCACCGCGCCCCGCCCCCGCGCCCATCCTGAGGAGGAAATCCGCACTCCCGGCCACGCACTGTTTGCCGACTTGGCGGGTGCGTCTACCACCCGACGCCGCCCTGTGCATGGCTGCCGCCCTCGCCCTCCTCGGCTACCGCCGCGGGAAGACACCGCCCGCCGCCGCCTGACGCAGCCCCGCGGCCGGCACGCCTAAGCGTCGCCATTCCCGCTCAGCGCGAAGGTCGCCAGTCGATCAGCCCGAGCTGCAGCAGCTTCCGATTGTTGAAATGATTCCACTTCAGCTCGACGGCGAAATCCAGCGGCACGCCCAGCGGCGGCTGACGGCCCGCCATCTTCCAAGCGACGCCATGCATCCGCCGGCCCCGGCCGTCCTCAAAGTGGAAACGGAAATGATGCTCCTTGAAAATTTCCACGGCCGAGCGCAACACGACCCCGCGCACCCCAAACACCGGTTCGGGATTGCCTTGGCCGAACGGATGCAGCGAATCGAGTTCCTCCATCAACCGCTCGTTGATCTGCTCGGGCATCAGCCAGGCCGCCAAATCCAGCCGTGCCTCGGTGATGTCGCCGCCCGCGTGGGCCCGCACCGCCCCGGCGAACCGCGTCCGGAACGTATCCAAATGAACCTTCGGCAGCGAAATCCCGACCGCCATCGGATGGCCGCCCCAACTCGTGAGATTCTCGCAACATGTCCCCAGGACCTCGACCAGGTTTACGCCGTCGACGCTGCGCCCGGAGCCCTTGGCCATGTCGCCCTCGTTGCCGAGCACGATGCAGGGGCGGTTGTATTTCCGCGTCACCCGTCCGGCCACGATGCCGACGACCCCCGGGTGCCAGTCCTCGTGAAATAATACGATGCCCGGCAACGCGGAAAACTGCGTCTCGATCAGACGCTCCGCCTCCTCCGTGATGCCCCGTTCGATGTCCTGTCGCTCGCGGTTGAACGTGTCCAACTGCTCCGCGGTGTCCGTGCAAAACTGTTTGTCGTCGCTGATCAGCAGCTCGACGGAAAGCGCCGCGTCGGCCAACCGGCCGCTGGCATTGATGCGCGGCCCGAGCCGAAACGAAATATCCGTCGGCGTGAGTCCTTGTGCGGGACGCACCCCCGCCACGTCCATGAGCGCCCGCAGCCCCGGCCGATGGGTGTCCTGCAAAATGCGCAAACCGTGCCGCGCCAGAATCCGGTTTTCGCCCAGCAAAGGCACGAGGTCGGCCACAGTGCCCAGCGCGACGAGATCCAAGTGGTCGCGCAGCTTGATCTGAAAAGCGATCGGGTTGTTTTCCGTGCGCAGCTGTTTCAACAACCCATGACAGAGCTTGAACACGAGCCCTACCGTGCAGAGGTGGCGCCAGGCCGCGTCGCCGTTGGTCTCGTCCGCTTCCACATGCGGGTTGATCAAAATGCCGTCGGACAGCACGCGCTCCCGGGACCGATGATGGTCGATCACCATCACGTCGATCCCCTGCCCGCGCAGGTAGGCCGCCTCCTCGTGGGAGTTCGTGCCGCAATCGAGTGCGATGAACAAATGCGGTTTGCCCGCCTCCAGCGCCCGGTCGATCGCGCTGCGCGACAGTCCATAGCCGTCCGCCGAGCGTCGCGGCACCACAAACCGCGGACTGAGCCCAAAGCGGCGGAGGATCATCACGAGCAAGGCCGTGCTGCTCACGCCGTCGACATCGTAGTCGCCGAGTACCACCACGTCCTCGCGGTGCGCGATCGCCGCCCGCAGCCGGGTCGCGCCCGCCTGCAGATTGCGCAGGAGAAACGGATCGTTGATCGACGCGAGCGCCGGCTGCAAAAACGCCGCGGCGGCCCCGGCATCGCGTTGGCCCGCCCGATGCAGAAGCTCCGCGAGCACGCGGCTCACCCCGGCGCCTTGGCTGAGCGCCTCGACCTCTTCGGCCGGCGGCGGCGTATGAGTCCAGCGCATGGCGTGGGCTGAGCAGTGGATGGCAACGTCCAGGCACCGTCGTTCGGACGGGCACCCGGGCGGCGGCTCCTGAGGGGCGCCGCCCACCCACCAGTCAACTTACTCCGATGCCTTGCTGGAACCCTGCCACTCGTAGGTCGGGGCGACATCCTGATGCGCCTCGACATGCTTCCGGTCGCCCTTGTGCCACCAGTAGAACACCTGCGCCGCGATGAAGATCGCGGAGAAGGTCGAGGTCACAATGCCGACCAGGAACGTAAACGAAATGTCCGCGAGCACGCCGCCCCCAAAGACAAACAGCGCGAGCGCCGCCAAGAACGTCGTCGAAGCCGTCATGATCGTGCGGGCGAAAACCTTGTTGATCGCCAGATTGATGATGTCCCGCAGCGAACCGGTCGGGTTGAGCTTGAGCTCCTCCCGGATGCGGTCGAACACGACGACCGTTTCGTTCATCGAGTAACCGACGATACACAGGATCGCCGCGACCATCGGCGCCGAGAATTGGTGACCGAACAGCACGAAGATGCCGATCGTCATCAGCACGTCGTGGAACGTGGAGAACATGGCGCCGACACCGAACCCGAACTCAAAGCGGAAAGCGATGTAGAGGAGAATGACCACCATCGAAACCCCGACGGCCTTGAGCGCGTTCCATTGGATTTCCCGGCCGATCGACGCCCCGATCCGATTTTCACCGATCTTCTCGAGCGCGGAGGCCGGATAGGCTTTCTGGAGCGCGACCAAAAGCACCCCCGACTTCCCCTCCGGAGTCTCGATCTTCAGCGTTTCGGTGCCACTGCCGATGGCGCTCACGTAGGTCACGTTGACCGCCGGCATGCCGTTCGCCTTGGCGATTTCCCGGATCTTGCCCGAATCAATCTTCTCCTTGAAGCCAACCCTGATCTCGTCGCCGCCGGCGAAATCGATGCCGTAAATGTCGTTGCCCTTGTAGACGACAACGCCAACGCCGAGCAGCACCACCAGCCAAGAGCCGATGAAAGCAGGCTTACCCCATTTGATGAAATCCACATTAATGTGCTTCAACAGGTGGTTCATCGTGAGCTTCTTCATCCAACCAGACTCGATGAGCATCTCCATGATGAGGTGAGCGGTGATCAGCACCGAGCAAAGGGTCGAAACGACACCGATCGCCAGGGTCACACCGAAGCCCTTGATCGGGCCTTGGCCGAGCCAGATCATGATGGCGCAAATGATCAGCTGCACCGCGTGGGCATCAAGAATGGTCCAGAGCGCCTTGTAATAGCCGCTCTCGTTGGCCGCGGCCAGGCTCTTGCCGGCCGCGAGCTCTTCGCGCATGCGCTCGAAAATCAGGATGTTGGCATCGACCGCCATGCCGATCGTCAAAACGATACCCGCGAGGCCCGGCAGGGTCATCGTCGCACCGAAGCTGGCCATGACGCCGAGGATGATCAGAATGTTGATCGCCAGGGTCGCCACCGCGACCAGTCCGCCCGTCGTGTAGAACGTGATCATAAACGCCGCGACAAGCGCGGTGCCGATGATCGCCGAACGAACCCCGCTATCGACCGCGTCCTTGGCGAGCGACGGACCGACTTCGTATTGTTCTTTGACGACGAGTTGGACCGCGAGAGGGTTGTTGAGCACGTTCGCGAGCTGGATGGCTTCACGGTCCGACATATTGCCGCCACTGATCTGGGCGGACTCGCTGTCGATCTCCTGCTTAACCGTGGGCGCGGAATAAAGTTTGCCGTCGAGGACAATCGCGAGGCGACCTACGCGCCCGGATTGCTGGCCACCATCGGCGATCGCCCGAGTCACTTCCGCAAAGCGGGTGCGACCTTCCTTGGTAAAATTCATCACCACCTCGGGCTTGCCGTAAATGTCCGGCCGCGCGCTTGACCGGGAAATCTTGTCCCCGGACATCTCGGGAATACGACGGACAAACAGCTCTTCGGTGAAAATTTCACCGTTACGTCCTTCGTCTTCCAGCGTCAAAATTTCATAACCGGCCGGAATTTCGACGCCCGCTCCGGGACTTACGCTGGGGTTGACCACCCGAAAATCCAACCGGGCCGGCTTCTTGATGGCGTCGAGCACGCCCGGATCGTCCTTGGTGTTGAGGCCCGGCATCTGAATTTCGATTCGGTTGGCCCCAACCGCACGAATGATCGGCTCCGACACCCCAAACGCGTCGATGCGGTTATGGATAATCTCGATCGCTTTCGAGATCTTGGTTTTTTGGTCGTCCTCATTTTCGGGCTTGAGGGATTTCTCGTCGACTTCGAGGGTCACCGCGACACCGCCGGCAAGGTCGAGCCCCAACTGCAGGCGCGCCTTCGAGCGACGCAGGAGTTCGTTCAGAAGAATATTGTTACGCTTCTCGATGTTCTTGAGTGTCGCCTCGAGACGAACGTCCGGAAAATACTGCGAAAGATCGATTTTCTTCTCTTTGCCGATCTGCTTCAGGGCCACGAACTCACTGGCGGCGGTACCGGCTTTTTTCCGGGCTGACGCCTCATCGACGAGTTTGGCGAAATCCGCCGGCTTGGCCGTGGCTTGCTCCTTCGCGAACTGCGCGAAGGAAGGGGCATCTTGCAGGGGGAGGAGTTCGGAAATTCCCCATGCCGCGATGGCGAGGGAGAAGACGATCTTCCAGAGGTGACGTTTAAGCATGGTTCGTTTGGGTTTGTTTAAGAGGGATGGCCCGACGCATCACGCGCCAGCCCCGGCCGGTTCGGCCGGGTGGCGCGACACGCCGCGCAAAATTTATTTCTTCTCCGGCGCGTCCTGCTTCTTCGTGACCGACTGGATGAAACCTTTGCCGACCTCGATCTTCGTGTTGTCGGCGATGCGGACGACAAAACGGTCGTCCTTCACGTTCGCGATCACGCCGAAGATTCCTCCGGTCGTGATGACCTCGTCACCTGATTTTAACTCCGAAAGCATTTTCTCAAGGGCCTTCTGCTTCTTGCGCTGCGGCGCGATAAACAGAAAATAAAATCCGCCGGCG
>JBIKOK010000397.1:0-3570 GCA_044358025.1 Opitutaceae bacterium
ACGCCATCGTCGCATCAGCACCCGTTTCGAAAAACTTGCCGTTACTTTTCTCGCCTTCGTCCAGTTCGCGGCGGTCCTGGCTTGGCTCACTCATCGATTTTGAAAACACGCCCTAGACGCGTCGAAATCCGCGTCGCACTGAAACAGTTATCAACCTCAGTCTGTGACGTGGATTGGGTTCCCCCGTGAAACCTCGCTGGAGATTTCGCCGTGAGACCGAATTATTTCTTTGCCCATTACCGTTGCGAGTTCGGCGAACGCGTGGACGAGATCATCTCCCTGACAACCGGCTGCATCGTTCGGCCCCAGATCTCATAGCCTCTTTCGTTCGGATGTAGCAGATCGGGCATGACATCGACCGGAAGCTCTCCCTTTTCATTCAAGAACTCCCGATTGATATTCAGATAAACCACCTCCCGACCGTCGGCGAAGGCTGCTAAGATCCGATTCACGCTGTCGATCTTCGCCCACTGCAGATTCCCTCCGGCCTCGGTCCTTCCTTTCTTGAGTTCGATGCGCTGCTCGTGCGAGCCGCGCGGAAAAATTCCGAGCAGGATAATTTTTGTCCGGGGAAGTTTCTGACGGAGCTCGGCGACGATGGCCCGAACTCCGCCAGCAATCTTTTCCGGCGTATACTCCTCATGGTTCGAATTGTTGGTCCCCGCCATGATGACGGCGACGCCCGGGTTTATTTTTTCAAAAGAGTGGTTCTGGATCCGCCAAAGGATATTTTCCGTCTTGTCGGCCGGGTGACCGAGATTGACGACGTGCAGGTCTCCAAAGAACTTCTTGATGAGTTCGGGGTGCTTGCTCCAGCCGGCCGTGATGGAGTCGCCGATCAACAGCAAATCCCCGTTACCGTCTCGCAGGCGCGCGTCGCGTTTGCGGTGGGCGTCCAGCCAAGCTTCGTGTCGCGGTTTCGCCGCTGCCGCTGGGTTGGGTCCGGACAAAGCGGCCGGAGGCTCGCCCTTGGCCTTCGCGGGTTCTTCGGCGGCATAATAACCGGCACAGAGAGCGCAGACGATAAACGCGCAGATTTTCTTCATGGGGCGGAGTATTTGCCGAAAATGGGAGCGCTGCCGCCAGGCTCACTGGTTGAAATCCAACACCGTCTTGCGCCCACCTTTCTGAATCGTCACGACGCCACTATTCCACGCCGACTGCACAAATGGGCTGTCGAACACCTTGGCCAGCGCGAGGTCCAGCGGCTTCCCGTTGACCTCCGGGAGCCGGCTCTGATCCAGCGTGAAACGAAAACGCTCCCCGCCGAGCCCCGTGTAATTCAGCACGCCGTCCGTCACCTCCACCTTCCGCGCCTGCACCGCATTCCGAAACGCCTCGAAGGTTGCGTAGTCCGTCTTCGCCGCCACCTCGATGATCACCGGGGAAAAATCGTCGGCGCATTTCAGCGATCGACCGAATTTCGTCGCCGGCGTGTCGCGCCACGCAAACTCACCGTGCACCACGTGCACGGCCGCGAAGGCGCCCGCCGCCTCCGCAAAGACCCAGCGGCCCTCGCGCACCGGCGCAGTCAGCCCGGCGGTGGAAAACCACACGCGCCACTCATCGGCCCGGCGGCTCGTCTTGAGTTTCTGCGCGATGAGCGTGCCACGCGCCTGCACCGCCCAATGCGCGTTGTTGACCGTTCCACCGTCCTTGTTCGCCGCGAACGGATAGATCCGCGCGTCGGTGTCGCCGCGGAAAATCACGCCCATCCAGCGATTCTGTGCACTGATGGCCGCCCAGTCGCTCTCCGGCCGTGCCTCCAACCACAGCGAACTCATGATGAATTCCGGCGTCCGGTAGCCGTAACGCACGATCCCGCCGAAGTCCGGCCGGATGCGGTAATGGGTCGGCTTGTCATAGCCTGCCAGCGCCAAGCCCATCCGCCGCTGGTGCACTTCGTAGGTGCCGGCGCCGCTCGTGTCGCGCGCCAGATCCACGACCAAGTCCGACATCCGCCAGGTTGTCGTGACGAACGGAAGCATGGAGGCATGCACAAACTGGGGGTCGCCCATGCCCAGGCTATACCACGCCGCGCGGCGCAAAAAATCCGTGCCGCGCTGCGCCGATTCCGGATACGTGCGCGTCTTCGCGCCACCACTCACCGCATCGAGTTGCTGCTCTGCCCACAGCGCCCAGTAAAGTTCGAGAAATTGCCCCGCCCGCTTCTTCAGCACCGCGTCGTCGCTAAAATCGTAGAGGCTGTAGATACCTTTCAGGGTGGCTGACGCGTAGGACGGTGAGTCGATTTCCATCAGCATCCCTTTGGCCGCGCGCTCGCGCAGATACTCGCGTATAAACGCCGTCCAAGCCTCGTAGTGCGCCCGCGACGAATGCCCATCGGCATACCTGCGATCACGGTAGTCCGACTCGTCTTTCAACAGCTTCGAGAAACTCCAACACGTCGAGAAATGCTGCGCGTGGTGGTTCTCCGAGTGCTCGAGCCACCAAATCTTCCCGTCGGCCACCTCCGTCTGGGTCAGCTTGGATTTTACCTGCACCCACTCCCACATCGTTTTCAAAATCACCGCGTAGGTCTCGCCAGAAAGCCGGCCCGCGGCCTTCGACCCACGCGGACCATAAAACACGCACATCCGCGCCAGCGCATCCGTGACCGAGGGAAAACTGTGCACCTCCAGCAGCGTCTGCGGCCGGTCGAGGTGATACTGGCAAAGCTCGCGCAACGCCGCGTTCGCCTCGGGCAGTTGCTCGTTCAGGTGCAGCGCGCGCATGGCGAACACGACAATGGAGTGGCCGTAGTCGCGGGTGTAGTCGCCGCGCTTATTCCAGTCCTTCTTTATCGCGGCCCGCACCAGCGGTTCCCCCGCCTGTCCGCGGAAGAACGCGTCGCATCGTTGCTCGCCGATCGCCCGCACCTCCGCGAGCTGCGCCTCGGTGCGCCCGGCCGCAGAAGCCGCCCCGGCGCCGAGGAAGACGAAAAGGAAACGCAACGACGCCATCGGGAAGGAACGCATGGGAGATTAGGAGGTGTGCAGCGAACATCGCCGCCGGATCGGGTAAACAGAATTTGTCCGGTCACCTTCCACAAGGGAATCCTCCGCGACGCTCTGATACTTGGCGAAATCGCTCATCTCCGGTCGGTCCCGTCAGCAACGCGTGAAGCCCGGGACAACCCGGCCGGCAAACTCAAAATCCAGCGTCTTCGACGAGGCGGGACCAAGCTCGCCACTCAGGGCTTCAATAGCGATGACGAGGGCGTTGGGTCTCGCACTGAGCGCAGAGGCAGTGCCTGCACGCGCAAGCGTGAACCAAAGCCGAGCAGGAGGACGAGCGACCGCGGAAAGTGTTTTAGAAGAATCACTGTAGGCCGCTACTTGGCGGCTTTGGCTTTTTTCGATGAGCCCGCGGCTTTCGCTTCCCAGTGGAAACGCTCGCCCTCGGTGACGAGGCGAAGGGCATTCGACTCCGGGCCGGGCGGGGCGAAGTGTTTGGGTGCGCTTTGACGTAGCTCGGCCATTACGGCGCAATAGTTTTCCTGAGGCGCGAGGTTGTCCCATTCGTTCGGATCTTTGACGACGTCGTAGAGTTCTTCGGTGCCGTCGGCGT
>JBIKOK010000201.1:0-12191 GCA_044358025.1 Opitutaceae bacterium
TCAAGAAGCGACGTCGCGCGGACAACTTATCGCATGGGGCAGCAATGCTGCGGGCGAAACGACGATCCCAAGCGGGTTGGGTTCCGCTACCACGATTGTTTCCGGCAACGCTCACACGGTGGCTTTGAAGTCCGATGGCACCTTGGCGGCGTGGGGTTCGGACACCAATGGGCAGCGCACAATTCCCCCCGGGCTGAGCAATATCGCCAGCGTGGCAGCCGGTGGGTTTCACAACGTGGCGCTCCAAACCGACGGAACGGTCGTAGCTTGGGGCTTCAATAACGCCGGCCAGACAAATGTGCCTGCCGGGCTGAGTAACGTTTTGGCGGTGGCAGCAGGCTATTACCACAGTCTCGCCGTGCGCTCCGACGGCACCGTGGTTGGCTGGGGCTACGACGACTATGGACAGGCGACGAGTCCAGGTGAGCTAACCGGAGTAGCTGCGGTGGCAGCCGGTTATTATCACAGCCTTGCGCTGAAATCCGATGGCTCGGTCGTAGCGTGGGGCTCAAATTTTTACGGTCAGACGGCAGTGCCCAGCGGTCTGGGCGGTGTGATAGCGGTGGCGGCAGGAAGCGCCCATAGTCTTGCGCTGAAATCCGACGGCACGGTCGTGGCGTGGGGAGTCAATGATTCCGGCCAAGTCAGCGTGCCAAATGGGTTGAGCGGCGTAGTAGCGATTGCGACAGGGCAGAACCACAGTCTCGCACTGAAATCCGATGGCACGGTCGTAGCGTGGGGCAGGAATAGTGAAGGTCAGACTGCAGCGCCATCGGGTCTAAACTGTGTTAGGAAGATTGCCGGTGGAAATGGATTCTCTGTCGTGCTGCGCGAAAGCGCTCAAGACACAGTCCCCACCGTGACAACACCGCCCCCTTCGCGAAATGCCTTTGTCGGGCAAGATGTGACTTTAAACGTCGGTGTGAGCGTCGGCACCGGATACGTGTTCAGTTATCAGTGGCGGAAGGCAGGGGCGGTGATTTCTGGAGCGACTGGCGCTGCGTTGAGCCTGCCGAGGGTAACGGCGGCCGATGCCGGCACCTACGATGTGGTGGTCTCGAATTGGCTCGGCTCGGTCACAAGCGCCGCAGCTTCGGTCACCGTAAACCCGGCGGCAGCCGTGGCGATGAATCCCGCTGGATTGCAGGTTCTGACACCAGGTCAAAGCCTTGCCTTGACCGGCTCAACCCTCCTCCCGGGCGCCGTGACCTACCAGTGGCGACGAAATGGCCGCCCGATTCCGGGAGCGACGACGGCAAATTACACACGCGCGAATGTGGCGCTGGGCGATTCTGGTTACTACCAACTCGTCGTGACCAACGCCACCGGGCCGCTGGCGGGGCCGGCGGTTTTTGTGCGAGTGATCGTGCCGACCGAAGTGCGCGCTTGGGGGAATGGTGGTTTCGGTCAGACGACGGTTCCGAGTGGACTTGCCGGAGTCGTCGGGCTTGCCGCCGGTGGAAGTCACAGTGTGGCTTTGAAATCGGATGGATCGGTGGTCGCTTGGGGTAACAACGACTTCGGTCGAACCACGATCCCGAGTGGATTGACCGGCGTGGTGGCGGTTGCCGGAGGAGGCAGCCACAGCCTCGCGTTGAAGAGCGATGGCACCGTGGTCGCATGGGGTGCCAACAGCTCCGGTCAAACCACGATCCCGAATGGCTTGAGTGGCGTGGTGGCGGTTGCCGCTGCCGCTGGTGAAAATCACAGCCTCGCGTTGAAGAGCGATGGCACGGTGGTCGCTTGGGGTCTCAACGGCGACGGTCAAACCGTGATCCCGAGTGGATTGACCGGCGTGGTCGCGGTTGCCGGAGGAAGAAATCACAGCATCGCGTTAAAGAGCGATGGCACGGTCGTCGCCTGGGGTTACAACTTCTACGGTCAAACCACGATCCCGAGTAGCTTGAGCGGCGTGGTGGCGGTGGCCGGAGGATGGTATCACAGCCTCGCGTTGAAGAGCGATGGCACGGTGGTCGGATGGGGGCGCAATATCGAAGCCCAAGTAACCGTTCCGAATGGGTTGAGCGGTGTGATAGCGGTGGCTGCAGGAAACTACCACAGCGTCGCGCTGAAAGAGGACGGAACGTTGGTCGTTTGGGGTTCTAACAGCAGTGGGCAGGCGACTGTGCCTGTGGATCTCGGGAAGGTTTTATTCGTCGCGAGTGGGAGCGAACACGTGCTCGCGCTTCGCGACGCGTCTTCCGATGTCGAACCCGCGATCATCGCGCAACCCGTGAATACGACGGTCACTCAGGGGCAGACCGTGACACTTTCGGTGGTGGCTTCGGGGGCGCCTGCCCCGAGTTTTGTTTGGAGAAAAAACGGCACGAATATCTCCGGGGCTACCGACGCGAGCTACGTCGTCGCGAGCGCGCAGACGTCCCATGTTGGGAGCTACGATGTCGTGATCAGCAATTACTTGGGCAGCGTGACGTCGAACGCGGTGGCGCTCACAGTCAATCCACCCACGTCGGGAACAGTTCCAACCGTCAGCACGCCCCCGCAAAATCGCACGGCCAACGTCGGGAGCACGATCGCGTTGAGTGTCTCGGCTGCGGGCACGCTTCCGTTGACTTACCAGTGGAAGTTTAACGGGCAATCGATCCCCGGCGCCATTTCGGCGACGCTGACGCTGGCCAATCTCCAATTGGCCAATAGTGGCGGCTACACAGTGGCGGTAAGCAATGGCTCCGGCACGGTGACATCAGCGGCAGCGAACGTGGTGGTCACGAACGTGCCGGGGACTCCCGTCATCACTGCGCAGCCCGTCGGGCAGTCGGTGGTCGGCGGGAGCAATGTGACACTATTTGTTGTGGCAGCGGGCGACAGTCCTCTCGCTTATCAGTGGCGCAAAGACGGCGGGGTTATCTCCGGTGCGACTTTGACCACACTCACACTGGCGGAGATAACTTTGGCGCACGCCGGGGCCTACTCGGTGCTCGTCACCAATTCCGTCGGGAATGTGTTGAGCGAAATAGCCAGCGTGAACGTGGTTCCCGCCGGAACGGCAGCGACTCATGCGCAAGTGGGCGTTAATTTCTTACCTGGCGGCACGGTGACGATCTCCAACACGTTGAGTTATGTGGGATCATCAGAGTCGTTGGGATGGGAAGTCATCTTGCCGAACGGATGGTCCTTTGCTTCGAGCGTGGGCAACGAAGGCGACGTCAAACCGCGCTTCGGAGATACCTCGTTGCTGAGTTGGGCGTGGACGACACCATCCACCAGTCCGGTGGCGTTTAGTTACACCCTCAATATCCCTGCCTCCGCGGTTGGCAGCTACAACTTGGTCGCACGCCCCGATCCTCTGTTGTTTTTCTCTGCACTCGATTGGCATTCCGCCGATACCGATCACAACTCACGCGTAGGTTTGGTCGAACTCACCCGCGTGATCGAACTCTACAACACGCGGATCGGCACGACGCGCACCGGCCGTTACCTGATCCAAGACGGGACCGAAGACGGCTTCGGGCTCGACCCGGTCACACCCGCGGCGGCGCCGGCGACGCTCGCGCGTTTCCATTCCGCCGATGTGAACCGCACTGCGACCATCAGCCTCTTCGAACTCACCCGCGTAATCGAACTCTTCAACGTGCGCGCCGGCGCCACGCGCACCGGCGCCTACCACGCCCAGGGCGGCACCGAGGACGGTTTTGCCCCGGGGCCGTGAGGGGCTCACGTCCGCTCAAGATTTCCCTCCGCTTATGAAACTCCCCGTCCTCGCCGGGTTTTGCACCTTGCTCGCGGTTTTCGCCGCCGTGGTCCCGTTCGCTCTCGCGCAGACCTACCAGGCCAGCACTCTCGCGGGCTCGCCCGGAAATCCCGGCAACGTCAACGGCACCGGCGCGGCCGCGCGCTTCTCCACGCCCGCGAGCGTGGCTGTGGATGCCGCGGGCAACGTCTTTGTCGGCGACACCTACAACCTCGCGCTGCGCAAGATATCTCCGGCCGGCGTCGTCACCACCGTGGCGAGTTTCTCCAACAGCCTGTGGGCGATCGTCGTGGACGCTGCCGGAGTCGTTTATCTCGCCGACGCCCAGAGCCACGTGATCCGGCGCTTCGCCGCCGATGGCTCATCCACCCTCGTCGCGGGCCAGCCCGGCACCGCCGGCAGCGCCAACGGCAACGGCGGCTTCGCGCGCTTCAACGCTCCGCTGGGCATCGCCCTCGACACCGCGGGATCGCTCTACGTCGCCGACACCGGTAATCACACCGTGCGCAAAATCACCCCGGCCGGCGACGTCACGACTGTCGCAGGGCTGGCCGGCATCTACGGCAATGTCGACGGTCCCGCGCCGCTCGCGCGCTTTTACTCGCCCGGCGGAATCGGCGTGGATGCAGCGGGCAATCTGTACCTCGCCGACCGCAGTAATTACACGATTCGGAGAATCTCCGCGGCCGGCGAGGTCACCACGCTAGCGGGTGGGACGAGCGGTTATTACTATAATTCTCCCGTCGACGGCACGGGTTCGGCCGCGCGGTTCGGCTCGCTCGGTGGACTGACTGTGGACCCCACGGGTAATGTGTTCGTCTCGGAATATTCGCATCAGGTGATCCGCCGCGTCACGCCCGCCGGAGCGGTGACGACGATCCTCGGCACCGCCGGTGTCTCCGGCAGCTCAGATGGTTTTGGAGCAAGCGCCCGTTTCTCCTCGCCGAACGGCCTCGCCCTCGATCTCGCGGGCAACGTCTACGTCGCCGATTCCGGGAATCAGACGATTCGCAAGGCGACCTTCGTCCCGCTTCCGACCGTCTCGTCTCCTCCCGTCGCAGTCACCGCCGCCGCGGGTCAGAACGCGACGTTTGCCGTCACCGCCACGGGCGGTGCGTCGCTCCTTTACCAGTGGCAGCGTCAGGCGGGGATCGCGCCCGGTGCTGGTTTTGTCAATGTGGCCGATGGCGGCGCCTACTCCGGTGCGACGACGGCCTCGCTCGTCGTAACCGGCCTCGTCGCGGCGATGAGTGGCGATCAGTTCCGCTGCGTGATCGTCAACGCCGCCGGCACCGTCACTTCGCTCCCAGCCACGCTCGCGGTGACCTCGGCACCGGTGGTGGCGGGCACGGGCGCTGCGACGTTTTACGCCGGCGCGGCCGGTTCGTATTCGGTGGTGGCCGCCGGCATCCCCATCCCCGCCTTCAGCCTGACGAGCGGCACGTTTCCCTCGTGGGCGAGCCTCAACGCGTCGACCGGAGTTATCTCGGGCACTCCCTCGAACACCGGCGGTTCCCCTTTCACCTTCACCGTTCACGTCACCAACGCCCTCGGCTTCGCGAGTCAGAGCGTCACGATCACCGTGCAGCCCCCACTCGTGGCTCCCACGGTCAGTCTTGCGAGTGCTCGCCGCCAGGTGGTGCAAAAGGGCCAGTCGCTCATCCTCGCGGTCACCGCCAACGGCAGCACGCCGCTCGCCTACCGCTGGAAACGCAATGGTCTTCCGCTCGCTGGTGCCACCGGCGCGACTTACACGATCGCCAATGCCTCGGCCCAGGACACCGGCTATTATCAGGCTGTCGTGAGCAACCCCGTCGGCACCGCGACGGCGCCGGCGATTTTCGTCAACGTGAGCTACCCTGCGACTGAGGTGATCAGTTGGGGACCGAATGTCCCCGTGCCGGCCGGTCTGACTACGGCTGTCGCCATTTCCGCCGGAACGAATCACGGCGTCGTCTTGAAATCCGACGGCACCGTGCAGGCGTGGGGCGGAGATTCGACCGTGACGACGATCCCCGCTGGCCTCTCCGGGGTGGTCGCGGTCTCTGGCGGCTACAGCCACAGCTTGGCGCTCAAATCCGACGGCACGGTTGTGGGTTGGGGCTACAACGACTACGCTCAGTTGGCGATTCCACCCGGCCTCTCCGACGTCGTCGCGATTGCCGCAGGCGGTGCCAACCTCGCCCTGAAAGGCGATGGCACGGTCGTAGCCTGGGGCAACAACAACAATGGCCTGCTGTCCGTTCCAGCGGGCCTCACCGGGGTCGTCGCGATCTCGAACTCGGGCGGTGTGGCCTATGCCATCACCGCCGATGGCACGATCACCGCCTGGGGCGATAACAGCTTTGGGCTGCGGACGATCCCCGCTACGGCGGCGCCGGCCCTCGCGGTCGCGACCAGCTACACCACGAGCCTCACTTTGAAAGTCGGCGGGGCGGTGGTGGCGTGGGGCTCGAATTACTACGGCGTGGGCACGGTGCCAGCCGGCTTGACCGGCGTCACTGCGCTCGTGGCTTCGTCCTACCAGGCCGTTGCGTTGAAATCCGATGGCTCCGTCGTTCTCTGGGGTAACAACAGTTCCGACGGTGGGACGGTGCCTTTTCCCGTGGGGGTGCGCTCTGTGGTCGCGATCTCGGCGGGCGCCAACCTGCGTCTTGCGCTTCGCGACGCCTCGAACGACTCCGCACCTGTGCTCACGGCCTCCCCCGTAGGCGTCGCCGCGAACCTCGGTCAGGGCGTCACGCTCGCCGCGACCGCGACAGCCGGCACGGCCTCCCTCACCTACCAGTGGTTCAAGGACACCGTCGCGATCGCCGGTGCGACTTCTTCGAGCTACGCGATCAACGTCGTCGCCGCGAGCGCCGGTTCCTATTACGTCACCGCTTTGAATTCGCTCGGGGCCGTTTCGACCGCGCCCGTGAACTTGAGCCTGAACGCCTCTCCGATGGTCAGTCCGACGACCGGCGGTCGCTACCCGCTCACCGTTGGCCAGTCCCTCACGCTGAGCCTCGCCGCGTCGATCGGCGGCTCTGCGACCGTGCAGTGGCGCCGCAACGGCGTGGCGCTGCCCGACGCAACCTCGCGCTCCTACGCGATCACCGGCGCCACGCTGGCGCAGAGCGGATATTACGAGGCGCTGTATAACGACGGGTCCGGTCCCGGGTTGAGCGCGCCAATTTTCGTGCCGGTTGTGCCAGTGGCGACGCAGGTGCTCGCGTGGGGTGTCCCGGGGAACTACGCGCCGGTACCTGCCGGACTCGGCCCGGTGATCGCGGTGTCCGCGCGAGGCTACGCGACCCTCGCCTTGAAAGCGGATGGCTCACTCGCCCGGTGGGGAAACACCAGTTACAATTATCAAGATTTCTTGCCCGCCGGGCTGACCAACATCGTCGCGATCGGCGTCGGCTCCTCTCTCTTCGGCCTCCTTCGCTCCGATGGCACCGTGCTGTCGTGGGCGGAAGACTCCTACTATTACTCGAACAGTGTCGGCCCGATGGCCGCGGTGGTCGAAGGGCTGACCAACGTCGTCGCGATCTCGGTGGGCACCGCTCACGGACTCGCCCTGAAAAACGACGGCACCGTGGCCGCATGGGGCCCGGGCAACACCCCCGCTGCGGCGGTGCCGGCGGGATTGTCGAACGTCGTCGCGGTTTCGGCCGGCGATGGCTTCAGCCTCGCCTTGCGCGCCGACGGCACCGTGGTCGGCTGGGGTCGCAACACGAATGGCGAGAGCGCGATTCCCGTCGGGTTGACTGGCGTCAAGGCGATCGCCGCCGGCAGCAGTTTCAGCCTCGCGCTGAAGGCCGACGGCACCGTCGTTGCGTGGGGTTACAACGGTTCAACCCAGACCTTGGTGCCTGCAGGTTTGAGCGATGTGGTGCGGATCGCCGCCGGCGATGCGCACGCGCTCGCGTTGAAGGCCGACGGCACCGTCGTGATGTGGGGCTCTTTTTCCAATAGTTATTACGGCTCCGACCCGATCACCGTCCCGGCAGGTTTGGCCAATGTCTTCGACCTCGACGGCGGCTCCTCCTTTTCGGTCGTCGTGCGCGATGCCACGGCGGATACCGCGCCGCTCGTTGTCACGCCGCCAGCGGGCGTGAGCGCCTTTTCCGGGCAATCGTTCACGCTTCAAGTCGCCGCGACCTCCGGCACCGCGCCACTCGCCTACCAATGGCGCAAGAGTGGCGCCGCGATCCCGGGCGCGACCAATCCCAGCCTACGCCTGCCCACCGTTGCTCCGAGTCAGGGCGGCTCCTACGATGTGGTGTTGTCGAACTACCTCGGCTTCGTTACGAGCGATCCCGCGGACGTCACCGTAAACCCCACCGCCGGCGCGACGGCGAGTCCCGCGGGTCGCGTGGCTCTCGCCGCCGGCCAGTCCCTCGCGCTCACGGGCGCCTCGGCGCTGCCCGGGGCGGTCACCTATCAATGGCGCCGCACGGGTCAGCCCGTCCCGGGCGCAACCTCCGCCAACTATTCGGTCTCCGCCGCGACCTGGGCTCACGGCGGCGTTTACCAACTCGTCGCCACCAACGCCGTCGGGCCGGCCGTGAGTGCGCCCGTTTTCGTTTCGGTCGCCGACGGCGTGCAGGTCCGCGCGTGGGGTGACAACACCTCCGGCCAGGCTTCACTGCCCGCCGGACTCGGTTCGGTCGTCAGCGTGGCGGCCGGCAACTCCCACAGCCTCGCGCTGCGGGACGACGGCACCGTTGTTGCGTGGGGCGGCAACGCGGGGGGGGGCACCAGCATTCCCGCGGGCCTCGCCAATGTGGTGTCGATCGCCGCTGGCAGCGGTTTCAGTATGGCGCTTCTGGCCAACGGCACGGTGAGCACGTGGGGCTCGATCAACTACACTCCCGCCGGATTGACGGGTGTGCTGGCGATTGCCGCCGGCGCCAGCGCCAGCTATGCGATGGCGCTGCGGTCCGACAGCACGGTCGTGGTGTGGAGTTCCGGCGGTGTGCTGGCCAATGTGCCGCCGGGGCTCGGCGAGGTCGTCGGGATCGCCTCCGGTGGCTCCGCGCTCCTCGCCCTGCGCGCCGACGGCACCGTCGTCCAGTGGTATTATGGCGATACGACTCCGGTCGTGGTTCCCTCCACGTTGACGAACGTCGTCGCGATTTCCTACGGCGGCGATCACGGGCTCGCCCTGAAAGCCGATGGCACCGTTGCGGGTTGGAGCGGCAATACCTCCACCACCTCCAGCTACCTCACGGTGCCCTCTGGCTTGACCGGTGTCACCGCCGTCGTGGCCGGCTACGCGATCAGCTACGCGCGCAAATCCGATGGCACCATCGTGACATGGGGGAGCGGATCCTACTATTCCTCATCGCCAGGGATCCTCGCTTCCGGCGCAGCCTCCCTTGCGCCGGCGCTCATGCTCTCCGCCGGCTACGGCCATACCCTCGGGCTGCGCGATCCGTCCGGCGACACCGCTCCGGTCATCGCCGCGCAATCGCCCTCGCAATCCGTCACGGCCGGCCAGCCCCTCACGCTCTCTGTCAGCGCCACCGGCGTGCCTGGGCCCATCTACCAATGGTATCGCAACGGCTTCCCGCTCTCCGGATCGACCTCGGCCACGCTCGCCTTCACCAGCACCTCCGCGTCCAGTGCCGGAACCTACACGGTGACGGTTAGCAACGGTCTTGGCAGCAGCACCTCCGGCGATATCGTTGTCGTGGTTAATCCCACCCTCGCCGAGCGCGGCCTCCTCACCGGCTCCACGCATGCCACCGCGGGGGCGTTTGCACTCACCGGCACATTTACGATCGAGGGCACCGTGTCGAAACTCATGCTCATCCGCGGCGTCGGTCCCGCGCTCGCCACGTTTGGCGTCACCGATGTGCTCGCCGATCCGCAGCTCACCATCACGTCGGCCACAGGAGCCCTCGTGACGACCAACGACAATTGGGCCGTCGCGTCCAACGTCTCGCAAGTATTCGCCACCTCCGCGCAAGTCGGCGCGTTTGCGCTTCCCGCGGGCGGCAAAGATGCCGCCGTGCTTCGCTCCTTCTCACCCGGCACGTATCATGTGCGCCTGACGGGTGCTGCCGGCACCGGCGGCGTGGCGCTGCTGGAAATCTACGATGCCGAATCCACTCCGCGCACCGTCTATCTCGCCGCCACCGCCTTCGCCGGCTCGGGCAACCACGCCTTCATCCAGGGCTTCAACCTCTCCGGCGCGCCCGCCGGCCGCAGCTACCTCATCCGCGCCCTCGGCCCGACGCTCAACACTCCCGGTGCGCTCGCCGATCCGCGCCTTGCCGTCTTCAATGCCGACGGCACACCACTCGCCGCCAACGACGATTGGTCCGGCGACTCCGCGCTCGCCGCGCTCGCGGCCAGCGTCGGCGCGATGCCGATCCCCAACGCGAGCAAGGACGCTGCGCTCAATTTCACACCGCCCGCCGGTGGCACCTTCACGCTGAAAGTGTCCGGCCCCGGCAGTGCCTCCGGCCTCGTGCTCGTCGAAATCTTCGAAGTTGACGCGCAGCGCGCCTCTGCCTCGCCCGCCGCCATCGTCGCCCCGCCGCAGCCCATCACCGTCGTGACCGGTCAACCCGCGACCTTTGGCATCGTCTCGATCGGTCGACCTGCGCCCACTTACCAGTGGCGCAAAAACGGCACCGCCATCGCTGACGCCACCACCGCGACGCTCACGCTCGCCGCAACGCAACTCTCCGACGCCGCGGACTACACCGTCGTCGCGACCAACGCCGGCGGTTCCGCGACCTCGACCGCCGTCGCGCTGACGCTCGTCACGCAATTCGCCACCCACACGGTCGTCGGTCACGGCTACGTGGCCGGCAGCACCGCGAGTGTCACGAACACGCTCACTTATTCCGGCGTCGCCGGCGGGCTGGGCTGGGAGCTCGTGCTCCCCGCCGGTTGGAGCTATGGTGGCGGTAGCGGCGAAGGTGACGTGAAGCCGGCCGTCGGCGCCACCGGCACCCTCGGCTGGTCGTGGACCACGCCACCCGCGAGCCCGCTCGTTTTTACCTATGTTCTGAACGTCCCCGCCGGCGAGACCGCCGTGCGCACCCTCGCTGCGACCGCGCTCGTGCGAAATGGAGCGACGCCCACGCTCACCGCGCCCGTTCCCCTCATGGTCGCCGCGGCGCCGGTGCTGCATCATGCCGACACCAACCGCGATCTTCGCCTCGGCCTCACGGAGCTCACCCGCGTGATTGAACTCTACAACACCCGCAATGGCACCGCACGCACCGGCGCCTATGCGGTGGCGACGACCACCACGGAAGACGGATTTGTCGCCGACCAACCCCGCGCGCCCGAGGCCGAAGTCGCGCTCGCGACCTACCACACCGCCGACTCCACGCGCGACGGCCGCCTCAGCCTCTTCGAACTCACCCGCGTGATCGAACTCTACAACGTGCGCAGCGGCACGACGCGCACCGGCGCCTACCACGCCCAGGGCGGCACCGAAGACGGTTTTGCCCCGGGGCCGTGAGGCCCGCCGGGCGGCGGTCGGTTCAGGGTGTGGTTATTTAAATTCGGGACCACGTTGAGACTAATCTGCCGGAAGGTAGGAGCCTGCTTGCAGGCGATTCCGCTCATAGCCATCGCCTGCAAGCAGGCTCCGACAAATCGCGGGAATCTCATCTCGAAAGCGAACGGGAATAAGTGTATCCGGCCGGCCGAGGTCCCCCCACGTGAGATCTTGATGGTTACCAATGTGAGATCTCAATGGTGACCACTACGATGGTCGCAATGGTCACCAATAAGATTGGAACTACGACGAAGCCGGTTTCCACGCCCGTGGCGTAAGGGCGCAGAGGTCGTCGCGGTGGGTCATCCGCGGCAGGCGGGTGAGGAGAGCCTTCAGATCGGCCATGGGGTCTTGGCCGTGGCGCTGACCCGAGACGATGATCGAGGGGAGGATGGCGGAGCGTGATCCGGCGTCGGGAGGCCCGAGGGCCCACCCGTTTTTCTTGCCGAGGTCATGGCGCCCCTGCGACCGCACCGCACCGAGCGGACCCGGTGTGGGGCTCCGGGACCTCGGTTCGAAACTCGGTGTGCTCGGTGCGGCCAATTTTCTTCAGGAAAGGGGGATGGATGGGGGCGAGCCTGATAATCGGCGGTTGGGAAACCGCCGCTCCGTTGCGGGAGCGCGTCGGTTTCGAGGCGAGCGCGACCGGAGGGGACGGTGGCCGGATCCTGGCGAGATCCTTCCGGGATCCTTCCGGGAAGCTGGCCGGAACCTTCCGGGACGGTTCGGGGACGATTCGAGGTGGGTTCGAGGGCGTTTTGGCGGCGGAAGCGGCGTCAGACCAGACCGGCGGCCCCGGCGACGGCGCAGAGCCTTGCGAGGGGCGAGCGCGACCGGAGGGGACGGTGGCCGGATCCTTCAGGGAAGCTGGCCGGAACCTTCCGGGACGGTTCGGGGACGGTTCGAGGACGATTCGAGGTGGGTTCGAGGGCGTTTGGGCGGCGGAAGCGGCGTCAGACCCCGCCGGTG
>JBIKOK010000202.1:0-12176 GCA_044358025.1 Opitutaceae bacterium
GAGCTCGCGTTAGCGGCCCGGTTCGCGTGGCGGAATCAGGCGCGCGGTATCGGTCGCCTCTCGTGGCGGAGGCTGCGGGTGCGCGATGGCCGTTCGGTGACGCATTTGGTCGGGAGGTATGCCGCGCTCTGCGCGCACCTCGAGTTGGCCACGGGAGAGGGTGACATTTGGCCGGTGATGTCGGTGTTTGCTCCTGCTGAGCGAGGCCACCCCGCCCCGTGATCCGGAATCGGCAACGGGCGAGCTACGCGGGCCATCGTGAGCGCGGCGCGGGGTTGGGCGATGCGCTGAACACGTCGGGCGAGACGAACGCGCCGCGCTTTATTCCGTTCCTCGAAGTTGCGTGAAGGAAGTGCCGCTGCCCCGCCCGCCGCCGAGCTGGTTCCGTGAACTCGGCCTCAAGTGGGATGCCGGGCCGGTCGTCTGCGACAGGGTGCTCCGCGTCGCAGCGACTGAGTATCCGGCGGCGCCCTGCAGCGGGTGGTCGGTGGGGACGGAAATCCGCAGCCGAAATTTGGCAGACGAAGGGCGTTACCCTTTCCTGCGCTCGGGGCAGAAAAAATCGGACACGGGATCGACGCGCCCGGATCCCTGCGGAAAGAACGGGCGTTGGTGGAACTGAATGCGGTGGTGCTGCACTCGGTTGCCGAAGCGGGCGGCCGGATCGTCGAGCACCACACGGCGAGCGAGGAGTTCGGGCGTTTTGGCGCGCTGGAAAAAGCCGCGGGACGGGCCGGGTCGGCGGAAGGGGATTGGATGTTGCCGCCCCTCGCTGGGGCGGCGACGCCGGTCTCTCACCAAACGATGAGCGAACTGCAGCTGCGACCCGAGAGTAAGCGGGGGCGGCCAGAGAAACAGAGCCCCGCATCGGTCGGTTGGCCGGGAAATGGGATCTGTGTTTGGCGCAGGCGGCTGGGGTTTATCGCTCAGGCGGGCGGTGAAAGATGGTAGCCGGCGAAGCTTGGCCCGCGCAGCCGGAGACTATGCTTGGGCGGGTCGTGATAACCCCCCGCGCCCGCACCGCGCCAGACCCCGAACACCGCCGATCGCCCACGGTGGCGGTGTTAATCCTGGCTGCGGCACTCACGGGGTTGGCTGGGTGTGCCACGCCCCACTGGGACCGGGGCGTGCGGCCGGTCCCGGTGGGACTCTCGCCGGTGCCGACGATCGCGCCGCCGGCCGAGGCGTGGAAGCGCGCCAACGCGTATGCCGCGAGCCGGGAGGGAGCGGAGGTGGTGTTGGGTCTTGGTGATTCGATGGCGCCGCTCTACCGCAACCGGACGCTGCTGGTGATCGAGAAGCAGCCCTTCGAGACCCTCGAACCGGGGATGACCGTGGTCTTTGTGGGGGACAGTGGCTCGCAGGTGGCTCACGCCCTGATCCGACGTGTGCGCGGGGGGTGGGAGGCCGGGGGAGTCGGGAACCCTTATCGTGACGGTGAGCGGGTAACACGGGCCAATTTCGTTGGGCGCGTGACACAGGCAATTGAACTGACCTGGCCGCGCGCCGCGCCGACGATGGGGTGGGATGGGGTCCGCGCGCCGACCGACACCCAGCCGACGGCCAACCTGATCGCCGCGACGCCCTGATGGCTGCGCAAACGCTACTCCGGGGTGCGGCGGTTTTGCTGTCACTGGCCGCGCCGGTCACGACACCGGTGTTGGCTGCGACCTGTCGGAGCGAGGCGGAGCACGACGGTCGGGTGGCGGGCGGGGTTGGTTTGGTTTTCGCCATCCTGGATCGGCGGCGATTTCGGTCGAAAAAGAGGCGGACGGTAAGCGTATTCACCGAGTGAATCGGCGTTCGGAGCCCGCAGATCTCGCTGGCGCGGTCGACGTCGCTTGGGCGGCGCCCGTCGATCAGGGTTTGGGCAACGGCACGTGCGCGGTGGGGCGGAGGTAGGCGAGGAGGTCGCGGACTTCGGCGTTGGCGCGAGATTTGAGCAGGTCCGCGGGCAGCAGAGAAACAGGCGGGCACGTGAGACCATCGCGGACTTCGCGTCAGGTTGAAGTGGCATGCCTTGACCCTGGAGTGCTCGCCGGGGAGGCGGCCGGGGGGCGTCAAGAGTAGCGCCACGATACCGCCGGCCTTGCCCGCTCGCGGCGCCGCGCCGCCGAATCTTTGCGGCCGACACGGAGCGGGGAAAGACGCCTTGGCCCGTTTCGCTCAGAGATCGAGCGGGTCCGGCTGCGCTTTGGCCCACGCTGCTTGTGGCGGCCTCAGTTCCTGTAAGCGCGGGGCGCTCCGAATCAGCGTGAACGCGGGGTCGGCGCGGAGGCTCATGGGCAACGGGGGCCCGCCGGTCGCGAATTCCTGCCGCAGCGCAATCGCTGCAGCCGTCTGGCCGAGGTAGGCGAAGGGCGGTCTCATCGCGGCCGAGGGCGACCCATCGGTTGAGAGCCGCGCCGATGCTCAATTCCTGCGGTTTCTCCGTCGGAAACGACAGCAGATCGCGCTCTGCCGCGGCGACGGTCCGGCCCGTGAAGGAAAACAACGCCGTGTTGCCCGGCCCGATCAGGTCGCGCTCGCGCTGCGGCGCCCCGCGCACCTCCTCGGTGAGCCCGTCGGAAAAATACTCCTGCGGTTTGTCGCCGCGGAGATTCGTGAACGGCCGCACGCCGCCGGATTGCTGATCAACGATCGGTTGAGCGGAGGGTCCCGAGTCTTGGGGCCGGGGCTGCGGGGAGTCGGGCGCGTCCCGGCGCCCGCAATCGAGCCGGGCGGAGGGTTTCGCCACCAGCGGACACTCCCGGCGAGGAGACAGACGAAAACCGCCCCGCCTCAGGCTGCCGGCGGGGACGCGGCGGCCCGCCGCGGGCGTGGCGCGGGCTTTCCCGCTCGGGGCGATCGCCGAACCCACGGGCGGGAAAGCCCGTGCCACTTCCGGAGCCCGCCGGCAGCTTTTGCGCGCGGGCGACGAAGGGCGGTGGGGGCGCTCCGCCGGGCAATTGGGTCCACGGCACGACGCGGAATTCGGCCGGCACTTTCCCGTTGGCCTCGCGCGTGGCGTCGATCACGCCGGGCCCCAGAAACGTTTTTTCCTCGGCCATCGTGGGCGTGCGCGGCGCGGCGAGTTTCCCTTCGCGCGGGAAATAACCTTCCGGTCGCTCTGGCGTGGCCGCCGGGATGACGGGGATGAACTGAGACGAGAGCGCCCCGTCCGGCACCTCAGCCCGCGCGCCGGAGCACGCGCACACGCTCGCGGCCCTCGCGGCCGGTGAAGGACTGGTCCGGCACGTAGTCGTCGATGATGGCGTAGCCGTCGGCGAAGAGTTCGGTCAGGGCCGCGACGCTGAAGGGAAAGGGCGGACCTTCGTCACCGGGATCGAGGTCGGGGTTGATGAACCACACGCCGACCAGCAAGCCGCCGGGCCGCAGGGTGAGGTCGATGCCGCGCCGGTAGCTGGCGCGCAACGCAGGATGCAGTCCGCTCATGCAGGTATGCTCCAGTACGACGTCGAAGGCGCCGCGCAGGTCGGCGGCCGGATTAAAGAGATCGCCGACGATGATGCGGTCGGCGAGGTGTGGATACAGGGCGTGCGCGGCGGCGACGCCCGTGGGGGCGATGTCGAGCCCGGTGGCGTCGAGGCCGTGTTGGGCGGCGAGGGCGACCTCATGCCCGTGGCCGCAACCCGGCACGAGGGCGCGGCCGCGCACCGACTGGCGTTCCAAGTAGTGCGCCATCGGGGGCGAAGGGGCGCCGCGGTTCCAGAACACTTCGCCGTTTTGATATTTTTCTTCCCAGTTCATACGTGGTGAGGCCGATAGGCCAAAGCGGGTGGCGGCGGTGTGGGGCGTAGCCGCGAGCGTGAGCGAAGGGAGGCGGAATCGCCGGCACACGCTCGCCACTACCCTCAAGGGCAGATGCGCTTTGTGGATTTCCTGTTCCTTACTTCGCCTTCGGCGGGTTAATCATGATGTGGGCGCGATGGGTGCCGGGGTCCATGATCCAAGGGCCGCCCGGGGTCGCGGGCGCGAGGGGAATGCCGGTGGTCTCGGGCGTGGCGTAGGGAATGTAGACGACGTAACGCGTGTAGAGCTCGGTGACTTCGCCGGTCGTTGCCTCGCGCTTGCCGGTGGTGACATTGAGGACGCCGCGGTCCGGCATGTGCAACTTGCCCGACTTCACCTCTTCTTCGCGGATCTTGGTGATCTCGACGGCCTTCTTGCCTTGCGCGGCGAGTTCGCGGCCGCGGGCCATGAACGGCTCCAGATCCTTGTGGTAGCAGGCGACGCTGAAGCCGTCCTGTTTCGGATCGTCGGCGAGGCAGATGAGATGATTGGTGCCCGCGCGCAGGGTGACCACGGCTCCGGCGGCGTTGTAGCCGAGGACGGTGGCGGCGTCTTGCTGGGCTTTGGGAGCGGCGAGGACGGCGGTCTTGATCTGCCACTCGGCCGGGGGAATCTCGGCGGCGGTGACGGCCACGAGAGAGGCGAGGAGGAGGAGGGTGTGGCGAGGCTTCATGAGACTGGTTTTTGTGGGGCGATCAGCCGGATGCACGGCGGCGGGGAGGTGATCCGCGCTACGTCGCCGAGAAAACTCCGGGGACGCGCGTGAGTCGATCCGGAATCTCGGCGAGACACGCCCTGGTGGCCGCTTGAAGGCCCGGAGGAAGGATAGGAGTGCGGGCCGATACTACCGATCGACGCGACGGAGCGAGCGGCGGCCGTGCGTGAGGTAGGCGCCCTGACCATCGAGGCCGGTGGGGAAAATGAATTCGGTGGCGGAGGTGTGGCCGGTGGCGCTGAAGGGAGCGGTTTTCCCTGTGACGGGCTGGCCGGCGGGGTCGCGCGCGCTGTTCTTGGCGACGACGGCGGTCCGGGCGGGCAGGCGCGCGTCGCGCCACGCATACTACGGAGCGCCGATGTGGGATTCGACGGCCTCGGACTTCGCGCTGTTGAGCCGGATGTTCCGGCTGCGCGTCGGAGAGAAATTCAGCTCGGCCTCGTAGCCATGGGAGCTGAAGTCCGGCCTGATAAAATCGTGCGGCCGGCCGGCGGTGCGGTAGCCGTGCTTGTGGCCGGCGGTGACGTTGATCGTGGGTGCGGTGGGATCGAGGGCGACGACGCGCCGCTCGGTATTGAAGAAAATGGCGCGAACCTGGTTGATCTGGTTCGAGACGCGCGGCGGGCAAAGGGCGTTCTCGCAGTGGTTGAGCTGGAGCGTGAGCTGGTCGCCGAACAGATCGAACCGGAGGCCGTAGTCGCGGCCGTCACCGCCCGCGCCGGGCATGTCGTTGCGGACGGGATCGTACCGGCCGATGTTGAGATCGAAGCAGGTGGAGGTGTTGTAGAACGCGGTGGGCCCGTGAGCGGGCGCGCGGCGATGCCGATATTCCGGCTGATGCCCGCCTGCGTGGGGCCGTAGGCGGCGTAGCGGCTGTCCCACAGCACCGGGAAGAGGCCGGAGAAATCCTGCGTGGTGGAGGTAGCGTCGAAGCTGGCGGATTGGGCGCTGTCCTTCCGCTAGCCATACGTGAGCACCAGCCGGTCGCGACGCTCGCGGTCGGGGAGGAAAAAGTCCGGCCAGGCGAAAATCTGCGCGACGGATTGGTGCAGACTGCCACGGGCGATCTGGCCGGCGGCGAGGCTCTGGCCGTCGGCCGCGCGCAGCGGGGTGGCGTAGACGTAGAGCGGGTAGGGGCGGCGGTTGGCGTCGGTGAGCGAGACGTCGCCGGTCATCGAGAAGGCGGCCTGGGTGGGCTCTTCGGGGTTGGTGAAGTCGTGGCGAAACGGGGGCTGGCGGGAGGCGGGTTTGGTCCAGCCGGAGACGGTCTTGGGCTGAAGCGTGACGCCCGGGATGACCGGATCGTCGAGGATGCGACGGTCGAAATTGAGCTGGCCGCGATCGGGGGACTTCGTGCCGGTGGCGAGACCGGAGAGGCGAGGGCGGCCGAGGAATTCTTCCCGGTGGCATGGTTTGGCGCGGCCTTGCGCGCGAGATCGAGCTCGTAGGAGAGGGTGACGCGCCAATCGTGCGGTGGTGGATCACGAGGGCATTGGAGGCGCCGCCCTGATCGTAACGCTGGCCGACGTTCGGGTTGGGTGTCGTGGTGCCGGGGCGGTAGCGGTTGGCGTCCACATCGAGCCGGAACCTGCTGCGGCCCGAGGAGCTGCCGCCGCTCAGCTTGTGGTTGATCGCCTGTTCGCGTTCGGCGGCGACTTCGAGGAAGAGCGTGTCGGCGAGTTTCTACTCCAGGACGAGGGCGTTTCCGGATACGTCTTTTTTTTGTGCGGTGTCTCGCACCCAGGCTCACTCGGCCCGGGCGGATATGTTCAGGGAGGCGAGGACCGAGCCGCTGGGGGTTTCCAGCTGGCTGCGGCGGGAGTTTCGGCCGTCGTGGCGGTTGCAGACGTGGCGGCACGGGCACGAGCGGCGCAAGGGATTTGCCCGCACCGAGGCGCAGCTCAGGTTGCGGCATCTGGAGTCGGATCTTGCAGTCCGGGTGTTGCCGTTGGTCGCGGTGGACTGGTCGGATGTGCAGCAACGGGCCGAGGCATTGAGCGCGCGGTCCAAGCCGGAAGGATGCCGTGTGCCGGAGGCAGCGCGCGGGCGCTCGCTCCGCAAACGCACCCGCCAGCGGGCGGCCGACGAAGTCGCCCCTTGGTTTTGGAATGTGCGAGGACAAGGGCGTTGGGCTGAAGGGACCCGGCTACGGAAAGCGGCGGGCATCGCGGGGCGGATATTTTACCCGTTGCGACGGCGCTGCCCCTCGGGGCCGAGGAGTTTTTGGCGTTTGAGGCGAATCAGCAAAGGCTCGCGCGGGCGGAGCGGCTGAAGGTCCGCGGGTGAGGGCAGCGCGCTGGTGAGAGGCCAGAAGGATGCGTGGCCGGTGGGCGGAGCGGGCGTTTCGGGTCGGTCACTCTGCTCTGATCCAATCCACCTCGAGGGCGAAGGGGCCGGGGTTGCCGTCGGAGAGGGAGAGCCCGATCTCTTCGATGCGGCTGCGATTGAGGGGCGGGCCGGAAAGTTTCTGCCCGCGAAACTGCGGGACGAGCGAGGCCAGGGGCACGGCGACCTCGGTCCACGCACCGGCTTTCGTGGGGAATTCTGCCTGATAGGAAATGCGGGAGCGGCGGAACTCCGCGTTGGTGGCGAGCTGGAGGCGATAGGTGCGACCATCGCCTTTGACACGGAGCACGATGACTTTTGCGGCACTCAAATCGCGCGTCGGACCGCCGGAGCGAATCGAGGAAAAGCCACCGTTGTTTTCGAGCGAGAGGACCCCGCGAAAGTGCAGGCTGCCCTCGATGATTTTTGCGCCGCCGCGGGAGACGCCTCCCATGACGCCGTCGTTGACGGCGATCCACGCGGGCTCGTCGGCAGCGGAGGAAAATTCAAAAAGTGTCACGGCCGGTGGGGTCGGAGTCTTGAGGGTGGCAAGGGCGAGGGGGGCAAACCCGCCGAGCAGCGCAGCGAGGACGGGCAGACAAAAGCGCGGCGGCAGGGAGCGGAGCAGGTGGGGCATGCGGTACGCTCGCGCGTTGGCGCGAGCGGTCAAGGCGCCGGGCGAAATTGGCCCGACGGCGGCGAAGGATCGGAGTGACCGCGCGGGCGGCGGTGTTTCCGGCAACGCCTACGGTTTCTTTTTCTTTCCCGCTTTGGGGGCGAGGGCGGACTGGTATTCGGGGCGGGTGGCGAGCTGGGCGAGGTGGGGTTGATACTCGGGGGCGGTGGTCCAGTCGCGGGAGGGGGGCTCGGTGGGGCTGACGCGGCGTTCGGGGTAATCCTGGCCGGCGACGCTGGCGGCCACGGAGGCGTTCCAGGCGAGGAGGGCGGTGCGGAGGCGGGCGAAGACTTCGGGCTGGGCGGCGGACAGGTCGCGCGACTCGGCGGGATCGCTGACGAGGTCGTAGAGCTCGAATTTTTCCTCGGCGAGATTCGGCTGAATCAGTTTGTAGCGGTTGTCGATCCACGCGGCGCGGCGTTGGTGGTGGAAGGCGAGCGGCTTGGTGCGCGTGGCGAGGTCGGCGGCGAAGAGCGGGCGGAGGCTCGAGCCGTCGACGGGGGCGAGCATCACGGACGCGGGGAGGCCGAGGATGTCGGCGAGGGTGGGGAAAATATCGACGGTGCCGGCGGGGTAGCGGGTGATGCGGGGCTGCGTGATGACGGCGGGCCACTCGATGATGCCGGGGACGCGCAGGCCGCCCTCGAAGACGGAGCCCTTGTGGCCGCGGAGGCCGTTGACGGTGGAGGGGGAGATTTCGGGGAGACCGCCGTTGTCGCTGCAGAACCAGAGGAGGGTGTTGTCGGCGAGGCCGAGGTCGCGGAGGCCGCGGCGGAGGGTGCCGACGCTGCGGTCGAGGGCGACGAGTTCGCCGTAGTGGTGTTGGGAAAGTTTTGCGAGGGAGGCGAAGGCGGCGCGGTCGGGTTCGTCGGCGTCGAAGGGGGAGTGGGGCGAGCCATACCAGATGACCGAGAAGGTGGGTTTCGAGCCGGTGCGGTGGCGGGCGAGGAACTTCAGGGCCTCGGCGACGATGATTTCGGAGGAGTCGCCGGTGAACGCTTCGAATTTGCCACGGCGGCTGAGGAGCGGGTTACGGTCGAAGAAGTTGGTGGCGGAGAGCCATTCGTCGAAACCGAACTCGCCGGGGTTATGATCGTCGCTGGCGAGAATGGGGGCACCGGGGCCGCGGAAGCCGTTGAGGTGCCATTTGCCGAAATGGGCGGTGGTGTAGCCGGCGTCGCGGAGGGCGCGGGGGAGGGTTTTTTCCTGGCGACGCAGGGCGAAGCCGTGGTTCTCGACGCCGGCGCGGTCGTTGGTGCGGCCGGTCATGACGGTGGCGCGGGTGGGCGAGCAATTGGGGGCGCCGGCGTAGAAGCGGTCGAAGCGCAGGCCGGCGGCGGCCATGGCATCGAGGTTCGGAGTTTTGAGAAGCGGGTGGCCGTTGTAGCTGGTTTCGCCCCAGCCCATGTCGTCGGCCATGACGAGGACGATGTGGGGGCGCGACGGCGTGGCGGCGGCCAAGACGAATACGGACGACTGCAGAAGCAGGACAAGGAGGGTGAGGAGGCGCATGAGAGTTGGTCGTGAGAGTTGGTCGTTTGTTTCCTTGGCGTGCTTTTCTTGGGGACGTTGGGAGTGGATGGCGGCGCTCAGTGCGGCCAGCCGCCTGGTTGAGGCGTGGCGGTGCGTTGCGTGTCGGCATACCAAGCCTTGAGGCGAAGGAGCAGCGCGGCGGCTTGGTCGGGGGCGCTTTTCGCGAGATCGGTTTTCTCGGAGGGGTCTTGGTCGAGGCGATAGAGCTCGACCTGCTCGTTGGCGAAGCTGCCGGGCTTGGCGTTAGGATGATTGACGACGAGCTTCCAAGGGCCGTCGCGCATCGCCTCCTGGCGGGCGCCATTGTTGCCCAAGGCGGCCCAGAAAAGCGGGCGGGCGGGCGGAGCTTTTCCGCCGAGGAGCAAGCCGGAGAGGTCCACCCCATCGAGCGGGCGTTCGGCGCTCGGCTTCACTCCGGCTAGGGCGAGCAGCGTGGGCGTGAGGTCGAGCGTGATGGCCGGTGTACTGCTTTCGCCACCCGGCGCGATCTTGCCGGGCCACCAAGCGATGAAAGGAACTTTGTGTCCGCCTTCATAGAGGGAGCCTTTGTTGCCGCGCCACATCGGGTTGCCGCTGGGGGCTTCCGGCGTGGGGCCATTGTCGGTGAAAAAGAAAATGACGGTGTTCTTGGCGATACCGTGTTTTTCGAGGGCGGCGCGGATTTGTCCGAGGCCCTCATCCACCGGCAGAGTCATGCCGCGAAACTTGTCCAGCGTGTCCTGCGGGCTGCCGGCCTTCCAGCGTTGCCATTCGCGCGTCGTGCGCTGGATGGGGTCGCCGCGCACTTGCAGCGGATTGTGAATCGCGAGGTGCGGGATATAGAGGCAGAACGTGTCCGCATGGTGCCGCTCGATGAAATCGAGAGCGTGCCGGTTGATGAGGTCGGTGGCGTAGCCTTCCTCCGGCCGCTCCTCGCGGCCGTGCCACCAGTCGTGCTTCAGGTGGTCGCCGACGTGGCTGATGAAATCGATGTTGCCGCTGTGGTAGCCGATGAACTCGTCGAAGCCGTGATGCTGCGGGTGATAGTCCGGCGAGTTCTGGGGGTATCCGAGATGCCACTTGCCGACGAGGCCGGTGACGTAGCCCGCTTGCTTGAGGGCCTCGGCAAAGGTCACCTCCGACTTCTGCAGACCCTTCCGATGCTCCGCGTGGGTGCTCACCGGATGGATCACGGCCTCGATTCCCGCCCGCTGCTGATACCGGCCCGTGAGCAGGCCCGCGCGCGTGGGGGAGCAGACGTTGCCCGAGGAATGGAAATCCGTGAGCCGGATACCCTCGGCGGCCAGGCGATCGATCTCGGGCGTCTTGAAGTAGGGATTACCGAAGCAACTGACGCCGGCATGGCCCATGTCATCGACCATAATGATGATGAAATTCGGCTTGGTCTCGGCGGTCTGCGCGCCCGAGACGGAGAGGGCTAGCAGACCTCCGAGGGCGAAGAGTGTCAGGGCGAGTCTCATGAGGAGCGAGGAGGTCAGCGGCCGGATTCGAAATGGTAACGAGGAAGGCGCGCACGAGGCGCGCCCTTCCAGGTGAGGCAGCGCAGCGCGATCAGTCGTTCGCTTTCTTGGCGTTCTTTTTCTTGGTGGCGGCGTGGGGATCGATGACGGTGCCGCCGTTGGGGCTGAGGCGGCGCCACCAATCGGGGCCCTCGGCGTCGATGGCGGCGTTGTGCTTCACGAGTTGCTCGCGGAGGGCGGCGAAACGCGACGGCTCCGTGGCCTTGAGGTCGGTCGTCTCGTGCGGATCGGCGGCGAGATTATAGAGTTCGAAGTCGGCCAGTTTTTCATCGCAGAGAATTTTCCAGTCGCCGACGCGCAGGGCGATCTTGGCGTTGGGTGCCATGTGCAGGCGCCAGAAGAGCGGCTGGGGGCGCGCGACGTCTTGAGCGGCGCGGGTGAGGACGGGCAGCACGTTGGCGCCGTCGATCACGCGGTCGGACGGCGCGGCGACGCCGGCGGCGGCGAGGAAGGTGGGAAACAAATCGCTGCCGATCACCGGCGTGGCGGAGACGGTGCCGGCAGGGATCTTGCCGGGCCAGCGGGCGAGACCGGGCACGCGGATGCCGCCCTCGTGGAGATCGCGTTTGCGCCCGCGGAGGCCGCCGGAGGAGCCGCGGCCGGGCGTGGTGGTGCCGTTGCCCTCGGGGCCGTTGTCGGAGGTAAAGAAGACGAGCGTGGAGTCGGTGAGCCGCTGCTCGTCGAGCGCGCGCATGAGCCGGCCGAAGGCGTGGTCCATCTGCGTGACGTTGGCGTGGTGCTCGCGCTGCACGTCGTCGGCGAGATCGGGATACAGGGCCTTGAATTTCGGATCGGACTTGATCGGGTAATGCGGCTCGTGCGTCCAGACGGCGAGGAAGAAGGGCTTCGCGGGATCGCGCTTGGATTTCAGCCACGCGACGGCTTCGTCGACGACGAGCGGGGCGGCGTAGCCCTCGAGGCGGCCGAGGGGCTGGCCGTTGCGGACGAAGTTCGACGGATTTTCGTGCGAAGGGCCGGCGTTGTTTTGCGTGGCGAGCCACCAGTCGTAGCCGTGGTCGGAGGGTTGGGGTTGCGCGGGGTTATTGAAGAGGCCGTTGAGATGCCACTTGCCGCTGTGAGCGGTGGCGTAGCCGGCGGACTGGAGCAGGCGGGGCAGCGTGATCTCGGAGGTGCGCAGGTGGACCTCGGAGCGCTCCTGAATCCACGTGTAGACGCCGTTGCGGTGGGGAGTGCGGCCGGTGAGGATCGCGGAGCGCGAAGGGCTGCACACGGCGCTGGCCGAGTAGCATTGGGTGAGACGGACGCCTTGTTTCGCGAAGGCGTCGAGGTGCGGCGTCTTGATGATTGGGTGGCCCTGCACGCCGAGATCGCCCCAGCCGAGATCGTCGGCGAGGAAGACGATGAGGTTGGGTGGCGCGGACGGCTGCGCGGCGCGGGTGGGCAGGAGGAGAAGGAGAATGAGGAGGGGAATGATGGGGAGGCGCATGGGGGCGGAGGGAATGGGGGAGGTCCGAGGGAATGGGGTGGTGGGCGGAGGGAGTGGGGTGGCGGTTATTTTTTCTTGGGGGATTTGGGGGTGCTGGGCGGCTGGCCGGCGGGATCTTCGTTGGGCGTGCCGCGCCAGACGGGGGTGGTGTTGGCGACGTTCCACTTT
>JBIKOK010000399.1:0-3549 GCA_044358025.1 Opitutaceae bacterium
GACCTCAAGCCGTCGGAGCACGCGCAGATCCCGACGCTCGTGGGCGACATGACGGACGCCGGACAGGTGTTCAACGCGATGACGACGCACTTTGGTTTCGGCGGATTTGCGCTGGGGAAACCGCCGGCGCCGGTCGATGCGGTGGTGCATTTCGCGGCGATTCCGCGGGTGTTGTTGCAGCCGGACAACGAGACGTTTCGCGTGAACGTGATGGGCACCTACAACATCATCGAGGCGGCGATGAAGCTGGGCATTCGCAAAGTCGTCATCGCGTCGAGCGAGACGACGTATGGCGTGTGCTTCGCCGAGGGAGACAAGGACTACCACGCGTTTCCGCTGGAGGAAGATTACGACGTCGATCCGATGGACAGCTACGGGTTGTCCAAGGTGGTGAACGAGCGGACGGCGCGCGCGTTGGCGGAGCGCTTCCGGGCGGACATCTATGCGCTGCGCATCGGGAATGTGATCGAGCCGCACGACTACGCGCGGTTCCCGGGCTTTGTCGCCGATCCGCTGGCGCGCAAGCGCAACGCGTGGAGTTATATCGACGCGCGCGATCTCGGGCAGATTGTGCACCGTTGCCTGCAGACGAACGGGCTCGGGTATCAGGTTTTCAACGCGGTGAACGACACGATCACGGCGAACGGGCCGACGGCGGATTTTTTGCGCCAGTGGTGTCCGCGCACGCCGCACCGCCGGCCGCTCGTCGGAGAGGAGGCGCCGATCTCGAACCGGAAGATCCGTGAAGTGCTGGGCTTCCGGGAGGAGCATCCCTGGCGGCAAGAGGTCGCGGGGCTGAAAGCCGGTTGACGACGGGCCGCGCGGTGGCGGTCAGTAGTGCCAGGAGGAGGGGTTTTCGCCGGCCGGGGCGCGCGGCGCAATAGGCTGCGCCATCGTCTGCACAAGTTCGGCGTGGGTGATCGGCTGCCAGCCGTGGCGGGAGCCGGCCCGGCCGTACAGGGACCGGCCCGGTTCGTGCGGAAATCGGGTCGACTGCCTGAACTCGTCGAGGCGTTGCAGGGCGGAGTCGGAGGAGAACGAGTCGGTTGCGACGGCGTGGACGTGGAATGGACCGACAGGCTGCGGGTCGCGTTCGGGCCAGTGGCGCACAACGAAGGCGCGGAGGACGACGAGGGACGGGATGGTCGGGTCGAGACGGAAGGAGAGCGTTGGGGGCGTGCCGGAAACGAGGTGAAGTTCCTGCGGCGCGCGGGTGAGGTTCGCCTAGGCGCGAGTTGCGAGTCGGCCGAGATTCATTTTCGAGTGGAGCACGGCGACGACGCGTACGGCGTCGCGGTCGATGGGGCAGAAAACGGCCAGGGAAAGCGACGGACCAGCACGCGACGCACGGCGCGATGAAGTGGTGGAAACCCTACGGACTGATCGGCCCTGTCGGTGAAAACGGCGTCGATCATCGGAACGAAATCGTTGCCCAAGCCCGCCAAACGCTGCTCCTCCCCGTCGTGCGCAGCGGGCAAATCGGCGATGGCCGCTGAGGTGGACGGGCGGGCGTCCCTGACTTGCGGCCGGAGCAGCGTGCGAGCCGCCCTTGCCCCCGTCGACGAGTTGGCGCCACGGGAACGAAACGACGAGGTGATCACCCCTGAGCGGATGAATGGCGGAGCCGTGATCGATGGTTTTTTGGGTCCAACACGGGTCCGTCAAATCGGGGCCGCCTCGATCACCGGCGGCCAACGGCGGGGTCGGGCGCGGAAGGCGCCCAAGCGTTTCAGTCTCCCTGGGGGCGGGCGTCGCGCGATGGGTTTCGCCGGCGTGGGAGCGAGGGAGCCGGAGCGCGCGAGGCGGTGTGCCGACGCAACGGCGAAGGGGAGGATGGCGCCGCGGCGGGGGCGGATGAACCAGAGGCAGCGCGCAGGAAAAGGCACGGTCAGGACTCATGGGCCAACCGTTCAGCGACTCCGGTACCCGATGAGGGGGCGCCGATGTAAGGCGTCGTGGGGAGGCGGTGAAACGAGGGCTCGTCGATCGGTCCGCCGATGGGGGCCAATTTTTCCGAGTGACCTGCGGAGGGGTGCAGCGGTGCCGGCGGTGCGGTTGGGCCGGCGTGCGCCGGACCGGGCGAGGTCCGGTGCGGGCGTCGGTATCGAGCGGCGGGCCAGCCGGCGCGGAAATCCGCGGGTGGGTGGGGCCCCGCCGAAAACTACCCGAGCAGTTCGCGCAGGGCGGCAACGAGGGCGCCGCGGTTGAAGGGCTTGCGGAGGAAAAGAAACGGTCCGCGGTCGCCGGCGAGGCGTTGCATCACGTCGGTTTCGCTGAATCCGCTGATGATGAGGACCCGGATGTCCGGCCGAATGGTGCGGAGGATTTTCAGGGTGTCCTCGCCGCTGAGTCCGGGCATGAGGAGGTCGAGCAACACGACGTCAAAGGCGGCGGGGCTGGCGCGAAACGCCTCGATGCCCGATTGGCCGTCGGGGGCCGAGTGGACGGAGGCTCCGACGGATTTCAACATGCCCGTGGCGACGAGACGCACGGGTTCGGCGTCGTCGATCACCAGGGCGTGGCCGGTGAATTTCCAGGAGCTCGGGGCCGGAGAGGGCCGGGGTTTGGCCACGGTTAGGCCGGGCGCGGCGGGCAACAGCAGCCGAAAGGTGGAACCGGTGTCGACGCCGGTTTCGACATGGAGGGCGCCATGATGGCCGCGCACGATGCCGAGGGTGGCGGCGAGGCCGAGACCGCGGCCGGTGAACTTCGTGGTGAAGAACGGATCGAAAATCCGCGCGCGCACGGCGGGGGGCATGCCGCAGCCGTTGTCGCGCACTTCGAGGAAAACGAAATCGCCGGGCGGCAGGTCGCCGCCGGTGGCGCACGCGGCGAGGAACGGCGCATCCGCGTGCATCACCCCGGTGGTGAGGGCGATTTGCCCGCCCCGGTCGCCGATGGCGTCGGCGGCGTTGAGCACCAGATTCATCATGATCTGGCGCAGCTGGGTGGTGTCGGCGCGCACGGCCGGCAGGTCGCGCGCGAGCGCCAGGTGGAGGTGCGCCTGCCGGGCGATGGAGACTTCGAACAGCGGCACCAGGGTCTCGACGAGGGCGGTCAAGTCGGCCGGCTGGACGACGAACCGGCCCTTGCCGGCGTAGGCGAGCATCTGGATACACAGATCGGAGGCGCGTTGGGCGGCCGTTTCGAGGGCGGTGAATTTGGCCTCGGTCCCGGCGGTGTGGGCCGGCTCGAGGCGGAGGAGGCTCGAATTGCCGATGATGATCGCGAGGAGGTTGTTGAAATCGTGGGCGATGCCGCCGGCGAGCAGGCCGAGGCTTTCGAGCTTTTGACCGTCCAGGAGCCGGCGCTCGAGGGTGAGGCGTTCCTGTTCGGCGAGCCGTTGCGCGGTGATATCGATCACCAGGCCCTCGATCATCGTCAGTTCTCCGTCGCTGGCATAGATGCCGCGCCCGCCGGATCGCACCCATTTTTCCCGGCCGTCGCGGGTGCGGATGCGAAACTCATGGTGGAAATCCGCGCGCTCGCGCAGGGCGACGTGGGTGGTTTCGCGGACCGCGACCAGATCGTCGGGATGCACGATGTCGC
>JBIKOK010000225.1:0-10775 GCA_044358025.1 Opitutaceae bacterium
TGGGGCGTGGGGGGGCGGCCGGCCCCCCCCCGGCCCCCCCGGCGGTGAAGCCCGCGCGCCGTTGGTTCCGCCCCGGGGGGCTCGGACGTTAGAATCGATAGGTCGCCGAGGCGCGGAAGTTGATGCCGGGGCCGGGATAAACAGCGGTGCGCGAAATCGAGGCGAGCAGGTATTTTTTGTCGAATACGTTGTCGATGTTCCCCTGATAAGTCCACGCGCCGCGGGTATAACCCGCCGAGAGATCCACGAGCGTGCGGGCAGGAAGATAGAAGCTCGGGAGATTCGGAATCACTCTCGTTGGCGTGCTTGCCGGGGTGAATCCGAACGGTGCATCACCCGGGCGCTTGTCCATCCAATTGATGCCCGCGGAGACGTTGAATCCCTTGAGGTCGGCGTTCTGGAATTCGTAGCGGGCCCAGGCGGCGGCGGATTTCTCGGCCGTGCCGCGGAACGGAACGTTGAACGGGTCGCGGTTAGTGAAGGTGGTATAGTTGCCGATGACGGTGAATCCCTTTTGGATCTCGAACGTTCCCTCCAACTCCCAACCCTTTGCCTTTCGATCGGAGAACAGATTGGGAAAGGGAGGAACCGGGGTCGGGACCGCAAGATTCGCCGGGTTGGGAACGGAGTATGAGTTTTGGAGAATCTTGAAGTAGGTTACAGCCAACTGCAGGCGATTCTCCATCAGGCGAACGCGGCCGCCGAACTCATCCTGACTGCCGACGGAGAAAGCCGGCGTGCCCGGCGGGGAGATATTGGTGGCAATCGGCGTGGCGTTTTCCGCGTGACCAAAGAAGAGCGAGACATGCGGGACCGGCTTTACGACCACACCGTAGTTGATCGTGGTCTCGTCGCTGTTGACCGTGGAGCTCGCGCGACCAGGGAGAAATTCCCTCGTTCCATTGCGCGCCTCGAATTTCGACACGCCGGCGGAGAAGATGGCCCGTTCGCCGAAGGCGGCGACACTTTGGTTGGCGTAATACTGGCGCGTCAGCTCGAGGATATTGTTGTTGGTGTTCACGACACCCGTGTTCGTGTAGCGGCCGAGCACGACATTGTCGAAATTGATCGGCGCGGCGGAAATATTGGTGCTGAGGACAGACTGGGCGGCGTCGGGCAAGCGCCGCGTGTAGGCAAAGCCGGCGCTGGTGGTGGACTTCACCTCGGCCACGGTGCGGGTATAAACCCAGTCGTTTTGGAAATTTTGCCGCTTTTCGATGATATCCGTGATCGAGCCACCGGCGTTGAATGTGCGACTCTGCACCGGCGCAGGGGACGGAGCGAAAGCGGGCGCGGGTCCGAAGACCGTGCCGGGAACCCAGAGCCCGGTATTGGGATCGCGCGCCCCTCCGTTGCCGTTGATGGCGGCGAAATTGAGCTGGGTCACTCGCATCGAGTAGTTCGTATGCCGCGCGGCGAGGCGCAAGGACAGGTGCTCGGTGAGTTCGCTGGTCAGGAAGGCGCGAAAGGCGGTGCGCCGGTCCGTGCGGTAAATATCGTCGTGGTAGGCGGCGGTCTTTTCCGAGACGCCGGCAAGCAAGCGGGCTTCGTTGGTCGAACCGGCCGAAGGATCGATCGGAATGCCGAGATAGTTGCCCGAATCCCAATTCGAGAACTGCGCCTGGACGGTCAGCTTGGTCGAGGGCGCGATCTGATAGGAGAAGGAAGGGGCGATACTGTGACGCTTGATACTAGAGTTGTCCGAGTAGTTGTCGAAATCGCGGTAGGCGATCAGCAGGCGATAGGCGAACTTGCTCTTGGCATCCCCCAAGCGGCCGGTGGAGTCGAACTCGACGCTGCCCGCGTCGAACGCGCCGTATTCGAGTCGCACACTGTGGCGCGGACTGACGAACAGCGGCTTCTTGGTCACGTTGTTGATCGTGCCGCCGGGGCTGCCGGTGGGTGAAAGAATAGCGTTGGGGCCCTTTACGACCTCGATGCGATCAATGGAGAAAGGGTCGACGTTGTTCTGTGTATTCTCGTAAAAGCCGTCCACGGTCGCTCCGTCGATTTGGAAGCCGCGGACGGTGAGACGGTCCAGGCCATTCGGGATGGTGGATTCCGTCACCCCGGGGATGAACTTCAGCGCATCAAGGATTCGAGTGGCACCGACGTCCTTGAGGAGGGCTTCGGTGACGACGTTGATGGTTTGCGGCGAGTCGAAGATGGCGGTGCGGAGGCGGCCACCGCTCGTCGAGTCGGAGGCTTGGTAGCGATTGGGCGCCTGGCCGGAGACTTCGAAGGCGGAGAGTTTGACGACTTCGCCGGCGGGAGCGGGAGTCTGGGCCTCGACCGCGGTCGAGGCGGCGAGCCAGCCAGCAAAAGCCGCGAGGAATGTGCGAGGGGATTTCATGGGTTGGGTCTTGGGTGTGGGTTTGGGTTGCGGGTCGGAAACAGGTCCGACCTCCCCGGTGCGCGGCGTGGCTTCGGCGACGCGCTTGCGGCTGACGACGAGGGCGCCGGAGGCGGCGTCCTGCGCGGCTTCGAGGGCCGAGCCGGCGAGCATGCGGTCGAGCGCTTCTCGCGGCGTGAATTCGCCTCGGACCGCGTTCGTCGTCTCGCCACGCACCTTGTCGGTGACGAAGACGAGCGAGCGGCCGGAGGCGGCGGCGAATTGCCGTAGCGTCGTCGCGGCATCGCCGCGGGGGAGGTCGAAGCTCCGCTTCGCCTCGACCGTCGCGGCGCCGAGGGGCGCGACCACCACCATCATGCTGCACGAGGCGAGCACAACCGGGGCGGTAGAAAACGACGGGGTAAGACGGAGCAGGGCCACTAACCCTGTAACGCTCGCGCACAGGAATCTGTTTAGTCGTCGGGAAAACAATTTTCGCATTCGGGAAGGTTCGCCGCGAAATCGGGCGGCTGCGCACCGCTACGGGGCGTGCAGCTGAATGATGTCACCCTGGCGCTGGGCGCGAATGATCCCATCGCGCTCGAGCAGGCGAACGAAGGCTTCGACGTCGTCGAGGGCGAAGATCCCGCCGATGCGACGGGACTCCAGGGCAGGATCGGTGATCACGAGTTGCAGGACGTTGTGCCGGTTGAAACGCGCGGTCACTTCGGCGAGCGGGGTGTCGGAAAAGTCCGTGACGCGGCGCTGCCAGGCGAGCACGGCGCGCACGTCGGCGGGCGCGAGGGGCTCGATGACGGGCGCGGGGGCGGCGGCAGGCGCGAGGGGCAGCGCGAGGCGCTGGTTGGCGGCGATCAGAGTCGGGGCGGCGGAAAGCGCGTTGAGGTCAACGCGCTCCACCGCGACCTTGCCTTCCGTCACTGTGACCTCGACGGCCCCGGAGACGAAGCGGACGTTGAAGGCCGTGCCGACCGCGCGCACGGCGACGCCACCGGCGCTCACGACGAAGGGACGCGCGGTGTCGTGGGCGACTTCGAAGTGGGCCTCGCCCGACTCGAGCTCGACGCGCCGTTCGGCGGCGGTGAACTGCACGCGGGCGGCACTCGCGGTGTTGAGTTCGAGCGTCGAGCCATCAGCGAGGCGCGCACGTTCGTAACCGGCGGTTGTCGTCGCATAGCGCGTCTCGGGAGCGGCGGGAGATTGGAGCGCGCGAAACCCAAGAAAAGCACCGAGGAGCAGCGCGGCGGCCAGCCCGCTCCACATCACGGGCCGCCACCAGCGGACCTGCACCACCGGCGCGAGTGCGAGTGCGGGCGTGGCTCGGCCCGGGGGCGCGGACGGCGAAACGCGATGGAAGTGGGCATTTACCTCTTCGCGGTGCTCCGCGAGGCCGTCGAGTTGCGCGAGCACCTGCTCCAGCTCGGCGACGGAGGACGCGTGGCGGGGATCGCGCCGGCGCCACGCTTCAAAGGCGGCCGCGCGTCCGGGCGCAAAGCCGTCCTCGCGCTCGGCAAGCCAAGCCATGGCCTCCGCCTCGATCGCGGCGGCGTCGCTGCGTTCCGGACTGCCGGAGGATTTCATGAGGCGCCTTTCGTCGGGGCCGAGGGGTCGAGGAGGCCGCGGGCCCGGAAGAACTCGGCGCAGTCACGCACGCCCTTCATCAGGTGGACGCGCACGGTCGCGGCCGCGAGCCCGAGGCGGACGGCGATTTCCGAAGCGGAGAATCCATCCACGTAGCGGAGCAGCATCACCTCGCGGCAACGCTCGGGCAGCGTCTCGAGCGCGGAAAGCATCGCCTCGTGGCGCTGCGCGAGGTCGAGCACGTCGGCTGCGCCGCGCGCGGGTTCGAGCAAGGAAAATTCGGTGGTGGCGCCCATGCGATCGACGGGCGTGCGGCGCGTGCGGCGGACGTGGTCGATGGCGACGTTGCGTGCCGTGGTGAAGAGAAAGGCCCGCACGTGCCCCAACTGCTGCGGATCGGAGACGCGCAGCAGGCGCGCGTAGGTCTCCTGCACGAGGTCGTCGTGGTCAGGCAGGCTGGAAAACCGCCGCGAGAGAAACGCGCGCAGTGCCGGCTCGTGCGGCTGCACGCTTTCGGCAAACCAAACGGTCTGATCAGCGGGGGGCATGGGGTTTCGCGCGGGTTGGGCGCCCGGCGCATGGTTGCATCTCCGATGACGCGGTATCCGTCGAGCGGAATTCGGGCGGTTTGGGCCTCGCCAAAACTTTTTTCAGATCAGGCTAAACGGAAACGCGGGGCCTGCGTTTTGGGAACAGGCAAAACCGCCGGGCAGGAGGCCGACCGGGTTTCTGAATTACGAGGAGTCTCTTTGAGAGCTCCGTGCGCGGTCCGTGTGCTCCGGGACGATCGGGCAACCGCAGCACTCATGGCCCACAACCCGAACACCTCTGCTGCCGTCCTGAGTCGCGTGCCGCGTCGAAGCGCGTGTGCGGCTCAAGCCCGCGAGCGGGAACAGGAACGGATCAGGCGCTTGTCCGTGCAGGAGCGGATCGCGGCCGCGCTGACCATGGGTGCGCGTTTCTCGTGGCTCAAGCCGAGGCCGGCTAAAACGCCCGTGTGAGTGACTCCGATGGTCTGCTGCGGGCCGCGGAAAAAATTATCGCGGTTTTGGCGCAACATCACCTTGACGCAGTCGTGATCGGGTCGGTGGCGCGTGCGGCCCATCACTATTGAGACTCGCGCAATAGCCTGACGGCGGTGGGCGGGCGCGTCTCTGCGCCCGCATTGTGGAGTGCGCGAGATTTTTACATGCCGGCACAGGGACGTGCCGGCCCACCCACTCCTCGTCAGTCTATTGCGCGAACATCAATAGGTGCGGCAGACCGAGGATCTTGAACCGGGCGTCATCGACGTCAGCGGTGGCTTTGGCCGGTTGCAGATCATCAGTTATGCCGGCCGTTTCCCGGCGGTGATCGAAGATGCCGTGCGACTCTCGACGCTCGTTGTGCGGGTAGACAGTCCGCTCAAAATTGTGCCGATTCACCACCTGATCGCGCTCAAACTCTATGCCGGTGGCCACAAGTCCAAAGCCGACATCATCGAATTACTGGTCCGCAATCCGGATTTGGAATTGGACGAGGTGCGGAGCGTCTGCGCCCGTTACGGGCTTGGCGGCCTCGAGGAACTAATCGCCGAGTCACGGTCCGTGTAACACACGACTCTTTCAACCTCTACGCGATGGACCCGCTTGGGTTGCAGTGATTCAGGCAGGGCGAAGAGAGTGTCACCCGTTTTTCGGACGCGGACGCAGGGGAGTGCGTAAGACGGAAAATGTCGGACGCGTTCGTCGCTTGAACCCAAGTCCCAATGCCGGATCCCGTTTGCTCGATTCGGGTCGCAGTCGATATCACCACACGACGGGCACGCCGCCCCAGCGGGTGATTTCCTGATCGTGCGTGATCAGCGGGAGCTTGTGCTCGAGCGCGGTCGCGCAGATGAGCCGGTCGGCGGGATCTTTGTGCGGCCAGGCCAACTCAACCGACCGCCATGCGATGCGCGGCGTGAGCGGCAAAATCCGGAACCGATGGCCGAGGTCTTCGAGCCACGAGGCCGGATCGGGGGAAAGGTCAATTTCTCCGGTGCGAGCCTTGCGGGCGATTTCCAGCAGACTGATCGCAGCGACAGCGAAATCGTCGGCATCGCATTTGCCCGCCAGTGTGCGGACCTTGGGCGAGAGCTGCGGAGAGGATTCGGCGATCCACAGCACCGCATGGGTATCGAGCAAGAACTTCATTGGGCGAGGGTGCCCCACTCTTCCAAGGGAATGGCCGGACCCTCGCGCAGTTTGCCCAGCTGGGCGCGGCCGGTCATGCAACCGAGCACGCCGGTGCCCGCGCGGCGGCGGCGAAATTCGAAGGATTGCCCCTCGGACTCCACGACGATCACGGTGCCGGCGGCCGCGAGCCGGCGCATCCGGGGAAAGTCGCGTTGGAAGGCACGGATGTTGGTTTTCATGCGTGGCAGTCAAGCGTGACTGACGGATGAGTCAAACTGCAAGTAGGGCGTCGGCACTGCTCGCACTCTAAACCCCAAAACCTGACTCCGTCCGGCTTTGCCCCCGTCCGGCTTTGCCGAGCGAGCGGCTGAAGGAAAACCCTAGACCCGTTTATCGCTCGACCCCAAACTCCCAAGCCAGACTCAGTTGGGCTGCCCTTCGTTAGGAGCCTTTCACCTTGTCGCCCTGCGCCTCGCGCCAGGCCGCGAGCCGGGCGCGAAGCTCGGCCAAGATGTTCGCGTAACGAGAATCCGCCGCTAGGTTGTGCTGCTCGAACGGGTCGAATTGCACGTCGTAGAGTTCCTCGGGCGGGTGGTGGCGGTAGCGCTTGAGGATGCGGGCGGCGAGCGGGTCGATCTTGGCCGCTTCCTCCCACGACGGCCAATACTCGCGGCCGCCGTCGTGGTCCTTGGCGAGATCCATGTGCGTCGTGTATACTTCCTGCGGCGCGAGGTTGACGATCAGCTTGTAACGCTCGGTGCGGATGCTGCGCGCAGGCGAGCGGTTCCATTGGCGATCGCCGGTGTGGGTGGTGAAAACGGCGTCGCGATGGCGCGCGGTCCGGCCCAGCAAGACTCCCAGAAAACTTCTCCCATCCAGACCCGAGGGAATTGGAGCGCCGATGCATTCGAGGAGCGTTGGGACGATGTCGACCAGCGACACGAGTGCGTCGGTGTGCGTGCCGGGCCGGATCCTGCCCGGCCAGCGCACAAGTAGCGGCACGCTGATGCCGGGGTCGTAGAGCGTCCACTTGGCGAAGGCCCACTGTGCGCCTTGATCGCTGGTGAAGAGGAAGGCCGTGTTGTCCCAGAGTCCGCGGGCCCGGAGGGAGGCGACCAGCGCCGCAAGGTTGCGGTCCATTTTCTCGATGTCGGTATAGTAGCGGGCGCGGGCGAGGCGGGTGTCGGGCGTGTCGACATGATTGGGCGGCACCTCCACCTCGGCGGGGGCGAACGTCGCGCGCTCTGGCCAGACCACGTGAGGACTGTGGTCCGCCACTATGAGAAAGAGCGGACGCGAGTCCCCGCGTCTTGCGAGCCAGCGGTCTATGGCGGCGACATCAAGATCGGTCTTCAATCCTAGCTTGGCCTCAAAGCCCGGTTCGACAACTTCGGAATCCGGGACGCGATCCCACGGAAAAACGGACTGCGGCGCGAAATGCTTCTTTCCTGCCTGCACCACGTGATAGCCCGCGGCCGCGAAGTGGTGCGCGAGCGATTGAACGCCTTCGTCGCACTGGCTGTGGTTGGGATGGGCTCCGTTGCGAAACGGCATCAGGCCCGTGTAGAGAGCAGCCCTTGACGGCACGCAGGTCGGGGACGAGGCGAACGCGCGATCGAAGCGCAGCGACTCGCTCGCGAGTGCATCGAGCTGCGGGGTGCGCACCCGGCTGTTGCCGTAGGGGCCGGTGTCGCGCATCGAGAGATCGTCGGCGACGAAGAGGACGATATTGGGTTTTCGCTCATCCGAGGTGCGCGCCTCAAGCAAGGCGCAGACCAGCAGGATGCAGCCGAAGAAACGGAACAGGTGCATAGACAGTCCTAAGGAGAGCGAATGGTTTCTGACTCAGAAATCGTAGCCCGCGGAAAGTTGCCACTCTCGGCCCGGACCCCATTTGTGATGGAGGATCACGACCTTGTCGGTGAGGTTTTTCACGTTCAATCGGTAGACGAGCGCATTGCGCCCGGTGAGTTTGACCCGGTAGTCGACAAACGCGTCATAACGCGTGACATCTGGGTTGAAGAGGAATCGCCGGTCGCCGCTGGAGAAGGAACGCGACTCGCCGCGGTAAGTTGCGCCGGTGCCGAAACGTAGGCCCTTGGACGGACCTGAGGTAATGTGGTAGGTCCCGAAGAGGCTCAACTGGTGGCGCGGTGTCTCGACCAGCGGCTGGCCGTTCAGGTCGGGCGACTCAGGGTTGTCCACGACCTTGGAGTCGATGTTGGCGTAAGAGAAAATGAAACGAATGGTTTCGTTCGGTGCGTAGAAGAGATCGAATTCGTAGCCGCGGCTCTTCTCGCCTTTCGTCAGGATCGCGATGGCGCGCGAGGCGGGATCGGGATTCGAGAGGTCCTGGCGCTGCACGTTGGTGAGATCGATGTTGAAGTGGCTGGCGCGGCCGGTGAGCCGGCCATTTAGAAAGGAGAACTTGAGGCCGAGGTCGTAGCCCGAGCCCTCCTGCGGATCATCTGGGAAAGCGCCGTTCGGCTGGTAGGACTGCGAGTAGGCGCCGTAAAGGCTGAGGCCGGGGGTGAGCTTGAACATCGCCGCATATTGCCCGAGGGCGCGTCGCTTCGGCTCGGAGGTCACCGATGAAAGCAGCGGTGCGCCCACGTAGGTCGGACCGCGCTGCTTGGTGACACCTTCACCGGCGATGTTTTCGAAACGCACGCCGCCGAGGACGGACAGACGGCCGTCCAGGAAATCAGCCATATCGATGAGGTAGGCAGCCTGTCGCTGCTGCTCACTCCAGCGATTCTGGACGAAGAAATTAAAATCGGTCCCGGTCATGTTGTTGTTTGTCGTCCGGCCATTCCAGACGGCCGTGCCGTTCATGATCGAGGTGGGATCGCCGAGGAAGTAGTCGTCCGGGAAGACCGGGGCGCGATTGATGGGGAAGCGGAGGTCGGTATCGCGGAACAACTCGAAGCTCTCCATCGCGTTTTGCCAGAGGTGGCCGAGTACCATTTGGTTTTTCACCGAGCCGATCGAAAACTTGGCGCTGAGATCCGTTTGCACGGTGGAGTTGCGCTGGGTGATCCAGCGGAGCGCACCTTGCTGCGTCACGAAACCGGGCAGGGCCGCCGTCTCAACCGAGCCGATTCGCTGGTAGTTGAAATTCGTGTTCTCCCAGTGAATGCCGACCATGCGCAGGGAAATCTGTGGCGTAAAGCCGTGCTCGAATGTGCCGGTGAGCGTCTTGTTTTGCGTGCGAATTTGTGCCGACGGTGGGTTGGGATTGTAGGACTGGGGCACGTCGGCGTAGCCGGGGCTCGCGCGCAGGTTCGCAAGCACATCCGCCGGGATGCGGCTGCGCAGGGCGGCGATATCGATGATGCCGGCAAAGCGCGGGTCGGTGATCGGAACAGAACGCAGCGCCGCAATCGCCTCCGGATGGCCGTAGTTGATATGGTGCTGGTAGGTATACTGGAGAGTAAGGCTCGTGTTCTTCCGGTAGATGAACGACAGCATCGGGTTGATCACGTCTTCCTCGATCTTCTGGTAGTCGAGATGCGTCTCGCCGCGGTGGTATTGCCCGGTGAGGCGGTAGAGGATCTTCCAGTCACGGGACGCGAATCCGGGCACCGGCCCGCTGAAGTCATACACCCCGCGCTTAACGTCCTCGCTGCCGTAGAGCAGACGGATGCTGTTCCGTTGCGCGCCGGTCGGCTTCTTCGTGATGGTGTTCACCACCCCGCCGGCCGTGCCCTGGCCATAAAGCAGGGCGCTCGGGCCCTTCATGACTTCCACGCGATCGACCAGCGAGCTCGGCGTGTTGAAGCCGCTCCCCGGCGCGGCGACGCCATCGCGGAAACTCGACCCCGCTGTGAAGCCGCGGATCGAAAACGTGTTTTCACTGAAGCCCTCCGAACTCACGCCCGTGGTGTATTTCAAGGCTTCGTCGAGGCTGAAAGCGTTGAGGTCAGCCATGAACTCGGAGGTGATGACGTTCAGCGAAAGCGGCAGATCGATGACCGCCTTGTTGATACGCGTCGCGCTGCTGGCGCTGGAGGCGTAGTAGCCGACGTCGGACACGGAGTGGACGGTGAACGGGCTCAACACGAGCGTCTCGTCGGGCGCGGGCGGCTGGGTCTGGGCGTCGGCTGAAGCGACTGCGGCGAGCCAGCCGGCGAGGACGGCGAGCAGCGTGCGGGGGGATTTCATGGGTTTTTTTGGTGGTTTGGGTTGCGGATCGGAAACAGGTCCGGCCTCCCCGGTGCGCGGCGGGGCTTCGACGGTGGGCTTGCGGCTGACGACGAGGGCGCCGGTGGCGGCGTCTTGAGCCGCTTCGAGGACCGAGCCGGCAAGCATGCGTTCGAGGGCGTTGCGCGGCGTGAATTCGCCGCTGACGGCATGGGTGGTGACGCCGCGGACGCGATCGACGAGGTAGACGATCGGCGTGCCGGCAACGGTGGCGAATTGCTTGAGCGTGACGGCGGCGTCGCCGCGGGGGAGGTTAAAGGTCCGCTTCTCAGCCGGGGCGGCCACTGGGGTCGCCGCGCCAGCGACGACGGCGCTGCACAGGGCGGCGACGGCGAGGGGAGCGGAGACGTGGGGTGACAACATGCGGAGGAGCAGGACTACTCCAGTAACGCAGCGGCGGATCAAAAGACCTAGTCGCGCGGCGGTTTTTTTCCGCGGCGGTGGGGTAGCGCGGTGGGGGTAGACCCCCGCCAAAAAAAAACAAC
>JBIKOK010000356.1:0-4786 GCA_044358025.1 Opitutaceae bacterium
ACGACTATCTGCTGAAGGTGGGCGTGTTCATGGCCGAACCGCTCGGGGACAAATCACTGCGCGAAGTGTGGCAGTTCGTGCTCACGGTCAATGAGCGTGGGGCGCAGTATTTCTAGCCCAACATCGCCATCTCGATCACGCACGGGACGCTCCACCACCTGCTGCACCGTTTGTTGCAGCAGTTCGTCGGCGCGGACGCCGACCGGCTCTTCGACGGTTTGCTGGCCTTTTGCGAAACGAAGACAGGGATCATCAACCGCGAACGGTACGAGTTGGCGCGGATGGTTCGGGACGCGCCCGCCCTCGCGCAACGGCTCCGCGACACGCCCTCGCGCGCGCTCCTCGAACAGCAGGGGCTGGCAGATTCTCCGCTGGTCGCCGCTCGGTTTTAAAAATTCCTCCGCGACCACGGCCACCGGGAGGTCGACTTCGACATGTATCACGCGACGTGGATCGAGACTCCGTGGACCGTGCTCGATAACCTGCGCCTGATCTTGCAAGCGCCCTTGGCGCCGACCCCGGCCGAAAAGGAGCGGGCGCTCCGCGTGCGCACCCAGGAATCCGAGCGGGAGCTTTTCGGCCGACTTCCCTTCGCGGTGCATTTCTTTTTTTCGGAAATTCTGCGTCTCGCCCGGACCTATAAGAGTATCGACGCTCGCAAGCATTATCAGACCACGCGCCTGGCGCTGCCGCTGCGCCGCGGTCTGCGTGAACTCGGCGCGCGGCTCGTCCGCCGCAATCTGCTGGCCGACCCGATGGATATTTTCTTTGCGCATCGGACGCAGATCGACGCGGCCCTGGCGGAGGACAGTGCGGCGCAGTGGCGCGAATTTTCCTTGGCCGTGCGCCGGCAGAAGGCGGCCTACCTAAATGACCGCGCGCGTACGCCCGCATGGGTGCTTGGCGCCGAAAGAGACGAACCGGCCGCCGTGAACGGTGAATGCCTTGTCGGCCTGCCCGGCAGCTCCGGCACGGCGGAGAGGCCGGTGTTCCGGGTGCTCGATACCGACGATTTCGCGCAGTTCCCGAAAGGCGCGGTGCTTGTCGCCCGCACGACGAGCCCGACGTGGACGCCCCTTTTCTACAGCGCCGCCGCCGTCATCACCGAAAGCGGCGGTCCGCTTTCGCATGGCGCTGTCACCGCCCGCGAGATGCGCATTCCCGCCGTGATGTCGGTGGCAGGGTGCCTGACCCGGTTCAAGAATGGCGACCGGGTCAGGGTCGATGGGACGACTGGGCGGGTCTCGCCGCGTTGAAGCGGGAGGGGCGCGCAAACGGGCGGAGCGGCCATCGTGCGCGCGTCAGCCGAGCACGCCCTCGTAGATGCGCGCGAGGGGTAGGGAGAGCTTGATCGAGCGGAACTCGGCGACGTCGGCGGGGGCGGTCAGGAGGCGGGGCGCCCAATCTTCGGCGCGGCGGTGGATCGTCACTTCGCGGGTTTCCTGGGCGACGAGGACGTATTCCTCGACGGTGGAAATCTGCGGGTAGTTGAGGAGTTTCTCGCGGCGGTCGATATTTTCCGTGGAGGGCGAGAGGACTTCGACGAGGAGGGTGGGGTAGCGCAGGTAGTAGTGCTCCACGCCGACGCGCTGGCAGGCGACCATCACGTCGGGATAATAGAAAATGTCTTCGCGGTTGATTTCCAGGCGGACCTTGAAGTCGGCCATGTAGGCTTTGCAGGGGCCGCCGCGGAGGTGGGCGTGAAGGGCGGACACCAAATTTACCGAAATCAGATTGTGCGCTTCGCTCGTGCCGGCCATCGCGTGAATCCGGCCACCGATAAACTCGTGCCGCACCGCGCCGTCCGCTTCGTGGCGGAGGTAGTCCTCGACGGAGAGGAGAAGCGTGGGTGCGCTGGTTTCCATGGCAGGGGAAGGTAGTTCGACGAAGTGGCGTGGCAAGCGCAGGCTTCGGTGGGGGAAAACGGTGCGGAGCAGCGGGCGGAGACCGCGTTGTAACCAACGCGGCTACGGGGGCGGGCGATCCGTGGAGATTGGCGGTAGATTGACAGCGGTCGGGCGAGCCTTGCCTTTCGGGAATGGTAAGGACTTTTATCACAAGCAAGGGGCAGACGACCGTGCCGGTAGAATTTCGGCGCGAGTGGAAGAGCGATGAAATTCTGTGGGAAAAGTGCGAGGATGGCTCGGCGCGGGTGCGGCCGGCACCGGACGTCATGGCTTTGTATGGGGCGGCGAAATCGGCGCTGCCGCGTGATCCGCAGGAGAAAAGGCGGGCGCGGGAGCTGATGGGGCGGGGCGATAAGGCCAAATGAAACGCCTCCACCTCGATGCCAATGTGGTGTTGCGGTTTCTGCGCGACGACGATGCCAAGCAGTCGCCGGCGGCGCGGCGGCTCATCGGCGAGGCCAGCAAAGGTGCGTTTGGGGCGATTCTTTCGGTGGTGACCGTGGGGGAGATTTTTTATGCGCTGCGGGCGTCCTATCAGATACCGCGACCGGAGGCGGCCGCCCTGCTGGATGGTTTGGTGCGAAGCGGGGCCTTCGACGTTGAGCGCGAGGGGCGATTGCTCGACGCGCTGGCGCGGGTGCGGGCGGCCAATGTGGACTTCGGCGAAGCGTGGCTGGCGGCCACGGCGGTTGAGGTCGGCGAGTCCGTAGCTTCGTTTGACGAGGATTTCGGCAAGTTTGCCGATGGTGACTGGGTGCGACCAAAGTGAACGGGGTGAAGTGGCACCCGTTCAACGTTGCGCCGGCGTAGGCAAAGGGTCCGCGCTCCCGGTTACGCGGTGGCGGGGACTTTTTTGCCGAACAGGGGATCCGGCCGGATGAGCGCAGTCACGATAAAGCCGGGAATGGTTGCGATCATGACCCAGACGAAAAAATGCTGGTAGCCGATGATCTCCTGCAGCCAGCCGGTGAACATCCCGGGAATCATCATGCCGAGCGCCATGAAGCCGGTGCAAATCGCGTAGTGGGCGGTCTGTTGCTCGCCCTGCGCCACGTAGAGCATGAAGATCATATAAGCGGCGAAACCGAAGCCGTAGCCGAATTGCTCCACCGCCACGCAGACGTTGACGATCACGAGGTCGCTCGGCGTCGCGTAGGCGAGATACACGTAGACGAGGTTGGGCACGTTGATGGCCGCCACCATCAAGGGCAGCCAATACTTTAGTCCGTTGCGCGCGGCGCAAAATCCGCCGAGGAGGCCGCCGAGCGTCAATGCCGCCACGCCGACCGTGCCGTAAGTAAAGCCCACCGCGCTCGTCGAGAGTCCGAGCCCGCCCGCCTCGCGCCCGTCGAGCAAGAAGAGCGCCGCGACCTTCACGAGCTGCGCTTCGGCGAAGCGGTAAAGCAGGAGGAAGGCGAGCGCGCGCGCGACCATGGGCTTGCGGAAAAACGAGCCGAACGCGGCGAAAAATTCCGCGAGCGGATTGCCGCGCGGTCGCGTGGCGCCGGTGGTGTCGGACGCCGGTTTCGCCAAAGCGAAACGGTGGTAGAGACAAAACACCGTGAACAGCGCCGCGAGCGTCCAAAACGTGATCGACCATGCGACCGGGATGTTGCCGGAGCTCGCGAGAAACACGGCCTCGCTGGCGCCCGGATTTTTTGCGTCGAGCTGCACCACGACCATTGCCGGCTGGTCCCAGTTGACCGGCGTGAAGGTGAACCGTTCGCCCTCGAGCAATTTGACGCCCTTGTCGCCGGAATCACGCGCGAGGTGGACGACCACGTCCTGGGGGGGGCGTGCGGTAAGCCCGACGAAGAACACGCCGGGGCGGCCTGCCGCATCGGCTCGTTGCACCGGCGCCGCGCCGAACGTCGCGCGGAGGAATTTCTCCAGGGGCTGTGCCACGGTGCGGCTCCACCAGGAGGGGCCGGCAGCGGCGGCCGCCCCGGCAACGGTGGGTTTTGCCGTGGTCTCCGGCGCGGCCGTGAGACCGGCGGCTTGGTTCCACTGCTTCGCCCGCGCGACGAGGTCGCGAACCTCGCCCGGTGCGGCGGGGGAGGGGGCGAGCACGAGCTGCGTGGACGCTGCGACGAGCCGAACTTCGCCGCTGCGCGCGAGTTTCGCAGCTGCCGGATCGGCGGGCGCGGTCAACGGTGCACCGAGTTGCGCGGCCAGTTTCAATTCTAACGGCGGGAGTCCCGTGCGGGTCTCGATGGCGCCGGCCAGCATGATGAGCAGGCCTTGCCCGACGATCATCGCGAGGCGATAGAAGGTGCTGCGCACGCCCACGAACCACGCTTGGTCGTGCTTGTTCAGTGCGAGCATGTAGAAGCCGTCGGCCGCGATATCGTGGGTGGCTGAGGCGAACGCCATGAGCCAGAACACCCCGAGCGTGACCTGGAAGAACGCCGGCCCGGGAATGGTGAGGGCCACGCAACCGAGCGCTGCGCCGATGAGCAGTTGCATCACGATGATCCACTGGCGCTTGGTGCCGAGCAACTCGACGATCGGGCTCCACAGCGGTTTGATGACCCACGGTAGGTTGAGCCAGCTCGTGTAGAGCGCGATGTCGGTATTGGAGATGCCGAGACGTTTATAAAGGATTACCGACATCGTCATGACGACGACGTAGGGGATGCCCTGGGCGAAATAGAGCGACGGGATCCAGGCCCAGGGAGTGCGGGAGGAGGGGGGCACGGCGGCGGTCGCGGGGGCAGGGGAGGACATGGGAAGAAGCGGAAACTAGCGGGAGGGCCGCGGAACGGGCGAGGAGGGGTGGCGGGGTTTAACCACGGATGGGGCGGAGGAACACGGATGCGAACGACGGGTAGGGAGGGGGGCGGTGCGCACGGACTACACGGAAAACACTGCAGGGGGGC
>JBIKOK010000301.1:0-7292 GCA_044358025.1 Opitutaceae bacterium
GATGGCGGGGGGCAGGCGAAAATCCGGCAAATATTTTCTGGAAGGAGGAAAAAAGACGGCGGTGGGAAATCGTCGCTCCGTCAGGCAATCAATTGGGCGCGGCGTTTGAGGGCGAGGACGCGGGTGCAGGATTCGTTGATCCGGGATTCCGGGATGAGGCCGGAGGTGACGGCGCGTTCGAGGATGCCGATGGCGCGGGGGGCGATGTCGGGATGGTAGCTGAGGTTGTTGCCGAAACAGAGGACGTCGATGCCGGCGTTGATCGCGAGGGGGAGCGAGTGCTCAAGGCCGTAGTGGCTGGAGATCGCTTTCATCTCCATGTCGTCGCTCGTGATCACGCCGGTGTAGCCGAGTTTCCCGCGGAGGATACCGGTGATGACGGCGCGGGAGAGCGTAGCGGGGAGCGCGGGGTCGAGGTGCGCGTTGAACACGTGGGCGCTCATGATCATGTCGCAGAGACCGGCGGCGATGAGGCGTTGGAAGGGGATGAGTTCCCGGTCGGTCCACGTGGCGGTGACGTTGACGAGGCCGAGGTGGGTGTCGCCGGTGGCGCTGCCGTGGCCGGGGAAATGTTTCAGGCAGGTGAGGACGCCTTGGGCGCGGTGGGCCCGGATGTAGTCGGCGGCGAGGCGGGCGACGGCCTCGGGGTCGGCAGAAAAGCTGCGGCGCTTGCCCTTGATGATCGGGTTGTCGGGGTGGGCGTCGAGGTCGACGACGGGGGCGAGGTTGAGATTGAGGCCGACGCTGGCAAGGGTCTGGGCGATGGTGGTGGCGTGGCGGACGGTGGCGGCGGGATCGTCGAGGCGGCCGAGTTCCTCGTGGGAGATGCTTTCCGGGAAACCGTAGGCGGGTTTGAGGCGATTGACGCGGCCGCCCTCCTGGTCGATGGACGTGAGGAGGGGGATGCGGGCGTGCGATTGGAAGTGCGCGAGGAGTTCGCGGACCTGCGTAGGGGACTCGATGTTACGGCGGCCGGCGGAGCCATCGACCATTTCCTGATCGAAGAGGATGACGCCGCCGATGCCGTGTTCGCGGATGTCGCGGAGGGCGAGGGCGCACTCGGCGGGGGCGCAGCCGCGAAAGCCGACGTTGAGGAGCTGGGCGATTTTTTCGCGGAGGGTGAGGGAGGAGAGAGCGGGTGCGGCGGGCAGGCGGGACGGAGGGGAGGAGGACATGGCGGACGCCCGACAGAGATAAAGAAATGAGAGAGAGGGAAGAGAAGGATGCGCCGGCGCGGGCGGGGGGCGGGCGGGCGGCGCGGGGTTGGGACGGACGGCGGTGGGAAACCGCCGCTCCGGGCGGACCTAGACGGCCCAGCCGGCGCGGTATTTGTCGCGGGTGAGCCACTTGCTGCTGCCGCCGCTGGCGAACTTGTTGCGTTCGGGGTTCCACTTCACGTTCGCGCCGTAGTGATAGGCGAAGTTCATAAGGTGGCAGGCGGTGACGCTGCTGGCGCCGATTGCGACGTCGGCGATGGGTGTTTCACGCGACTGCACGCAGTCGAGGAAGTTTTGGAGGTGGCTCTTGGGCGCGGTGAGCTTGATCTTCGCGTCGGCGAGAAACTCGCGCTCGGTGAGGACGACTTCGCGTTCCATCGACGTGGTTTTGTCGACTTCCTTGTCCCAGAATTTGTGGACGGTCTTGCCGTCCATGATGAGTTCGAATTTGCCGCGGTTGACGTGGCATTCGCCGAGGGTGCCGTAAAAGGAGACGCCCTTGCCTTTGACGTGGGTGAGGACGGTACCGTCGGCGTAGACGAGTTGGGCGCCGCGCTTGGCGGTCTCCCAGTTTTTCGGGGCGCGGACCTCGACGGGTCCGGAGCCGTCCATGCCGAGGGCCCATTGGGAGATGTCGATGTGGTGGGCGCCCCAGTCGGTGATCATGCCGCCGCCGAATTCCCAGGTTTTGCGCCAGTCGGGGAAATTGGTGTGGAGGCCGCGCGGGCAGAGGAACGGGCTGTAGGCGACGAGCGGGCCCGGGCCGCACCAGCGGTCCCAATCGAGGCCGGGCTCCATCTCGGCGGCCGGTTGAGCGTAGGGAGCGGCGGGATCGCCGAAGGAGACGTGGATGGAGTTGACGCGGCCGAGGACGCCGTTGCGGACGAGTTCGCAGGCGACGCGGAATTCCTTGGAGGAGCGCTGTTGGGAGCCGGTCTGGAAAACGCGTTTGGCTTTGCGGGTCTCCTTCACGAGTTGGACGGCTTCGTGGATGTTATAGGTGAGGGGTTTTTCGCAGTAGACGTCCTTGCCGGCGCGGACAGCGGCAATGGCGATATAGGCGTGCCAGTGGTCGGGGGTGGCGATGACGACGGCGTCGATATCTTTGCGGGCGATGACCTCGCGGAAATCGTTGTAGGCGTCGCACGCGCGGTAGGTCTGGCCGGCTTTTTTCGTATAGGCGTCGTCGACGCGTTTCTTGGCGTGGAGGCGGCGCGTGGTGTCGACGTCGCAGACGGCGAGGACCTCGACGTCATCGCGGTTGATGAAGCTGCCGAGGTGGCCGCCCATTTGTTTGCCCATGCCGATGCAGCCGAGGGTGAGGCGCTTGCCGGGGGCGGTGGTCTGGGACCAGACGCGGCTCGGGAGAATGAAGGGGGCGGCGAGGAGGACGGCGGAGTTTTGGAGGAACTGGCGGCGGGTGTTGGGCATGGCGGTGTGGAAGAGGGAGAGAGGGGGAGGTGAAGAGAGGGGGAGCGGGGAGACGGACGGAGCTGACGAAAGAGAAAGATTAAGAGGAAAGAGAAAGAGCGGAGGCGCGCGCGGAGGTTTCAGATGGATTGCTTCGTCGCTGCGCTCCGCGCAAGGACAACCGCGGGTCAAGGGGTGATGGTGATGATGTCGTGGATCGCGAGAGAGGGCACGGTGAGGAGGGCGATACCGTCGGCGTAGGTGAAGGGGAGGGGGCGGGCGCCGGGTTCGAGCGTGAGGTGCGCGGGTGGGGCGGCGAGGCGAATTTTCACGGTGAGCGGGCCGACGGGAGGAATGGATTCGAGGATGCCTTGGGTGCGGTGCGGGCCGGCGGTGTTGACGAGATTGATGAGGAGCTGGCCGTGGTTGCGTGCGACGCTGACGTCGACGGAGGACGAGCCGGTGACTTCGGCGAGGGGGGCCGGGAAGAGGCGGCGGACGAGGTCGGCGAGAAACTGGCGGGCGGGTTCGTTGGGTTCTTTGGTGGAGGCGCCGCCGAAGGAAAAATAGGTGGCCGCGATCTGGCCGCGGCCGAGCGGGGCGATCGAGGCGGCGGGGGTGGGCGCGGCGGGCGGGGTGGTGGCATCGGCGGCGGGCACGGCGCGAATTTGGCCGACGGCGGTGGCGCGGGAGCCGAGGGTGACGGCTTGGCGATCGCCGGTGACGACATCGGTGGTGGGGCCGAGGTGCAACGGCGAGTTGGCTTGGGCGGAGCCCTGGAGTTGGGCGTCGAGCTCGGAGGCGAAGAGCGCAGCGGTGCGGGGGCCGACGAGGAGGAGGTGGCCGCCGTTTTGGGTGTAGGTGACGAGGTCGGCTTTGAACGCGGGGTCGAGGTATTGCCATTCGGGGACAATGATGAGCGGGTAGTCGGCGAGGTGGCCGGCGAGTTGGGCCTCGGTGACGACCTCGACGGATTGCTGGCTGTCGAGGAGGGCTTGGAGCACGCCGCTGATGCGCGAATGGTTGCGGGAGAAGAGGCCGTTGATCATGCGGTAGTGTGCGGCGGTCGAGAAGAGGAGCGCGATCTGGGGGACGGGTTGCGCGTGGTGGAGGAGGGCCTGGCGTGCGCGGCAGAATTTTGCGACCTCGGCCATGACGGGCATCTGCTCGAGGAAAATGGAGCCGTCGCGGTTTTGTTTGTAGTAGGCTTGGAAGCCGCCGCCGAGGGCGAGGACGACGGCGGCTTCGCGTTGGAGCTGGACGGCGGTTTTTTGGGGACGCGGGCCGGCGGTGGGCTTGTTGGAAAAACTCCAGGCCATGAGATCCCATGGCAGACCTTGGCGGACGAGGAAGCGGGCGGAGAGGCGGGCAGAGTTGACGCTGTCGTCGGGGGAGTAGTCGCCGGAAAGAAAATCGACGGGGACCGAGACGGGCTCGGGCATGTGGTCGGTGAAGGCCCAGTTGCTGCAGATCTGAAACGTGGGGTGGGTGCGCTTCACTTCGGCGAGGTAGTGACGGAGGTAGCCGCGGAAGGCCTCGCGTTGAAATTGGAGAAACTCGAACCAGTGGGGCTCGGTGGATTTGCGCGGGATGGCGGTGAAGCCGGTGGCCGAGGTGAAGGCGGCGAGGGCGGCGGGGCTGTAGTCGGGGATGGAGGCCCAGCACTCGCCGTCGACCCAGACGCCGTCGACGCCGTAGGTGCCGGCGAGTTCGCGGAGCTGGGGGATGAGGAGTTTTTCGCTGTAGGGGCCCCAGAATGACGTGGCTTTGGGGCTGGGTTTCCCTGTGGCGTCGAGGGCGGCCCAGCCGGGGTTTTTCGCGGCGACGCTGTCCCAGACGCCGGAGTAGTGCAGGTAGAGGGCGACGCCGTTTTTCGCGGTGACGTCGCGCCAGATGCGGAGGGGGTCGCCGACGTAGCCGGGGACTTGTTGGCCGACTTGGGTGGGGTAACTCGAGTAGCCGGCGTGGCCCTTGCAATCGATCTGGAGGTAGTCGGGGTGTACGAGGTCGATGATGTTTTGAATCATCGCGGGCGTGGTGTTTTTGCCGACTTCGGTGCAGTCGGGGCCGGCGTGGAAATCGAAATGGATGCCGAGGAAACTGTCGGCGCGTTTGAGGCGCGGGGGAGCGGGGGCGGCGGCGGCGGGGGCGAGGGTGGCGGAGACGAGAAGAAGGGCGAGGGAGACGGCGAGAAGGCGGGACGGTGAGAGGGAGCGGCGGGGAGAGGGGGAGAGGAGAGACATGGGAGTTAGCGGGAGACGTTCACACTTGGCGTGGACAAGGCATATTTCACAGAGAACACAGAGCCCAGACGCAGAGACCACCGAGCGAGCCGGCGAGTTTGGCTCTGAGCGTTCTGGGGCCGAAGTCGGCGGGTAACGGAGCACGGGATGTTCACGAAAGTGCGGTGTGATTCAGGTTAGCGCCAGTCGGTGAGGGGGGTGAGGACGGGGGTGGGGAGTGGAGCGGGCCAGTGGTCGCCGACGGGGGTAAGGAGAAGGGCGAGGCGGGCGTCGGGCGAGGAGGCGGTGAATTCGGCGGAGAGGGCGGTGATGCCGGGATTGGCGCGCTCGGCGGCGGCGGGAGCGGTGGCGGGGCGCGTGGTGAACTTCGCGGCGGCAGGCGCGAGGATTTCGGCACGGAGGGTGCGGCCGTGGAGCGTGAGCGTGGCCGTGCGGGCGTCGGGGGAGAGGGCGATCCTGGCTTCGGTGAGCAGGCGCGAGACGAGGGCGGTGCCGGGTTTCACGGTGGTGAGATCGTCCTGGACGAGGACGCGGGCGCGGTCGAGGAGGGCGATGCCGCGGAGGATTTTTTTCGCGGCGGCGGGATAGGCGGAGGTGAGATCGGCGACCGCGTGGGCGCGGGCGGGGGTGGAGGTGAAGGCGAGGAGGGGCGCAGTGGCGCGGTATTCCTGGAGGGCGTCGCCGGGGGTGAGGGTGTTGTGGGAGCGGTTGTTGAGGCGGTAGTATTTCCAACGAGGCGAGGCGGTGCCTTTCTTCGTGTCGAAGTAGCCGGGAAGGTTGTAGTCGTCGGGACCGAGGTCGGTGGCCCAGCGGATGCCGTCGGCGTCGAGGACGAAGGAGCCGAGGTCGAGGTGGGCGTGGTTGACGTCGTTGGCGCCGGCTTTGAAGCCGACGAAGAGGGCGCGAGGGTCGTTCCAGGCGGAGCGGAAGAGGGCGAGTTCGGCGGGGCCGCGGAAACGGGCGTCGAGGGGCGTGGAACTTTCGACAGGAGATTTTGGATTTGAGAGAGGCGGAGGAAACCAAATCGCGTGAAGGGCGAAGAAGCGGTCGCCTTCGCGGTCCGATTTTTTCGTGGCGATGGCGGCGGCGAGAAGCGCGCGGCTATGGACGAGCGGCTGGGCGCGGGTGAAGCGGGCGGCGAGCCACGTGAGGGCGGGTGAGGCGCTGAGGCTGGCGCTGCCGTCGGCATAGTTGAAGCCGAGACCGGTGGGGCTCTGGACATGGAGGCGGTAGTCGGCGGTGCGGTCGAAGGCGGGCGATTGCGCGAGGCCGAAGTCGGTGCCGAGGGCGGACTCGAGGAGAGCGAGGGCGATGACGTTGTAGGTCGTGCCGTAACCCCAGTAGCCGGGGCCTTCGGGGTAGGCGCCGTCGGGGGCGTAGGCCGCCATCGCGAGGGGGAGGGATTTCACGGCGCCGGTGATGACGAGGCGGGCGAGGGCGGGCTCTTCATCGGCGAGAGCGAGGGCGGCGCCGAGGAGGCCGCCGTTGCAGACTTGGTTCCAGTTGTGGTGGGCGGTAACCCAGCGCGTGACGCGTTTGTCGGTGGCGCCGGCGGGATGGTAGGCGTCGGGCGCGAGGGCGAGGCCGTGGTGGAGGAGGGCGGCTTTGAGGGTCGCGCGCTCGGCGGCGGTGAGGTGCGCGTAGAGCCAGTCGTAGCCGATCGCGACGGCGAGGCTCATCTCGGCGACGTCGAGGTAGTGGGACGGATTCCAGTCGGGGAACGCGGCGACGGTGAAGAGTTCCTTTTTCGCGCGGTCGGCGAAGCGGGTGTCGCCGGTGAGGCGGAAGGCCAGCGCGGTGGTGAGGACGCGGCCGAGGGCGGTGCGGGATTTGTCGAGGAGGCGCGGGCCGACGAGGACGGGTTTGACGGGGGTGGATGTCAGCTCGGTCTCGGCGAGGGCGAGGATGCGCGCGTGGAGTTGGGCGCGGAGCGGATCGGTGTGGGCGGCGGCGACGGCGGTGGCGAGTTGGGCGTCGGTGAAGAGGAGGCGGGGGTGGCCAGGGCGGAGGTGGGCGAGCGGGTCGGGGGCGGCGGCGAGGAAGACCGGGAGAAGGAGGGAAAGAGCGAGCGAGAGAAGGCGAGACCGTGAGACGGGAAGACAGAAGGCGGAGAGACGGAGAGACGAGAAGAGGCGCATGGGGGGAACCGTCGGGTGACGGTCAGCCGTCGGAGACGAGCGGCGGCGGGCGGGGTTGCGCGCGGCTCAGGAATTCCGACGGCGACGGGCGGCCATGAGCACGCCTATTAGGCCGAGGCCCAGGAGCGCATAAGTGGACGGTTCGGGGACGGGGATGAACCTAAAATCCGCAGTTGAGGGTTCAAATTCTGAAGGAAAGTGCTCGACTGGGAGGCTATGGCACAGACGAAGACGACGGAGGTGATTCACCCGTTGGGTGAAGGTGATTTTAGTTTTTCGACGCC
>JBIKOK010000204.1:0-12064 GCA_044358025.1 Opitutaceae bacterium
GGCCGGTGGAGCGGTCCACCGGCCCGGCCGGGTGTTCGTTTTTTCGGTCGGCCGCGGAGGGCGCGCGGCACTTTCGTGCGCGCGGCATGATTCCGCTCGCGATGCGGGGTGAAAATCGTCTCTTGTCACGGTTCGCGCGGCGGTTCCTCCGCCGGGCGATCTACCCCCACGCCTCCTCCCCCGTCGATGAATCCGCTACCCCGCGTTCTCGTTCCGTTCTGGCTGTTGACTGCAACGGTCGCGGTCGCCGCGCCGGTGGCGCGCTGGGATTTTGGCGAGGAGGATACGTCGCGCGCGGTGGTGGTCGGCACGGTCCAGCGCGACGCGCCGGGGCCGCGTCCGCCGCACTTTCCCGATTTTGACAGCTACAACACCGCCCTCCGCCTCGACGGCCACGGCGGCCACCTCACACTCGCGGATCCGGGGGAGGGCAGCGCGCTCGACTTCACCAACGGCGACGCGCTCACGCTCGAAGCCTGGGTCCAGGTCGACGGCTTCAGGGCCAACGATCAACTTTACGTCGTCGGCAAGGGGCGCACCGGAGCCCCGGGTTTCGCGGCCGACAATCAGAACTGGGCGCTGCGCGTGCGGGCGGTGGGCGGCCAGTTTGCGGTGAACTTTCTCTTTGCCACGCCGCGTGGAGCGGCTGCGCCCGCGGCGACCGAAGCCGGGGCGCCGGCGGCCAAGTCGGACGCCCATTGGCACCGGTGGACGTCGAAACCCGGCATCGCGCCCGACTCGGGCTGGCACCACGTCGCGGTCACCTATCGCTTCGGCGAGCCCGCGAGCATCCGCGGGTGGATTGACGGGAAAAGCGTCGCGGGCCAGTGGGACATGGGCGGGGCGACGGAGGCTGCGCCGGTCGTGGACGACGATGCGGTGTGGGTGGGCTCGTCGATGAAGGGGAGCAAGGGGGCGAGTTTCCGCGGCGGTCTCGATGCGGTGGCGATCCATCGCGAGATCGTCAGCGACGCCGATTTGAAAGCGCGGTTTCGTCGCGTGGGCGGAGCGGCGGTCGCCCAGCTCGCGCCGGCCGTGATGCCCGACCTCGGACCTTTGCCGGCCGGACGGGTCGTCGCGACGTTTCACGAGGGCATGCCGGCGCAGGATCGCTGGCTCACGGCGGCGGAGAAACTGCCGGGCGAAACGCTGCGCTGGAGCGGGCGGGAGTTCTTGTTGCCGCGGTTGCCGCGGCGCTATGACGACTGGGGCATCCGGGCGAGTTGGAAGGGGCCCGTGCTCACGCGGCTCGCGGCGGATGTGGCGTTGCCACCGGGCCGGCATCGCGTCGTCTTGCGCGCGCGCGGCCTCAGTCGGCTGTGGATGGATGGCGCGCTGGTCACGAGCACGAAGCCGCCGAAAGGTGACGCGGGCGGCCACGATCCGATCACGCCGGTGCCCACGCCGCCGCTGCCGGGATTGAGCCGGGTGGGCTTTGGGGTCCAGGAAGTTTTCGGCGAGGTCACGGTGAAACCCGGCTCGCCCGTGCGCGTGGTGCTCGAAACGCTGGTGGGGGGCAAACGCCTCCGGGCCGAACCCGGTGAACTCGTCGTCGCCGTGCAGACGGCCGACGGCCGGTCGTTCAATGTGCTGCAGACGGCCGGCGAACCCGTGGCGCTCACCGAGTCCGCCGTCGCCGCGGGTCTCGCCGGGATCGAGGCTTCGCTCGGGGCGTTCGACGATCAGAACCGGCGCGCGGCGGCGGCGACGCAGGATGCGTTTTGGCGCGAGCGCCATCGCCTCGCCCGGGGGTGGGCCGAGCAGGCGTCTGCGGCCGTCGGCGCGCCCGCGGTGCCGGCCGGGGCGAAGCACCCGATCGATGCGTTTCTCGTGGACAAGATCGAGCGGGCCGTGACCGCGGCTGCGGCGGTGCCGGCGGCCGCGAGCCAGAAATTTCATGCGGAGGTGTTGCCGATTTTGCGCGGCGAGTGCTTCCGCTGTCATGGCGACAAACAAAAGGGTGGCTTGAGACTCAACTCGCTCGAGGCCGCGCTCGCGGGGGGGGAATCGAAGTTGCCTGCGGTCGTGCCCGGCAAGGCTTCGACCAGCGAGTTGATCGCGCGCATCAAACACGCCGCCGACGACGAACGCATGCCGCCGACGGGCGATGCGCTCAACCCGGCGCAAATCGCGATCCTCGAAAAATGGATCGACGCCGGCGCCGGGTGGCCCGCCGCGCCGCTCGCACCCGAGAGCGTCGCGCTCGCTCCGGCCATCGGAGACGCCGCGTTTCTGCGGCGCGTGTATTTTGACACCGTCGGCGTGCCCCCGACCGAGGGCGAGGTGCGGGCGTTTTTGGCGGATCGGACCGCCGAAAAACGCACCCAGGTGATCGACCGGCTCCTCGCCGACGAGCGCTGGGCGGACCACTGGGTCAGCTATTGGCAGGATGTGCTCGCGGAAAACCCGAGCATCTTGAAACCCACGCTGAACAACAGCGGGCCGTTTCGCTGGTTTCTCCACGAGGCCTTGCGCGACGGGAAACCGCTGGACCGTCTCGCCACCGAACTGATGCTTCTCCGCGGCAGCGACCGCGAAGGCGGCAGTGCGGGCTTCGGCCTCGCCACGGACAACGACGCGCCGTTTGCGTCGAAGGGCCACATCGTGGCCACGGCGTTTCTCGGCATCGAGCTGCAATGCGCGCGCTGCCACGACTCGCCCTACCACAGCACCAAACAACGCGATCTCTTTTCCCTGGCGGCGTTCTTCGAGCGCAAGGCGGTGACCGTGCCGAAATCCAGCACGGTGCCCGATGCCTTTTTCGAAAAGAAGGCCCGCGAATCGCTGATCAAGGTCACGCTCAAGCCGCGCGAGCCGATCGCGCCGGCCTGGCCGTTTGCCGCCGTCACCGGAGTCGCCGACGATCCCGCGCTCGATGCCCTGATGCTGAACCCGCGGGATCCGCGCGAACGGCTGGCGGCCCTCGTCACCGCGCCGGCCAACACGCGCTTCGCGCAGGTGGTGGTGAACCGGGTGTGGAAACGCCTCATCGGGGCGGGCTTCGTGGAGCCGGCCCACGACTGGGAAGGGCATGCGCCGAGCCACCCGGAGTTGCTGGCGTGGCTGGCGCGGGACTTCGTGGCGCGCGGTTACGATGTGCGGCAACTCACGCGACTGATCCTCACCTCGGACGTCTATCAACGGGCCGCGACCGGGAAAAATCTGGCGGCACCGCCCGAGCAGCGGTTCTTCGCGGCGCCGGAGCCGCGCCGCCTCACGGGCGAACAGGTGGTCGACACGCTCTTCGCGGTGGCGGGGCAGCCGATCGGCGTCGAAGAGATCACGCTCGATGCCGACGGCAAGCGGCCGGCGGACTCGTTTATTTCCCTGGGCCAACCGCGCCGGGCGTGGATGTTTGCCAGCTTGTCGAACGAGCGTGATCGGCCGAGCCTCAATCTGCCCCGGGCGCAGATGGTCGCCGATGTCCTGGAGGCTTTCGGTTGGAACGGTTCGCGGCAGAATCCGCGCACCGACCGTGAAACCGACCCCCATGTGCTCCAGCCCGGCGTGCTCGCCAACAGCGCCGTATCGGTCTGGGTGACCCGCGCCGCGCCGCGCAGCGAACTGGCCGAACTCGCGGTCGCCGCCGCTTCGCCTGAGGCCCTGGTGGAGAGTGTTTTCCTGCGCTGTTTTAGTCGCCTGCCGACGGCGGCCGAGCGGGCCCCGCTGGTGCGCACGCTCGCGCCGGGATTTGCCGCTCGGATTTTGCCGCCCGCCGAAGTGAAGGCCGCGGAGCCGTTGCCGCCGCTGCCGGCGGTGGCGTGGTCCAACCATCTCGTGGCCGAGGCCAATGCGGTGAAAGTCGAAATGGAGCGCCGCGCCCGGGCGACGCCGCCGGCCGATCCGCGTTTACGGGCGGAGTGGCGCGAGGCGTTTGAGGATGTCGTGTGGAGTGCGGTGAACACGCGCGAGTTTGTCTGGCTGCCCTGAATTTTCTCCCGCCCGTCCCTCCCGCTCCGCCCCATTCCGCCATGAATCGTCGCGAATTTCTCACCGCCGCTACCGCCGGTGCCGCCCTGCTGCCGTCGTTGGCGCGCGCCGCCGCCGCCCCTTCCTCCCCGTTGATCAAGGGTCGGGCGGAACACGTGATCTCGATCTGGCTCGGTGGCGGGATGGGCCAGATCGATACCTTCGATCCCAAGCGTCGCGGCGATCCGGCCAAGAAGCTCGCCGGGTCCTATTACGACAGCATCCCGACGGCCGTCCCGGGGGTGAGGGTCTGCGAGCATCTGAAGCGGCTCGCGCCCCTCATGGATCGGGTGACCGCCGTGCGCACCGTGCACCACGATGTGATCGACGAACACGCCGCGGCGACGAACCGCATGCACACCGGTCGCCCGGTCAACGGTTCGGTCGCCTATCCTTCGCTCGGCTCGGCGATCGCGCACGAGCGACGGGCGTTGATGGACGGAGTGCCGCCCTACGTGCTGATCGGCTATCCGAACGTCACCCGGGGCCCGGGTTTTTTGGGCGCGCGCGCCGGCTATCTCTACCTGACGGATACGAGTCAGGGCCCGGCCGGACTCACGCGGCCCGACGGCATCGCCCCGGACCGGCAGGCGCGGCGCGAGGCGCTGTTGGGCGGGTTGCGCGGGCAGGCGGCGGCGGCGCAGGACGCACGGATCGCGGATTACGAGGCGGCGATCGAGCAGAGCCTGAAGCTCAGCAGCCCGGAGTTCACCCGGAGTTTTCGCCTCGACGAGGAGCCGGCCGATTTGCGCGCGGGCTACGGCGGGGAATTTGGCCAACGCTGCCTGCTGGCCCGGCGGCTCGTGGAGCGGGGCGTCCGCTTCATCGAAGTGTCGCACAATCTGAACTTCATCAACGGCACCGGGTGGGACGTGCACAACGGCGGCATCCGGCAGCAGCACGGCCTGATCGCCGATCTCGACGCGGCGGTGGCCGCGCTGATCACGGATCTTGAGGCCAAACGGCTGCTGGACCAGACGCTGATTGTCATCACGAGCGAGTTTGGCCGGCCGCCGGAGTTCGACAGCGGCGGTGGGCGCGGGCATCAGGGCCGCGCGTTTTCCTGTGTGTTGGCGGGCGGGGGACTGCGGCATCGCGGCGCCTATGGCGAGACCGACGAACTTTCCAAGCAGATCGTGCGCGACCCGGTGAGCGTACCGGATTTTTTTGCCACGATCCACGCGTCGTTGGGCATCGACTACACCAAGAATCTCTACGACGGCGACCGCCCGGTGCCGATCACCGACGGGGGCAAGCCGATGGCCGCGCTGTTCGCTTGAGTCGACGCCGGCCCGGGGAACACTTGGCCGGGCCCCGCCCGGACCGCATTCGCCATGAAAATTTTCTTCCTCCTGGTTCTGGCCGGTACGTTGGCGCTGCGCGCGTCGGCGATCACGGCCACGCTGTTTTCGCCGGCCCCGGACGCCACCGGGGTTTGCCCCGACACGCTGCTCAGCGTCGCGTTCGACGTGGCGCCAAAACTCGGCACGACCGGCCGCCTGCGGATCCTGCACGCCGCGACCGACACGGTCGTCGAAACCATCGACCTCGCGAGCGCCACGCACACGCGGCTCATCGGCACCAATGGCACCCCCTACAATTACCTGCCGATCGTCGTGGCCGGCACGGTGGCGACGATTTTCCCCCGCGCGGGGGTGCTCGCCGCCGGCCAAACTTACTACGTGACGATCGAGTCCGGCGTGTTCACCGACGCCGGCGGCGCGGCGTTGGCGGGGATCGCCGAGGCGGGCGCCTTTCGTTTTACGACCCGCCCCGGCGGTCCGGCCGCGGGCGCGACGGCGCTCACCGTGGCGGCGGACGGCTCCGGCGATTTTTGCACGGTGCAGGGCGCCGTTGATTTCGTGCCGCGCAACAACACCGCGCGCACCGTGATCACGGTGAAGCCCGGCACCTACCGCGAAATCGTCTACATCGGGGCCGCCAAGCCGTTCATCACGTTGCGCGGCGAAGACCGCGACCGGACCGTTATCACCTACGCCAACAACGCCAATTTCAACGGCGGCAACAACCGCACGATGGTCGCGTCCGATGCGAACGACTTCATTCTCGAGACGATCACCCTGCGTAACGCCACGCCGAAGGGCGGTTCCCAGGCCGAAGCGATCCGCGGCAACGGCCAGCGCGTCATCTTTGACCGCGTCACGCTCGCCAGTTTTCAGGATACGCTCCTGTGGAACGGCGCGCTCTTCGTCACCGACAGCCTGATCGAGGGCGACGTCGATTTCATGTGGGGCGGCGGCGCCTGTTTCTTCCAGCGCTGCGAGCTCCGCGCGCTCAGCGCCGGCTACTATGCGCAGGTCCGCAACGGCCCGGCCGGCAAGGGCCACGTCTATGTCGACTGCCGGCTCACGGCGGCCGCCGGCGTGACGAACTCCGTCCTCGCGCGTATCGACCCCCGTGCGGGAGTCGCGAATACGTGGCCGTTTTCCCAGGTGGTCTGGATCAATTGCGCGATGGGACCGCATATCACGGCCGCCGGCTGGCAGCTCGACAACGCGGTCGCCGCGCCCGATCTGCAGTTCTGGGAGTTCCAATCGACCGATCTCACCGGCGCCCCGCTCGGGGTCGCGCGCCGCCACGCGGCGTCGCGCCAGATCGACGCCGGGACGGCCGCGCAGTATCGCGATCCGCAATTTGTCCTCGGTTTTACGCCGCGCCTCAACGCGGCCGCGGCCACGCCGCGGGCGGAGCGGCTGACCGGTTTGTCCACCCGCGCCCGCGCGACCGGCGGAGAGGGCGCCGTGATTGTGGGCTTCGTGGTGAGCGGCACCGCGCCGAAAACCGTGCTCGCCCGCGCTGTCGGGCCCGGTCTCGCGCAGTTTGGGGTGGCCGACGGGTTGGTTGCGCCACGCCTCGAGCTCTTCCGCGACAACGCGCCCGTCGCCACGAACACGGGCTGGATGACTGCGCCCAACCCGCCGGCGATCGTCGCCGCCAATGCCCGGGCGGGCGTTTTTCCGTTCTCTCCGGCCCTGGCGGACTCCGCGTTTGTGAGCGCCCTCGCCCCGGCCGCCTATTCGGCCGTGATGACGGATTCCGCCGGGCGGGCGGGCAACGGCCTCGTCGAAATCTACGATCTGGCGCCGGCCGAGACCGCGCACCGGTTGAGCAATCTTTCATCGCGCGCATTTGTCGGAACGGACGACGCCGCGTTGATTGCGGGCATGACGATCACCGGTCGTGCGGCGAAACCGATTCTGGTGCGGGCGATCGGGCCGACGCTCGGCGCATTTGGCGTGGGCGGTGCGCTCGCGCGGCTGCAGCTCACGTTGTTCGACGGGCGCGGCACCGTCGTCGCCCAGAACGGCAACTGGACCGCCGCGCCCAACGCGCTGGAGATCGCGCGGATCTTCCCGCTGGTCGGTGCGTTTGCGCTGACGACGGGCAGCGGCGACGGCGCGATTCTGGGCGAGCTCGCGCCGGGCAACTACACCGCGCAGGTCACCGGGGTCGGTGGGGCGACCGGCGTGGCGTTGATCGAAGTTTACGAGGTGCCCTAGCGCGCGGATTGCGCGCACCGTTCGCGGCGCGCGGGCCTCTCGCCCGACCGTGAAACTCTGCTCCACGCTGGCGCGGCCTGTTCTCGTGACGCGGGCCCCGGTCCGGGACCTCGGCGTCGCGCCCGACGGCTCCGGCGAGTGCACGCCGATCCAGGCGGCGGGCGACGCCGTATCCGCAAACTCGACCGCCCGCGCTGCAATTTTGGTGCGCCGCGGACGTTACGCCGCGCTCGTGGTCGTGCCGCGGGAGAAGCAAGCGCTCACGCTGCCCCACACGATCCCCCGGGCGGTTCGCCGGCCGGGGCGATCCGCGTGCGCGCCGACCGTGTCGTGGTGCGCGACGGCTCCATCGAGGGCGACGTCGACGGCGTGTGAGCCGGCGGCACTGTTTACTTCGACCGCGGCACGTTTCACTCGGCGAACACCGGCTGCCTCGGGCCGGCGCGCAACGGGGCCGGCGCCCACGGTGACCTCCTCGGGGATTGCCGTCTCGCCGCCGCGGCGACCGGCTGGCAGCTCGACCGGGCACCCGGGCTGGATGCGCCCGGTCCGGCGGCCCAGATTCGCTGCGGGGAATTGCAGTCGACGGATTTTGTTGGAAGGCCGCGCGACGTGCGGGCGGGGCCGCCGGCCTCGCGGCAGGTGGCCGCCGCCGAAGCCCTGCCGCTGCGTAATCTCGGCCGCGCGCTCGGTGGCTGGCGGCCGAAGGTCTGCTGATCGCGCGCGATCGCCTGCGGGGGTGTGCCCCGGAGAAACTACGCCCAGCGGCTGCGCCCGCCGCGTTTCGGCGCGGTCCGCGAGGCCGGATCGAGATTCGTCGTTGCGTTCCGGTTCCCGAAGCATCTGCTGGAAATGGTCTCGTCGCTTGCTGCAAACTTTGCGGTGAAATCACCGATGTGGTCGCCCGCCTCGGTTCGTTTCAGCACCCCTTACCCCCAACCCTTTTTTGATTTTGTCGTTGTCCGAGCGCTACCCCGTTCGTGTCCGCTGGCCCAGGGTGGCACCGCGGACCCTGTGGCATATCACCGCCGTCGTGCTGGTATGCGCCTTGGCGATCATCGCGCGTGCGTGCGGCTATGATTTTTCCGCGGTGTTGGCGTATGCGGCCTATTTCCTCGCGTTTGTGGCCTTGCCGGGCGGGGTCGTGCTGTCGGCCCTGAACCGCCGGCCGCTGTCCGTGGTGACCTGGGTGGCGCTGGGCGTGCCGACGGGCTTCGCGCTCGAGATTTTCAGCTACCTCGGGTTGGCGGCGGCGGGAGCGAAGGAGGCCTATGGGTTTCTGCCGCTGGTCTGGCTGGCAGGCGGTGCGTTGTTGTGGTTCCGGCGGCGCGAGTGGCCGGTCCGGCCCCGCGCGACGGGCGCCCATGCCGGGATCGCCCTCGGCCTCGCCGTGGCGTTTCTCGCCGTTGTCGTCATGGCGGCGAGCCAGATGTTCGCGGAATCGCCGCTCGCGACCGGCATGCCGTCGCGGGCGATTTTTCACGACTGGGTTTACCTCGTGAGCCGCGCCGCCGTGATCAAGCACAACTGGCCGCTCGACGATCCCAGCCTGGCGGGCACGCCGCTCCAGTATCATTATTTCATGATGGTCCACGCGGCGGCGGCGTCCGGTACGACCGGGGTGGAGATCACGCTCGTGCTGCTGCGCCTGATGGTCGTGCCGCTGGGCGCGGTGCTCGTGGCGCAGGCGTACATGCTGGGCCGCCGGGTGGCGCGCAGCCCGTGGGGCGGCGTCATCGCCGCGCTGCTGGTGGTGATGGCGGGCGAGATGTCCTTCGCCACGAACTTCGGCCAGCCGATGTATCTTGGCCTGTTCGCGCGGTGGCTCTTCGTGAGCCCGACGTTTTTCTTCGGGATGATTTTCTGCGGTGCGCTGCTCCTCGCGGTCGCGCATTGTGACCGGCTGACGCGGTGTGGTGTGCAGCACCATGGCTGGCTTTTCCTGCTGGCCGCCGCCGGCACCGGCGCAAAGGGCACCGTGCTGCCCGTGCTGATCTGCGCCCTTGGCCTGTGGGTCCTGTGGCGGTGGGCCCGCGAACGCCGGTTCCCGGGGCGGCTCGTCGCCTTTGGGTGCGGGCTGAGCGCGGGATTTGCCGTGGTTTATCTCGCCACGATGTCGTCGTGGCAGACGGGCGACGCGCGGTTCAATCCCTTCCATGTCTTCCAGCTGACCGAATTTTGGAAGACCTACCTTCCGGTGTGGCAGCAGGCCCTCGGACACTGGCTTCCGGCCGCGGTCGCACGGCCCCTGGCGACGCTGGGTTGTGCGCTCGTGGTGTTCGCGGGCACGTGCGGCGTGCGGCTGCTCGCGATCCCCTATTTGTGCTGGGCGGCGCGGTCGGGCCGCGACCCGCTGGTCGGTTGGCTCGGGGCGTTTTTCGTGGCGAGCACCGGCATGGGCCTGCTCATGGAACTGAACAGTTACGGCGAACTTTATCTGATCCTGATGATCCGGTTGCCGATGGCGGTGCTTGCAGCGGCCTTTGTGGTCGACGTGGCGCGGCGGTTCCAGACGTGGCGGAGTGAAGCCGCTCCTTGGCTTGCGCCGGAGTTGGCTCCGCGCGTAAACCGCTGGGTCCAGCGCGGGCTGGGCGGCGCCGCGGTGCTCGTCCTCGCGCTGGCCCTCATGGTGCAGACCAGCCTCTGGCTCTCGCGCAACCGCACGGGGTTCGGCGCATGGCTTTCCACGCCCGCCAAGCACCGCGCCGACGATCACATGGTGGAGTTGCGCGAGGCGTTGCTGTGGGTGCGCAAGAACACCGAGCCCAACGCCGTGCTCGTGGCCAACGCCTGCACCCCCGAGAACATGAAGAAAGACCACTGGGGCGCGCTCGACCGCACCCTCACCGGCGTGCACTTCTACTATTCGGCCCTGTCGGAGCGCCGGTTGTGGTTCGAGGGGCCGAACTACATCATGGATACGACCCGCGCCCGCATCCGCGCCAATCTCGCGTCGGCCTTTTTCTACCGCGACGCCCCGCTTGATGCGGCCGTCGTCAGCGTCGCCCCGTGTTACGTGCTCGTGGACCGCAGTCTCGCCGACGGCGCGAAGGTCCCCGAGGTGGGCAATCCCCGGGTATTTGCGAATGCGCGCATCGACATCTACCGCATGGCGCGGGTGGCGACGGTCGCGGTGCCACCGGGTGCGGTCCTCGCGGCGGATCGCGAGGAGTGATGACGCCCCCCGGACTGGTCGCGCCGGGCGGTCGGTATCCGAAAAACCTGCGCCCGATCGCCGAACGCGCCGCCGCGAAACCCGTGGCGCCACCCCGGTGGAAAAAAATGGTCGGCGATTTTTTCCCCGGCGGGATGGACGGGGCCGCGATCAACGCCGCCGGCATCACCCCGGTCCAGCCCGAATACGACCGGCGGAAGGCGATCAAGACGCCCGCGGAGGTTCTCACTGCGCCCGCACGACTGCAGTCCTTCGGCATCGGCGTCGGCTTCTCTTGCGGCAGTTCCCCCGATCTCAAGCAGACCGAGCGCGCGATGGCGGTGCTGGGTCAGGGCGGGCTCGGCCTCCCCGCGCGCGGCCACTATTTTAACGACGAGGAAAAATCCCTGAATATCCCTCGTGTCGGTCGGTTGCAGGCTGCCTTTGTCGACGCGCGAAGGGGTGATCCAGATGCGGCCGTCCGGGTCGCGGATCGAGAGATTGCCGCCGGAGGTGCTCGTCATCGTGTGGTGGTAGATGCGACGCCGGGGGGCGACGAGTGCGGCGCGCGGGTGGAGCCAGGTGGAGGGCCTGGAGGGGGAAAGGGGCCGCACCGCGGCGGCCCGCCCGCGCCGGGCGGGGCCGCTCAGCGCTGCGGGTGGTAGATTTTTTTCGCGAGCCGGGCGCCGAGTAGGCGGCGGAAGGTCGGGAGGTCCTTGACGGCGCCGAGGGCGATGAGCTGGCTCGCGATGTTGCCGACCGCGGTGCCCTCGAGGGCGAAGCTCACGACGGGCAGGCCGGATTCGTTGGCCGTGGCCTGGCACAGGAGACGGTTTTTCGAACCGCCGCCGACGATGAGGATCCGGCGGAATTTTTTTCCGCCCATCTTTTCAAACGCGCGCATCGCGTCGGCGTGGCCGCGGCCGAGGGAGGCGCAGATCAGACGGGTGTAGCCGGCGAGGTTTTTCGGCCGCGCGAGTTTCCGGCGCTGTAACTGCGCGTCGATCACGGCCTTCATCGACGGCGGATTCGTGAACGCAGGATCGATGACGTCGAGGAGGGCGGCCGGCGCGGGGAGTTTCTCCGCGGCGGTGATGAGTGCGGCCCATTCTTTGTCGCCGGTCGGCCGCGTCGCGAAATCCTTCATGATGCCCTCGAGGAGCCAGAGGCCGATGACGTTCGTGAGCGGACGGTAGCGGCCGTCGCCGATGCGTTCGTTGGAGATGCGCGCGGCGAGGGCGTCGGCGCCGAGGATGGGGGTGTCGCTCTCGAAGCCCACGAGCGACCAGGTGCCGGAGCTGAGGAACAGGTCGGTGCCGTCGGGCGAGGCGGGCATCGCGTCGTAGGCGGCGGCGGTGTCGTGGCCGGGGACGGCGATGACCTCGGTGCCGGCGAGTTCGGGGAAATCTTTCACCTGGCC
>JBIKOK010000400.1:0-3516 GCA_044358025.1 Opitutaceae bacterium
CGCCGGGGGGCGGGGGGGGGGGGGGCGCCGGGGTGGTGGGGGGCGGCGGACATGGCAGCGGCAGCGACGGGAGCGACGGAGGCGGCGGTGGGGAAACCGCGGGTGCGGGGCGTGGTGGGCGGGCTCACAGTTTGCCGGCGGTCGCGGGCGTGGTGGCGGGCGCGGGCGCGGTGGGGGACGCGGGCGCGGTGGGGGACAGGGGAACGGGCTTCACGGCGGGGGCGTCGTCGGGGGCCTGGGGGATGGAGCCGAGGGCGTTGACGGCCCGGACGGAGGCGCCGTCTTTGAGGCCGCTATGGCCGACGACGATGACTTCGGCGCCGGGCTCGATGCCGGAGACGGCCTCGATATTTTGCGGGTCTTCGAAGCCGGCGACGAGTTTGCGTTTGGTGGCGAGGTCGTTGGCGACGGTGAAGACGTAGCGCTCGCCGCCTTCGTAGACGACGGCGCGTTTCGGGATGAGCACGGCGCTGGGGCGGGTGTCGGTGACGACGCGGACGCCGACGAAGAGGCCCGGGGGCAGCTCGGCCGGTTTTTCGCCGCGGACGCCGACGGTGACTTTGAAGGTGCCGCTCTTGGGATCGATGACGGGGCTGATGCGTTTGACCCAGCCCTTGAAGGAGCGGTCGGGCAAGAATTCGGAGGTGACGACGGCGGGTTGGTCGACGGCGACGATGGCGAGGTAGCGGCCGGGGACGAAGACGCGGGCGACGATTTCGTCGAGTTTGACGAGGGAGAAGACTTTGGTGCCGGCGGCGACGCGGGCGCCGACTTGGATGTCGCGGGAGACGATGACGCCGTCGAAGGGGGCGCGCACGGTGGCGTAGGAGTGGCGGAGGGTGGCGCGCTCGAAGCGGAGGCGGGCCTGGTCGAGCTGGAATTTTTGGGTTTCGTGGTCCTGCTTGTTGACGAGTTTGCGCCGGTAGAGGTCGTCGGTGCGATCGAAGTTGCGCTGGAGCTGTTCGAAATTGACGCGGGATTCATCGGCGTCGAGGCGGAGCTCGGTGTCCTCGATTTTGAGGAGGGGATCGCCGGCTTTGACGATGCGGCCCTCCTCGGCGAAGAGGGTTTCGACCTGGCCGGTGGTCTGCGGGTAGAGGTCGACGGAGGCCTCGGTTTCGAGGGTGGTGTTGAAGGCGAGGAAGGACGAAATGGGGCCACGCACGACGGGGGCGGTTTCGACGGGGACTTTTTCGATGGCGTTCTGGCGGGCGCGGTCTTTCTCGGCTTGGCGGGCGGCGGCTGATGCGGCGGTGGCGGCGGGCGTGGGGGCGGCGGCCGGCGGGGTGCCGGCGGGGGCGGCTTTGGCGGTGGGGGCGGCGGCGGCCTTGGGGTTGCCGGCGGCGGTGGGCGGGGTGCGGTCGCAGCCGGTGAGGAGCAGCGTGGCGCAGAGGGCGGCGGCCAAGGAGCCGAGGAGGTGAGCCGGCGGGCGGAGGAGCGGGGAGCGGAGGGCGGGAAAAGGCACAGGAGGGAAGAAGAGGGGGGGTGTGACGCCGCCGGACGTTGCGGCGATGGAACGGTTTCGAGTAACCGCACAGATACGTCAAGGAGGCAGGAAAGGTGCGCCGCCCCCGGGGGGCGCGAACGGGGGCCGCCGGGGCGGGGGGCGGGGGCGTGTGGGTGGATGCGGCCGACGGCGGAGCCCGGCGTGCAGGCCACGGGCTACGCGGCGCGACGGATTTTTCGGCGAGGGGCCGAGGGGGGGCCGGGCCGCGGGGCCGGGCGGTCCCGGCCCGGGGCGGGCGCGGGCGGGGCGGGGGGGGCGGCCAGGAGTGGCGGCGGTGTTTTGGGGGGAGCGGCGGGCTGGGCGGCGCGAGCCGGGCGGCCGGGCTTCGGGGCGGCCCGGATGCTTTTCGAGACGTCCACGACGGGCAGCGCGCCTTTTTCGAGGTATTCGACCAAAATCGGGTCGCCGATCTGGACGTCGGGTTGGTATTTTTCGGAGGCGTTGACCCAGGAGGGCTTGGCCATCTCGCGGCCGATGTTTGCGCCGGAGATGGCCATCATGGTGGGCATGACATCGGCGAGCCAGAAGCCGCGCGACGGGCAGCTGATGCGGGTCGTCCAGAGGAGTTTTTTCTGTTTCTTGGCCATCGCGGCGGCGTCGTAGGCCGCGATGACGGCCACGTAGAAATCCTCGGAGGCAATATCGTAGAGCGCACGGGAATCGAAGTCGTGAAAACTCAGACCGCCGAGGGAGGGCAGGAGGGGGTCGAAGTCGGCGTTGGAGAAACCCATTTTGTAGCCGCCGAGAAATTTCAGGATTTGCTGGCGGTTGCGTTGGCGGGGCGGGGCGTCGGGGTCCATGCCGTAGTCGAGGTCGGCGTTGAGGGTGCCCCAGGCCAGCGCGAGCACGAGGGTGGCGGACGGGGATTGCTCGGTGGCGGGGAGGTAACCCTGTTTGGCGAGGACCTTGGTGATGGTGCGGATCATCTCGTCGTTGGGCGGCTGTTTCTCGCCGCCCACCAGGCCGCCGAGGTCACGGAAACCGAGGCTGGCGGCGATATAATAGGTGGGGTTCTCCGGCGTCGGCCGGCGAAAGAGGCGACCCTCGGGCGACATGTCGGTGATGGTGATGACCTCGATGTCGCGTTTGCCGAAGAGGAAATCGAGCAGACCGGCGCGGGCCGGGGGCAGTGCCACGAGCGAGGCCATGAGTGCGAAGAGCAGGGGGCGGAGGCGAGGGTGCATGGCGGAGTGGCGGGAGGCGATGGCGGGAGTGACGGCGGGCGGGGGCCGAGGTAACGGTGGGAGCGGGGGTGGGGTAACCGCGGCCGGGAACGGGCGGTGGGGGGCGCGGCCGTGCGGCCGGCCCTTGCGCGGGGAGGAGGCACGCGGGCCGGGGCGACCGCGCCGGCCGGCCAAAGGACGGGGCGTCCGGTGGGCTGTCAGCGCCCGGGGGCGACCGCGCCGGCCGGCCAAAGGCCGGGGCGTCCGGTGGGCTGTCAGCGCCCGGGGGCGAGCGAGCGGGCGAGGAAGGCGCGGATCCAGCCACGGACTTCGGGCGTATCGAAGGCCTTGCCGCCGTGGCCGGCGCCGACGAGGACGTGGAATTCGGAGGGCACGCCGACCTCGCGGAGGCGGGCGTGGAGGCGCTCGCTTTGGACGAGGGGAACCTGGTCGTCCTGGTCGCCGTGAAGGATGAGGAAGGGCGGATCGTCCTGGGTGATGTTGTGGAGCGGGCTGACCTGGCGGGCGAGGTCGGGGCGGTCGCGGACGATGCCGCCGAGGAGTTTCGCGCCGTTGGACGTGGCGAGGTCGGCCTCGGTTTTGCCAGGGCCGGGGACGTTGACGGGCATGGTGAGCATGTCGCTGGCGCCGTAGAAATCGATGACGGCGGCGACGCGGCTGGAGACGGTTTCGCCGGTGGCGGCGGGCGCGGTGCCGACGATGCTCGCGAGGTTGCCGCCGGAGGAGCCGCCGGAAACGGCGAGGCGGGCGGGGTCGAGACCGTATTTCGCGGCGTGGGTGCGGAGCCAGCGGATCGCGGCGCGGGCGTCGTCGATCTGGGCGGGC
>JBIKOK010000205.1:0-12038 GCA_044358025.1 Opitutaceae bacterium
AAATGTCACGGATTACGTGACATTACCTCTGGGAAAAGTGGGTTTGGGGAAACGAAACTTAACGCCGTAATCCTCGCCGGAATATTTCACCCTCCACCTGGCCAAACTTATTTCACGGAGGGCACGCAGCCCAGCCCACCGAGCTCACAGCGCAGACAAGGTCGTTGGCTCCGTCACCCCGCTGCTGAACTCGGGGCGTTCTGTGAAACAAAATTTATGGGGGAGAGTGTGATGGATGCGGGCTAGCCGGCGCGCGTCGCCGCGGTCGCCCGCTCGGCGGCGCAGCCTGAACCGAGCTTTTCCAGTCCGAAAATTTCCACGTCCACCGCCTCCGCCGCCCCCACGTGGTCCGGCCCACGGCCCGCCGGATCGAACCCCGCCAGCCGCAGCATCGTGTCGTCCCACGCCGACACCTCCGCCGCCCCGAAGCGATAGGGCGCATGCGCCACCCGCCCCGCCCACAACTGCCCCCGCCGCGCGTCGTGCGCGAACAACGTGTAGCGCTCCACCAGAAAAAACTCCCGCGTGCCCGGCTCCGTCTCCCGCCCGCCGGGCTCCGCCCGGTAGCGCAACCGGCTCTCCGCCCCCGCCGCCTCCCCCCGCCCCGCCCTCCGCCGCGCCCGATAGTCCACCTCGCCGCCCTCCGCCGCGACCGTCGCCACCATGTCCGCGTGCTCATACGGCAGATGAAAAAAATTCCGCGCCACCTTCACCGCGAGCCACTGGTTGCAATCCAGCGAATAGAACCACACGCCCGGCCGCCCCTGCGCATCGTGCACATAGGTCCGCACGTTCAGCTCCAGAAAATCGGAAATCCCCGGCACCGCACACAACCCCGCCGGCCGCACGCGCCGCATAAAGAACGGCACCAGCCCCACCCACGCCCGCCCCGCAAACGTATCGACCGTCAGCCCCGCCGGCAGCGTCCGCTGCACCGCCGCCGCGTCCCACGCCCAGTGCAAAAATAACAGATGCGCCCACGTCTGCCGCATCACGACCCGTCCCGGCGGACGCAACCGGTCGGACAATCGTTGGGCGTCGGTCGGGGCGAAGGGCGGATTCACAACTCCATCATGCCGCACTTCCCCGGTTCATCAACTGCCGCAGCCGCTCCTCCACCCCGGGCCACTCCCCCGCCACCACCGAAAACATCACCGAGTCGCGCACGAATCCGTCCGGCATCACCAGGTGCGACCGCAGCACGCCTTCCCGCACCGCGCCGATCCGCGCGATCGCCGCCTGCGAACGCTCGTTCCGCGCATCCGTCTTCAACTGCACGCGCCCGCAGCCCACCGTCTCAAACGCATGCCCCAGCAGCAGCGCCTTCGCCTCCGTGTTGACCGCCGTCCGCCACGCCGACCGCGCCAGCCAAGTGTGACCGATCTCCACCCGGCGGTTCGCCGCGGAATAATCGAACAACGTCGTCCCGCCCACCGCTTCCCCGCTCGCGACCTCCACGATCGCGAACGCCACCGCCTCCCCACCTGCCTGCATCGACCCCAGCGTCGCGCACCACCTGCGCACCGACTCCCGCGGGTCCGCGTGCAAAAACCCCGTCCAACGCCACACCTCCGCCTCCGCGCCGCACCGCTCCAACGCCGCGTGGTGCCCCGCCGCCAGCGGCTCCAGCCGCACGGTTCGGCCGGTGAGGGTCAGGGGAGAAAGTTTCATCGGATGCCGGTGCGCTGCGATTGGCCCCTGCGGACGCGCCCGGCGCAACGCAAAACGCCCGCGCGCCCACCCGCCTCCGCTCCCCGGTCGCGCCTCGCCGCCCCCTCTTTCCGCTCCGTCCCCCGGCTCTTGGCCCTCCCCGCCGGCACCCGCGCCTGTTTTCTTGGATACGCCGGACCCGGAACGCACACCCGCCGCGTCCGGTCCGGCGCGCGCGGCCGCTGCGGCCCACCCCCGCCGCGACCGCGCGGCGAAAATTTCTCGCCACCTCCGCACCGCCCTGCCTCCCTCCGACTCCACCCCACGCCGTCGCCTCCCCCGCGCGTCCGTCTCCCCGTCGCTCGTTCTCTCCTTCTCCCCGTCTCGTCCCCTTTCCCCACCCCATGACTTGGTCCCAAACCTACGCTCCCCTCGGTGGTATCGGCACCTCCGCGCTCATCGCCGCCATTCCCGTCGTCTTGCTGCTGGCGTTGCTCGCCTTCTGGCACGTGCGCGCGCACCTAGCCGCCCTCATCGCGCTCGCCGCAGCCGGCGCCGTCGCAATTTTTGTCTACGGCATGCCCGTCAAACTCGCCCTCGCCTCCGCCGGCTATGGCGCCGCGTTCGGCCTGCTGCCCATCGGCTGGCTCATCCTCAACGCCATCTTCATTTACCAGCTCTCCGTCGAAACCGGCGGCTTCGCCACCCTGCAACGCCAGATCGCCGGCATCTCCGGCGATCGCCGCATCCAGGCCCTCCTCATCGCGTTTTCTTTCGGCGCCTTTATCGAGGGAGCCGCCGGCTTCGGCGCTCCCGTCGCCATTTCCGGCGCCCTCCTGATCGGCCTCGGCTTCAAACCGCTCGAAGCCGCCAAGCTCGCCCTCATCGGCAACACCGCCCCCGTCGCCTTCGGCTCGCTCGGCACCCCGCTCGTCACCCTCGCTCCCCTCACCGGCCTCGACCTGCTCCAACTCAGCGCGATGGTCGGCCGGCAGCTCCCGTTCTTTTCACTCATCGTGCCGTTCTGGTTGGTCGCCGCTCAGGTCGGCTGGCGCGGCATGGTCGCCATCTGGCCCGCCTGCTTGGTCGCGGGCGCCTCGTTCGGCTCCGTGCAGTTCCTCGTCAGCAATTTCCACGGACCCTGGCTCGTGGACATCGTGGCCGGCGCCGTTTCGATGCTCGCCGTCGTTGTCCTGATGCGGTTCTGGAAACCGACCGACGAACAGGCCAATCCCGTGCCGGCGACCGCACCCGCGAAAAACACCGACCCCGTCCGCGCCACCGCGTGGCAGGCGTGGCTCCCGTGGATTTTTCTCACGGCCTTCGTCTTTGCGTGGGGCATGCCCCAAATCAAGGGACGACTCGATGCCTGGTTTTCTCCGCTGATTCCCGTGCCGGCCCTCCACCATTCCGTCATCAAGATGCCCCCGGTCGCGCCGAAGCCCACACCCGACCCGGCAGTCTTCAAATTAAACCTCCTCTCCGCCACGGGCACCGCCCTCCTCCTCGCCGGCATCGCCTCTGCGCTCGTCCTCCGCGTCGGGGCCGGCCGCGCGCTGCGCATCTACGGTCAGACCGTGTGGCGCGTGCGGGTGTCCCTGCTCACGATTTCGACGATGATGGCGCTCGGCTTTACCACCAAATACAGCGGCACCGACACCACCATGGGTCTCGCGATGGCGGGCACGGGTTGGCTGTTCCCGTTTTTCTCCCCGATCATCGGCTGGCTCGGCGTCGCGCTCACCGGGAGCGACACGTCCTCCAACGTCCTCTTCGGCAACCTCCAAAAAGTCACCGCCGAACAGCTGGGTCTCCCGCCGCTCCTGACCTGTGCGGCCAACAGCTCGGGCGGCGTCATGGGTAAAATGATCGACGCCCAGAGCATCGTCGTCGCCGCCGTCGCGACCGGGGGCCGCCCCGACAGTCCGACCGCCGGCACCATCCTGCGCGTCGTCTTCTGGCACAGCGTCGCGCTCGCCATTTTGGTCGGCATCTTCGTCATGCTCCAAGCCTACGTCTTCCCGGGTATGATTCCCCGGTAGGCCCGGGTCTCCGACCTGCCCTCCGCCGAGGGTGAGGGTGCGCGTGATTCGCACGTCGTCGGCCGCGCTTACTTCGCCGCCGGCACGACACTGTTCCCCGCCGGCCGCATGGACTGCCACGCCACCATCCGCCACGTCCCGGCTTCGTTCCGCCACACCGCCATGAAGTTCAATTTCACCTCCGACCACGTCGGCCCGAGCCGCTTCCGCATCTGCTGCGCCCCGATCAAAATCACCACACCCGGCGCCGGCTCCATCGTACGCACGTCCGCGGTTTTCGCCTCCGCATACTGCGTGTCCCCCGCCAGCATGTTTTTCACGTAGTCGGTCTTCGACTCAAGGCGCCCGTCGGAATGCACAAACGCCAGCTCCTCCGCCATCAGGCGCGCCAGCGCCGTTCCGTCCCCCGCCATCATCGCCGCCAACCGCGCCTGATCGGCCTGTAACACCGCCGCCACCGGCGCCTCCGCCGCGCGCACCCCGCCGACCATCAGCGCCACCACCGCCACCCAACGAAGCGAGGTCATTTTCATCCCGTGCCTGTGGTTGGATTTTATCCGCGCCGATCTGTGCAATCCGTGGTCAAAACTTTTTTTCCGGCCCATACGCATCGCGCAGCACCTGCATCGTGTGCCGCACGCGCACCGGCGAGCCGATTTTCTCCAGGTGCACCCGCAGCTGCGTGAGACACCCGATGTTCCCGCTCGCCACCACACCTTCGCCTCCGCCCAGGGCCGCCAACGCCGCCTGCGCCTTCTGGGCGCCCAGCGAATGCGCCGTCTCCGGCTGGTCCAAATTGTAGGTCCCGGCGCTGCCGCAACACAGGTGCGCATCCGCCAGCTCGCACACCACCGCGCCCGGAATCGCCCGCAACAACGCCCGCGGTTGCTCGCGCACCCCCTGCGCGTTCGCGAGGTGACAGGCATCGTGATACGCCACCTTCAGCGTCGTCCCGCCGCCCGACCCACCCCGCGGCTTTTCCCGCAGACCGATCTGCGCGAGAAACACACTCACATCCATCACGCGGCGCTCAAACTCCTTCGCCCGCGCCTCGTCCGCCGTCCCGCGCAAAATCAAATGATACTCGTGCATCGCCGACCCGCAGCCGGCCGCATTCGTGAGAATCGCGTCCACGTCGGCCGGAAACGCGTCCAGATTCTTCCGGGCAAACGCCTGCGCCGCCGCGAGGTTTCCCGTGTGCCACGAGAGCCCGCCGCAACACCCCTGTGACTCCGGCACGATCACCTCCACGCCGTTGCGCGCCAGCACCTCGATCGTCGCCACATTGATATCCGGATCGAGCACCTGCTGCGCACACCCCGCGAGCAGGGCCACCCGCGCCCGCCGCTCGCCCTGCGCCGGCGTCACCCGCGCCAACGTCACCGCCGCCGGCACCTTCGCCGGCGCGAGCGTGAGCATCGGCCGCAACACCGCCGGCACCAGCCCGCCCAGCGCGCGCCCGACCTTCGCCCCCACCAGCGCCAGCCGAAACCGCCCCGGATGGGGAATCGTCCGCTCCGCGAGCCAGCGCCGCAGTTTCTCCCCCGGCGTGCGCACCGCCTTTTCCCGCCCCACCGCCCGAAACGGACTGATCAAATCCCGATACGGCACCCCGCTCGGACACGCCGGCTCGCACGACAGACACCCCAAACACCGGTCGACATGCGGCTGCGCGTCCGCCCACGCCAACGTCCCTTCGAGCACTTGCTTCATCAGGACGATGCGCCCGCGCGGCGAGTCCATCTCTTGTCCAAATTCCTGATACGTCGGGCACGCCGCGAGGCAGAACCCGCAGTGCACGCACGCCTCCACCGCATGCGCCATCGGCGCCCCCAACGGCCCGTGCTCTTCCGGTTTGATCGTGTGCTGCATGATTAGTCGTCGATGGACGGAAACCGTCCCTGCGGATCCAGCGCCGCCTTCACCGCGCGATACACCGCGGCGTCCGCCCGCTTCCCCGGCCACAACGCCCCGTGCCCGCGCAACGTCAGCGCCGGCCACGTCAAACCGCCCGCGAGTTTCCCTCCGCGCGGCAGTGACACAAACCCCACGTTTCCGCCCAACCCCACCCACCCCCGCGCCCCCACCAGGCTGTCCGTCCAGCGCACAAACTCCACCACCTGTGCCGGCACGAGCGCGACCTTCACCAGTTCCCCGCCGTCGTGCGCCCACCCAAACTCCCGCACGTCGCCCCAGACCTTCGCCGCGGCCTCGTCCGTCAGCGCCACGCCCGGCCAGCGCGAAAACATTTCCGCCGCCAACGCCTCCAGCGCCGCCGCCGGCCCCGCGAGCCGCGCATACACCGCCCCTTCCCCCGGAGCCGCCTCCAGCGCATCCAATTCCCACCGCTGGACCGCCGCCTCGGTAAACATCGCCGTCATCGCCGCCGCATCCACCGCCGCGAACCGCAACGTCCGCGTCGTCACCGCCCGCGGAAACACCTTGAAGGTCACTTCCGCCAACGCCCCGTAACGCCCGAGACTGCCCACAAAAAACTTGGGGAGATCGAACCCCGCCGCGTTCTTGACGACCTTTCCGCCCATCCGCAGCAGCCGCCCGCCGCCGTCAACGAAACGCACGCCGACAATAAAATCCCGCAGGCCGCCAAAGCGAAACCGCCCCGGCCCGCCCAGCCCGGCCGCCACCGTCCCACCGATCGTCGCCCCGGCATCCACCAGCAGCGGATCAAAGGGCAAATACTGCCCGCACTCCGCGAGCGCCGCCGCGATCTCCTTCACCGGCGTTCCCGCCAGGGCCGTAAACGTAAACTCACTCGGCTCATACTCCACGATCCCGCGCATCCCCACCGTCGAAATCTTCACCACCTCACCCGCCACCGCCGCCAACCGCGGCTTCGTCCCCGCCCCCACGGTGAGCACGCGCGGCGCCGAACGTACCGCGTCCGCCAGCTCCGCTGCCGTCGTCACCACCATGTCTTTATCCGTGTTCATCCGTGCCATCCGTGGTCAAAAAAATTCCCCCATCTGGCCCTGGCCCCGCAGCCCCCGCGCCCACCACCGGGCGCACCGCGCGATTTCCGCTCTGTGCCCTCGGTTCGTCCCTCTTCCGAGCTCTGTGTCCCCTGTTCTGTAGGTTTCATGGTTGCTTCATCACCCGCTCATTCCCGCGTGATCACGCCCGCCTTCTCCAGCGGATGCAGCCCGTGCTGCGCCGTCGTCATCACCTGCGGCGCCCCCTCGGGAAACATCTTGCCGGGATTCGCGATCCCCAGCGGATCGAACGCCGCCCGCACCCGCTTCATGCAGTCCAACTCGTCCGCCGTAAACATCTCCGGCATGTAGTCGCGCTTCTCCACCCCCACCCCGTGCTCGCCCGTGATCGAGCCGCCCATCGCGATGCACATCCGCAAAATTTTCCCGGCGAGCGCTTCCGCCCGCACCAGCCCGTCCGCCTCCTTGCCGTTGTACATGATCAGCGGATGCAAGTTTCCGTCTCCCGCATGAAACACATTCGCGACCCGCAGCCGCGCCTCCCCCGCCAGCTCGCCGATCCGCTTCAACGCCTCCCCCAGCCGCCGCCGCGGCACCACGCCGTCCTGCACAATAAAATCTGGCGACAACCGCCCCACCGCGCTGAACGCACTCTTGCGCCCTTTCCAAATCGCCATCCGCTCCGCCGCGTCTTTCGCCACCCGCACTTCCACCGCACCGCTCGCCGCCAAAATTCCCTCCAACCGCACCCGGTCCACCGCCACGACCTCCCGCGGCCCCTCCAGCTCCACGATCAGCACCGCCGCCGAGTTCGGCGGATAGTCCGCATGCACCGCCGCCACCGCCGCCTCCAGCGCCAGCGCATCCATGATCTCCAACGCCCCCGGCAATAGCCCGCTCGCAATCACCGCCGACACCGCGTCGCCCGCTTTCTCGAGCGAGTCGTAGCCCGCCAACACCGTGTGAAACGTCTCCGCCCGCGGCAGCAACTGCAGCGTCACTTCCAGTGCGACGCCGAACAACCCTTCGTTGCCCACGAACAGGCCCGTCCAGTCCGGCCCCACTTGCTCGCGGCTCGCACTCCCGAACTCGACCACCTCGCCCGTCGCGAGCACGGCCTTCAGTCCGAGCACGTGATTCGACGTCATCCCGTATTTCAGACAATGCGCCCCGCCCGAGTTGAACGCCACATTGCCGCCGATCGTGCAGATCGACTGGCTCGACGGATCGGGCGCGAAATGCAGCCCATATTTCTGGACCGCGGTCGTGACATGCGTGTTCACCACGCCCGCCTCGACGACCGCGATCCGGCCCGCCGGATCGATCCGCACGATCCGGTTCAGCCGGTTCAACGTAATGACAATGCCCTCTTTCACCGGCAGCGATCCACCCGACAAACTCGTCCCGCTGCCGCGCGCGACGAACGGCAGTTTCTCCGCGTGGCAAAACCGCACGATCTGGATCACCTCGTCCTGCGTTTCCGGCACGGCAACCGCGAGCGGCCGCGCCGCAAACGCCGTCAGCCCGTCGCTCTCGTAGGCCGCCAACTGCGCCGGCGCCGACATGATCCGCCCCTTCGGCAGCAGCGCCGTCAGTCGCTGGATCGCGTCGTCTTTCATACGAAAAACGAACACTCGCTCACGCCAAAACCGCCTTCAACGCCGCGAGCACGAGGTCCACATTTCGCACCGTCGAGCCGTGGCCCATAAGGCCGATGCGCCACGCCTTGCCCGCCATCGGCCCGAGGCCCGCCCCGATCTCGATGCCATACTCCTCGAGCAACCGCCGGCGCACCTTCGCGTCGTCCGCGCCCGCCGGAATCGAAATGCAGTTCAACGAGTGCAGCGAGTGCTTCGGAATGTAGCAGAGCCCCATCGCCTCCAACCCCGCGCGCAACCGCCGATACATCTGCGCATGCCGCTCGACGCGCGCATCGAGCCCTTCCTCCAGCACGATGGTCAACGCCTCGTGCAGCGCATAGGTCATGTTGATCGGAGCCGTGTGGTGATACACCCGCCCGCCACCCGCCCCCGCGCCGCCCGTGTAATATTTCCGCAGCATCGACACATCAAGATACCACGACTGTACCTTCGTCTTGCGCGCATCCATCACCGCCAACGCCCGCTCACCGAAACTCACCGGCGACAACCCCGGCGGGCAGCTCAGACACTTCTGCGTGCCGCTGAAAATCGCATCGATCCCCCACTCGTCCACGCGCAGCTCATGGCCGCCCAAACTCGTCACCGCATCGACGACCAAGAGCGCCCCGCGGGAGTGCACGAGGTCCGCAAATCCCGCCAACGGCTGGTGCGCGCCCGTGCTCGTCTCCGCGTGCACGATCGTCACGAGCTTCGCCCGCGGGTGCGCGTCCAGCGCCGCCGTGATCTGCTCGAGCGAGATCACGTCGCCCCACGTCGCCTCGACCGCATGCACCGTCGCACCGCAGCGCTCCATCACATCCTTCATGCGCGTGCCGAACACCCCGTTCACACACACAATGGCTTCGTCGCCGCGCTCCAGCAAATTCACCGCCACGCACTCCATGCCCGCCATGCCCGTGCCGCTCACCGGAAACGTCAGCGCGTTCTTCGTGCGCAACACCTCGCGCAGCATCGCACAGGTGTGGTCCATGATCGCCAGATACTGCGGATCGAGGTGCCCCAACGTCGGCGCCGCCATGGCGCGCAGCACGCGCTGCGGCACCGGACTGGGACCGGGCCCCATCAAAATGCGTTCGTGGGGAATGAAAGCGGAAGCGGGGGCGTTTTCCATGGGCGGGCGCGATGATTATGCGCCACCGCCCGGCCTGACGAGCGCAGATTTTTCATCGGGTGAAAAACTTCCCGGCCGGCCGATCCGGCCCCTTCAACGCGCGTACTCCACAAACCACTTGTCGGTGTAGAGCGCATGCTCGGCCACCGGCTTGAAACCGATCGCCGCGAACCACGCCTGCGACTGCGCTTTCGTCACCTGCAACGTCGGGTCGTTCTTGTGCGGCCCGAGCTCGGGGTAAAAATCGATCACCACGATCCGTCCCGCCTTCTGCAAATACGGCGCCAAATTCTTCAAATACTCCGGGCGGTTCTCGATGTGGTGCAGCACGTCAAAAATCAGCGCGAGATCCACGTCTTTCGCCGGCAAATTCGCGTCGGTAAATTTCCCCAGCACGCCCGCTACATTCGTCAGCTTCGCTTCGCCGGCCTTCTTCGTGATGTGATCGACCAACCCCTGTTCGATATCGACCGCATACACTTTCCCCGCCGTGAGCACCTTCGCCAGAGGCACCGTAAACACCCCCGACCCCGCGCCGATGTCGGCCACCACGCTATCCGGCTTCAGCTTCAACGCCGCCACCACGTCGTCGATTTTCAACTTCGCCACGCGGTTCGCCGCATCGAGCGTCTTCAACCACTCCTCGGTTGACCGCGCCGCGAGTTGCGCCGCCGTCTGGGGACTGAACGCCGCCACCGCCGCCGCCAGCCACACACCGGACACCACTGTTTTGGAGAAACGCATCGGATTTTTGGGGTTTCGCCCCAGCACGCCGCATCCCACCCGAAAGATCAAGCCCCCGACCCACTCTCCGCCCCTTTCCGCCGCCCGCGCCTCTCCCTTTCCGGCCAGCAGCGCCCGAGGGGGGCGGCCGCTCCGCGGACGGCAGATCGCGATTCGGGGCGCGACTTCCGGAACCGCGCGCGGAGCGCCCGACCCACCCGCCGCCCCTGTCCGCCGCCCGCGGTCCGCCCGCGTCCCCACTCCGCTGTTCCGTCGCTGTGTCGCCTCTCTTGCCTCGGCGCTTCCGCGATGAACGATGGCTCCGCGCCCTCCCGGGCCTTGGCGCGAGCCAACAAATCATTCCTGCTCTCGCCATGGCCAAATTCGCCTTCTCGCTCACCCCCTCCCACCTCGCGTTCATCGCCGCGCAGAAAATCTACTTCGTCGCCTCCGCACCCGCTCAAGGCCGCGTCAACCTCTCGCCCAAGGGCATGGACACCTTTCGCGTCCTCTCCACCACCCGCGTCGGCTACCTCGACGTCACCGGCAGCGGCAACGAAACCGCCGCCCATCTCCTCGAAAACGGCCGCGTCACGCTGATGATGTGTTCGTTCACCGCGTCGCCGCTCATCTTCCGCCTCTACGGCCGCGGCCGCGTCGTCCAACCCGCCGACGCCGACTGGCCCCAACTCCGCCCGCTCTTTGGCCCGCCCCTCGCCGGCGAGCGCCAACTCGTGATCGCCGAAATCGAGAGCATCCAGACGTCCTGCGGCTTCGGTGTCCCGTTTTTCGATTACACCGGCGAGCGTCCCACGCTCCTCGACTACGCCGCGAAAAAAGGCCCCGCCGGCATGGCCGCCTACCGCACCCAGCACAACCTCCGCAGTATCGACGGCCTCCCCACCGGCCTCGCCGGGAACTAGGGCGGCGTCTCCGCCCCGGCCTTTTCACCACCCACCTCCCACGACCGCTCTCCGCTCTCAACGCTCCGCTTTCAACGCCAACGCTCACCCATTTTTCCATGATCCGCGCCCTCATCTTCGACTTCGACGGTCTCATCCTCGACACCGAAACCCCGCTCATCGACGCCTACGGCCTCGTCCACAACCGGCACGGCGTGCCCTTCGATCGTCCCCTCTTTTTGCGCAGCGTCGGCCACGCCGACTACGCCTTCGATCCCTGGCACGGCTTCAGTCCCCACGCCGACCGCGCCGCCCTCGAACTCGAACGCCGCGCCCTCAAAGACCCGCTCATGCTCCGGCAGCCTCTTCTTCCCGGGATCCTCGCCCTCTTCGACGCCGCCCGCGCCCTCGCCCTGCCCATCGGCCTCGCCTCCAACTCGCCGCACTCGTGGTGCGACGCCCACCTCACCCGCCTCGGCCTCTTTGACTACTTCACTTTCCTAGCCTGCCGCGAAGACGTCCCGTCGCCGAAGCCCGAGCCCGACCTCTACAAACTCGTCTTGAACCGCTTCGGCCTCCGCGGCCACGAAGCCATCGCCTTCGAAGATTCCGCCACGGGCAGTATTGCCGCCAAACGCGCCCACCTTCACACGGTCGTCTGTCCCGGCCCCTCCACCGCGCACCACGACTTCAGCCACGCCGACCTCCACGTCGCCTCGCTCGCCGACGTGAACCTCGACGCCCTGATCGCGCGCTTCGCCCCCTGCCCCGGACACCGTCCGCTGCCTGGCCGGCATCAATCACCCTTTCCTGAATAAATTCTTTTTCACCGAGCGCCCCGAGCTCCGAACCGAGGTCCCGGAGCCAAACACGAATGGCGCTTAGATAAGCCCCGAGTGAAAAGGAAAGGGGCGATCATCGCAGGCGCCTGGAAACGGATACGCGCATCCGTCGGCGGGGCTGGGTGAGGAAGTGGTAGTTTTTCGGTCGTCGTTTGC
>JBIKOK010000206.1:0-12028 GCA_044358025.1 Opitutaceae bacterium
TCCACGAATGGATCAGGACCACTGCGCCGCAGTTGAAATGTATCGTGCCCGAGCCCCCCTCTCCAACAGGAAGTCCGGCGCAGGCTGGCGCCTAAAATCGCGTTTCAACTGCGGATTTTAGGATAATTGCGCCGCTGACGACGCAGCCGGCGAAGAAGGCGAGCAAGATGGCCAAGGCGTGCCCGGCGACGCCGTAGTGGGCGCGGGCGAGTTCCAGGCCGAGCACGGTGACGGTGCCGGTGAGGTGACTGAGCGCCTGGTGGTGTTGGCCCAGGAAGCCGACGGCGTTGATCGAACCGGCGGTGACGGCCAGCGCCATGCCGCCAAAATAGACCCAGTTGGGGGTGGGGTGATGGCGGAGCATGAAAGCGGGGGCGCCAGACGACGCGGGTCAGCGGGCGGCGAGGAGGTCGCGGAGGCGGGCGAAGGTGATCTCGGGCCAGACGAAGGGGGGCAGACCGTCGGGAATGGCGCCGGGGCCGAATTGCGAGCCCACGGTGGCAACCCCGTTGGTCGTTTCCCAGCCGAACCATGCGACGAGGGCGGCGGAGACAATCAGCGCGAGGATCGCGCCCGGCACGCGCTCAGCCCGGAGGCGGGCGCGCCAGCTGGGCCAGACCATGATGAAGGCGGCGGAGGCGGCGGCGATGAGCAGCGTGGTCGGATTGGCGGCGCTCAGGCGGGAAAACAACCAGAGCACTTTCCCATGAAATTCCGTGGGCGTCTGGGCGTCGGTGGTGAGGCCGAGAAATTCATCGGACTGAGCGACGATGAGGGCCACGGCGATACCAGTGGTGAAACCGCTGGTCACGGGATAGGGGATGAATTTGATCAGCGTGCCCATGCCGCTGAGGCCCATCAGCACGAGAATGACGCCGGCCATTATGGTCGCGATCAGGAGGCCGTCGAAGCCGTGCTTGCTCGCAACCAGGAGGACGATGGGCACAAAGGCGGCGGTCGGCCCGGCGATTTGGACGCGGCTGCCGCCGAGCAGGGACACCACGATCCCGCCGATGATGGCGGTGAAAATGCCGATGGCCGGCGCAGGCAGCGGGGTGGCGAGGCCGGCCGGGATGCTCGCGACGCCGAGGGCGAGCGCGAGGGGCAGCGCGATGAGGCCGACGGTGACGCCGGAGAGTGCGTCGGCCGTGGCCTGGGGCCGGGTGTAGCCCGAGCTCAGGCAGCTGAAGATCCGGGGTTTGAATTTCAGGAACGAGAGAACCGAGGAGTGGCCGAAAAGGGCGGGAAACTTCATCGCAGCACGTAACGTGGTGTGAAGACGGTAGCGGGGGTCGGCGGGCATACAATCCTGCATGCAGCCAGAGGTCGGGCGCCCGCGGAGGCGCGCAGATGACAGGCGAGCCGCGCAGCCGGGCGCGTGAGGCCGTCTAACCCAGCACCGCTTTGAGCACCTTGCCGAGGTCGGTGACGCGGTAGGGTTTCGTCAGGTAGCCGCAAAACCCCATGTCGAGATACTTGCGGGCCATGTCGTCATTGTCGTAGCCGCTGGAGACGATGGCGCGGACTTCGGGGTCGAGTTCCTTGAGGGTCTTGAAGCACTCCTCCCCGCCCATGCCGCCGATGACCGTGAGATCCATGACGACGGCGTCATAGGGCCGGCCGATGTTCTGGTAGCGCTTATACAGGGCGATCGCCTCCTCGCCGTTGGTCGCGAGGTCGTATTTGTAGTCGAGGCTCGTGAGCATGGTGCCGGTGAGCGCGGCGATTTTTGCGTCGTCGTCCATGAAGAGCACGCGGCCGGTGCCGAAGCGCATGGACGGGGCCTTGCGGGCCTGGACTTCGACGGGTTGGCTGGCTTTCGGGAGGTAAACGGTGAACGCGGTGCCGACGCCGACCTCGCTGGCGAGTTCGAGTTGGCCGCCGTGTTTGCGGACGATGGACAGGACGGTGGCGAGGCCGAGGCCGGTGCCGTGTTTCTTCGTGGTGAAAAACGGATCGAAGATCTTGTTCACGTGCTCGGGCTTGATGCCGCTGCCGTTGTCGCGGACTTCGAACAGGACGTAGTCACCGGGGGCGAGCGGGGCGACCTGGTTGTCGGCGAGGGTGACGTTGGCGGCGCGGATCTGGAGGACCGGGCGGTGGGGTGGCGGGGGCATCGCCTGCAGGGCGTTGACGATGAGATTTTGAAAAACCTGCAGAATCGGCGCGCGGTCGACCTGGACCGGCTCGGTGCCGTCGGGCACGTCGATCGAGATCACGGCGGTCGAACCGGCGGCGGCGATTTTCCTGGCGTCCTCGAGGATGTCCCTGGCGCCGCAGGCGGACTGGGTGCCGACGCCGCCCTTGGCGAAGGCGAGGAGTTGTTTCGTGAGGCCCTTGGCGTTGGTGCAGGCGTGTTCGGCGTCGCCGAGGGCGGAGTAGTCGCGGTTGTCTTTGGCGAGGGAGACGGCGCCGAGGATGGTGGTGAGGAGGTTGTTGAAATCGTGGGCGATGCCGCCGGCGAGCAGGCCGAGGGATTCGAAGCGGTTGGCCTTCACGAGTTCCTCGGGCGTGAGGGTCATCTGTTCGGGGTCGCGGAACACGATGACGACTCCGCGGGGTTGGCCGTCGGCGCCGAAGGCGGCGCGGGCGGTCCAGACGATCGGGGTGGGCGGCTCGCCGTCGACGGGGGAGGCGAGGGCGTCGGCCCCGATGAGCGGGAGCGGTTGGTCGGCGGAGAGGGCGCGTTCGACGGGATCGTCGCCGGGGCGATGGCTCTGGCGGTTGACGAGATGGAAGACGTCTCCGATCGGCTGGCCGCGCAGGGCCCCGGGGGCGAGCCGAAGGAGGGGCGTGGAGGCAGCGTTGGCGAAAATGATTTTGCCGCGGGCGTCGGTGATGAGGACGGCCTCGGCGAGGGCGCCCAGTGCCTCGGTGACGAGGGCGGACGGGAGGCCGTGGCTGTCGGGCGAGGCGGACGCGGAGAGGTCGGCGGGCAGAGCAACGGCGAAGCCGACGACGCGGGCGAGGTCGCGTTTGCGGGTGAGGCTGCGGTGGGCGCCGAAGAGGACGGGCACGGGGCGGCCGTCCTTGGCGCGGAAGCGGACCGCTTCGACGAACGAGGCCTGGCCGGGGGCGCGTGTGAGCAGCCACGCTTCGAGGCCGCCGGGCGCCTCTTCGGGCGGGAGGGCGGCGGTGAAGGACGCGGCTGCGGGGGCGAGTTCGCCTTCGGCGTAACCGAGGAGTTTTTCCCAAGCGGGCGAGAACCAGAAAAGTTTGCCGGCGAAATCGAGTTCGAAAGCGGCGAGGGGGCCGCCGCCGCTGAGGTCCTGGAGCCGGGCGTCGTTGGCGAGGGATTCTTCCTCGAGCTCTTTGCGCTCGGTAATGTCAAGATGGAGACCCACGACGCGCTCGAGTTCGCCGGTGGCGGTGACGACCTGGAGGCCGATGCACTGAATCCACACCCAGTGGCCGCGCCGGTGTTTCATGCGGAACTCGACGCTGAAGGGGCGGGCGCCGACGGTGAGTTTTTTGCCGACCTTGTCGGGGGCGGCGGCAGAGTCTTCGGGGTGGATGTGCTGGTGCCAGGTGTCGAGCGTGTCGGGCAGTTCGGCGTCGGTGTAGCCGAGGATTTTTTTCCAGGCGGGAGAAAAGCGCACGCGGCCGGCGGCGAGCTGGAGGTCGAAGAAACCGGCGGCGCCTTTTGCGGCGAGCAGAGCTAAACCGGCGGCGGTGTCGTCGCCGCCCGGGGCGGCCGCCGGTGGGGCGGGGGGCTGGATGGCGGCGAGGTAACCGGGGACGGGGCCGAGGATTTTTTCGAGGCGCACGCGGACGTCGCGGGGTGCGCCCGCGCGGGGCTGGGCGGCCAGGGTGGCGGAGCGGTCGAGTGCGCTGACCAACAGGGCCTCCCACTGGGCCTCGAGGAACTCGGGGTCGGGGGAAACGATTTCGAAGGCGAAGAGCGTGGCGAAGGGTTCGCCGAGCAATTCAGTTTCTCCGGCCTGCCAGAGGGCGCGCGCGGAGGTGTTGGCGGCGGTGACGCGGCCGGCGGCGTTGAGCACCAAGACGGCGGCGGGCGCGGGGTCGACGACGGGGGTGGGGGCGCTGCGACTGGCGGTGGTCTCGCTCAAATTAATTTTTATGGAGCCATGCGAGGGAGCGTTTGGCGAGGAAATCGATGAAGGCGGGGTGATCGTTGAGACAGGGGATGGCGGTGAACGATTCGCCGCCGGCGGCGGTGAAGTCCTCTGCGCCGCGCACGCGGATCTCCTCGAGGGTCTCCAGGCAGTCTGTGACGAAGGCGGGGGTCATCACGAGGAGGCGTTTGCGGCCGAGGGCGGCGAGGCGCTTGCATTCGAAATCTGTATACGGGGTGAGCCAGGGCTCGCCGGCGATGCGGGACTGAAAGGCGATGGACCAGCGGTCGGGTGCGAGGCCGGCGCGTTCGGCGAAGAGCTGGGTGGTGCGGGTGATCTGGGCCTTGTAGCAGGTGGCGTGGGCGGGCGAGCAGGTGGTGCAGCAATTGGGCACGACGAGGCAATGGGCTTTGGAGGAATCGGCCTTGGTGAGGTGGCGCTGCGGGATGCTATGGTAGCTGAAGAGCAGGTGGTCGTGGGGCTGAGCGAGATAGGGGCGGGCACCGGTGACGAGGGCGTCGATGTAGTCGGGGTCGGAATAAAACGGTTGGACCGTTTCGACTTTCATTGTCGGCGCGAGTTTCGCGACCTCGCGGTAGACCTTGGCGACGACGGTTTCCCAGCTCGACATGGCATAGTGCGGGTATTGGGGGAAGAGCAGCAGTTCCTCGACGCCGGCGGCAACGAAGCGACGGAGCGCGTCGGGGATGGACGGGTTGCCGTAATTCATCGCGAGGTCGACCGGGGCGTCGAGGCGCTGTTGCAGGGCGGCTCGGGCGAGCTTGCTGGTGACGATCAGGGGCGAGCCCTCGGCGGTCCAGATGGTGGAGTAGGCGTGCGCGGAATTTTTCGCGCGGAACGGGATGATGATGCCGTTGACGAGGACGCTGCGGAGCAGGGCGGAGGCGGGTCTGTCGATGACGCGATCGTCGCCGAGGAATTCGCGCAGGTAGCGCTTCACATCTGGGACCGCGGTGGAGTCGGGTGAACCGAGATTGAGCAGGAGGACGGCGCGTTTGGGCATGCGGGGAGATTCGTCCGCAGAAACCACCCGTTGTCAAACGGTGGCGCGAAGGCGGTGCGGTCGCGGCGGGACGGGTGCGGGCGAGACGGCGACCGGGGTTTTTGCGGGGGGAGAGGAAGCAGGCAACCGCGAACGGAGGCGATTGCCGGGCCGACGAGCTGGGCGGGAAGTGTTTTTTGCCTTTTGTCCGGGTGTTTCCCCGGTCATCGGTGGTGTCATCCAATTTTATGACGACTTCGCGCCAGCCTGTGCTCCTCGTAATCCGTGATGGTTGGGGGAAGAATCCCGACGCCACGCTCAACCCGACCAACGCGGTGTTTCTCGCCAAGAAAGCGTGCGACGATGCGCTGCACGCGCGCTATCCGCACTCGCTGGTTTCGGCGAGCGGTCTCGATGTCGGTCTGCCCGACGGGCAGATGGGCAATTCCGAAGTCGGGCACGAAAACATCGGCGCCGGCCGGATCGTGGACCAGGAGTTGGTGCGCCTGAACAAGCTGTTTTCCGAGAAGCAGCTCGCGAACAGTCCGGTGTGGCGCGCGGCGGTGGCGCGCGTGCAGGCGTCGCCGACGGCGAAGTTACACGTGATGGGCATCATTTCGGACGGCGGGGTGCACGGCATGCTGGAGCATTTGTACGGGATTCTGCGCCAGGCGAAGGAAGACGGGCTGCGCAAGGACCAAGTGTTTATCCACGGTTTCACGGACGGCCGCGACACACCGCCCTCGGGCGGGCTCGGCTACATCAAGCAGGTCGAGGCGCAGTGTGCGGCCATCGGGGTGGGCACGATCGCCACGGTGTGCGGGCGCTTTTGGGCGATGGACCGCGACAACCGCTGGGAGCGGGTGAAGCAGGCCTACGATATGCTCACGGGGCGCGCCGCGATGGCGACGGCGGCGAGTGCGACGGAGGCGGTCGCCCACTATTACGCGCATCCGCTGAGCGAGACGCAAAAGGGCGACGAGTTTGTGCCGGCGACGTGGATCGTGGGGGCCGACGGAAAACCGCTGGCGACCTTCGCGAACGGCGACGCGGTGCTCTTCTACAACTACCGGGGTGACCGTCCGCGCGAAATCACGCGGGCCTTTGTGATCGATGGCTTCAAGGAGTTCGACCGCGGCGCGAAGCTCGATTTGTACTACGCGACGATGACCGAGTATGAGGCCGGGCTGCCGGTGCACGTGATTTCGGGCAAACCCGAGGCGTTGAAGAATATTCTCGGCAAGATCGTGAGCGACGCGGGCATCGGGCAGTTCCGCTGCGCGGAGACGGAAAAGAACCCGCACGTGACGTTTTTCTTTAACAACTACCGCAAAGATCCGTTTCCCGGCGAAGAGCGCGCGTGCCCGGCCAGCCCGAAGGTGCCGACCTACGACCTGCAGCCCGAGATGTCCGCGGCCGAGGTCACGGCGGCGGCGAAGGCGGCGATTGAGTCCGGCAAGTTCGGTCTCGTGGTCGTGAATTTTGCGAATCCGGACATGGTGGGGCACACGGGCTCGTTGCCCGCGACCGTCAAGGCCGTCGAGGCGACGGACCGGGGCGTGGGCGAGTTGCTGGCGGCGCTGGAGCGGGTCGGCGGGCGCGCGGTGATCTGTGCGGATCACGGCAATGCCGAGCAGATGTGGGATCCGACGACCCACAGCCCGCACACGGCGCATACGCTCAACCTCGTGGAGGTGTTTGTCGCGGGTGACGGCTTCGCCAAGGGGAAAACCCAGATGCGTCCGCTCGGGCGGCTGGCCGACATCGCGCCGACGGTGCTCCATCTGATGGGGCTGCCGAAGCCGGCGGAAATGACCGGCGACAGCCTCGTCGTGGGTTGAGGCGGCCGGTTTTTCGGCTGGAGAATCTGTTTGCGCACCCTTCACCGGGTGCGTTCTTGTGTCCGACTCATTTTGACCATGCACCGCTCCCATCACTGTGCCCAGCTCACCCCTGCCGATCTCGGCGCGACCGTCTCGCTTCTCGGCTGGGTGGATTCCATCCGCGACCACGGCGGGATTTTGTTCATCGATCTGCGCGACCGCAAAGGCATCACGCAGGTCATGTTCGACCCGAATGTGAACCCGGCGCTCGGCGCGCAGGCGGCCCACCTGAAGCCGGAGTCGGTCATCGGCGTGGCGGGCAGGGTCGTCACGCGGCCCGAGGGCACGGTCAACGCCTCGCTGCCCACGGGCGGGATCGAGGTCGATGCGACGGAGCTGACGATTCACAATCTTTCCGACACGCCGCCGTTTCCGCTCGACGATGTGGGCGGGGACAAGGTGAACGAGGATCTGCGTCTGACGTATCGGTATCTCGATCTCCGCCGGCCGAAGATGCGGAAGAATCTCCAGGTACGCCACAAGGCGGCGAAGTCCATCCGCGACTATTTTGACTCCCAGGAGTTTATCGAGGTGGAGACGCCGGCGTTGTTCAAGAGCACGCCGGAGGGCGCGCGGGAGTATCTCGTGCCGTCGCGCATCCACGCGGGGCAGTTCTACGCCCTCTCGCAGTCGCCGCAGCAATTCAAGCAGATCCTGATGGTGGCTGGGGTGGAGAAATATTTTCAGATCGCGCGCTGCTTCCGCGACGAGGATTTGCGGGCGGACCGGCAGATGGAGTTCACGCAGGTGGACGTCGAGGCTTCGTTCGTGACGCGCGAGGACATCTACGCGCTGTTCGAGGGCATGCTCAAGAAGCTGTGGAAGGATGTGCTCGGAACGGACATCCAGACGCCGTTTCTGCGGATGCCCTTTCACGAGGCGATGAACCGCTTCGGCGTGGACAAGCCCGACGTGCGGTTCGGCCTCGAACTCGTGGACTTCACCGAGTTGTTCAAGACCTCCGGCTTCAAGGTGTTTGCTTCGACGGCCACCGGCGGCGGGGCGATCAAGGCGATCAACGCCAAGGGGCTGGCCGATCTCACGCAGGGTGAGCTCAAGAATCTCGAGGAGATCGCAAAATCGCTCGGGGCCAAGGGCCTCGCCTTTATCAAGGTCGAGGCGGGCGAGTGGAAATCGCCCATCGTGAAATTTTTCTCCGAGGCCGAGAAGGCCGCGCTGACGGCGCAGCTCGGCGTGGTCGACGGCGACATGATTTTCTTCGCGGCGGCGCCGTGGGAAAAAGCCTGCGCGATCCTCGGCCGCATCCGCCTCGAAGCGGCGGCGCTGCTCGTGAAGCGCGGGAAGATGACGATCCGCCACGACGACTGGAAATTTTTGTGGGTGATCGATTTTCCGTTGATGAGCCACGACGAGGTGGAGAACCGCTACGTCGCGACGCACCATCCCTTCACGGCCCCGGTGCCGGAGGACGCGGCGTATCTCGACAGCGACCCGAAGAAAGTGCGCGGCCAGCACTACGATGTCGTCCTGAACGGCATGGAGCTCGGCGGCGGTTCGATCCGCATCCATCAGCCTGCCCTGCAGAAGAAAGTTTTCGAAGACGTGCTGAAGATTCCGGCCGATGTGGTCGAGAGTCGGTTCGGTTACATGCTGAAAGCGTTCACCTATGGTGCGCCGCCGCACGGTGGCATCGCGTTTGGGCTCGACCGCATGTGCGCGCTGTTGTGCGGCACGACCAGCATCCGCGACGTCATCGCGTTTCCAAAGACGCAAAAGGGCCAGGACCTCATGGCGCAGAGCCCGACGCCCGTCACGGCGAAGCAGCTCAAAGAGCTGCATATCGCGGTGGTGCTGCCGGAATAAGGCCCCGGCGCGCGGTGTTGCCCGGCGCGGGCGGGGCCGCGCGCCCGCCGGGCTTGGCATAGGCTCTGCTGAAGTGGATTCGTCGCCGCGGTTGCGCGGGACATCTGCTCAACCGTCGTTCCTCCCTCCGGCGGCGGGCGCAGGAACATTGCTTGCGCCCGTAGCCGGGAAAACTAAAACACAGCCAGTCTCCAACCAACTCACCCGCATGAAACTCATCATCGCCATCATCAAGCCCTTTAAGCTCGAGGAAGTGAAGGAGGCGCTCGCCGAAGCCGGCATCGAGGGAATGACCGTAACCGAAGTCAAAGGCTTCGGTCGCCAGAAGGGGCACACGGAAATTTACCGGGGCAGCGAATACACGGTCGACTTTCTGCCGAAGGTGAAAATCGAGATCGCCGTGGCCGATGAAGCGGTCGGCAAAGCGGTCGATACGATCGTCAAGTCCGCCAAGACCGGCAAGATCGGCGACGGCAAAGTGTTTGTCCTCCCGCTCGAGGAAGTGGTGCGTATCCGCACCGATGAGCGCGGTGACGCTGCGGTGTAAGCCCCGTCGAGCCCTTCATCCGTCTTCCCCGTTTTATGGTCGGGTCCGATTTTCGGGCCCGGCCTTTTTTTGTGAGGTCGGGAGGAGGAGGCTGTTGTCATAAATCTGACGAAACGGGCTCATCTAAGGCGTGACTCGCATGAAAAAGATAACTGATTTTGGCGGGCCCCATGATTACACCCAGTGCCTCGGTCCGCCGTTGCGGTATTGTCACGATTTTTCTCTGGCTGGCGCTTGCTTTGGCGGGAGCCGACGGCGGCGCCCCCGGGGCGCCGAAGGGGACCCCGCCCGCGCCGACCGTTGAGCAGCGGCTCGCGAGCCTCGAAGCCTATGTGGCCAACACCGATCCGTCGGCGGCGCTGAGGGATTCCCGGGGCACGATTCCAGCGGGCTTGGCCACGCCGGCAGGCAACACCGCCGGCCCCGGCCACAATGCGTGGATGATGGTCAGTGCGGCGTTGGTGCTGTTCATGACGCTGCCGGGGCTGGCGCTGTTTTACGGCGGCCTCGTGCGGGCGAAGAACGTGTTGTCGATCATGGCGTGGTGCCTGGGCATCACGAGCGTGGTCTCAGTGCTGTGGTGGGCGGTCGGTTACAGCCTGGTCTTCGGGACCAGTTTCCACAGCCCCTTTCTCGGCGGCTCGGAGTTTTTCTTTCTGCGGGGCGTCGGGGGCGCGCCCAACCCGCTCTACTCCTTCTGGGTGTCGCACAACGTGTTTGCGATGTTCCAGCTGATGTTCGCGATCATCACGCCGGCGGTGATCGTGGGCGCGGTGGTGGAGCGGATGAAATTTTCGGCGGTACTGCTCTTCACGATACTCTGGGTCCTCGTCGTCTACTGCCCGCTGGCGCACATGGTGTGGGGGGCGAACGGTTACATGAACGGTCTCGCGAATGCGGGGGCGTCGATCAAGGCCATCGATTTTGCCGGCGGGCTCGTGGTGGAAATGGCCTCGGGGTGGTCGGCGCTCACGCTGTGCATCATGGTCGGGCCGCGGCTGGGCTTCGGCAAGACGCCGATGCCGCCGCACAGCTTGGTGTTGTGCGTGGTGGGCACGGGATTGCTCTGGATCGGGTGGTATGGCTTCAACGCGGGCTCCGCGTTGGCGGCCGATGGCATCGCGGGCAGCGCGTTTCTGGCCACGACGCTCGCGGCGGCAGTGGCGGCGGGCACATGGGCGGCGCTGGAGTATTTCTGGCGCGGCAAGGCCAGTGTGCTCGGCTTTTGCTCGGGGGCGGTCGCGGGGTTGGTCACGGTCACCCCGGCCTGCGGGTTCATCGATGCCAGTTCGGCGGTCTGGGTCGGCGTGGCGGGGGGCGCGGTGCCGTTTTTCGCGTGCACGAAACTCAAGAGCTGGCTGCGCTACGACGATGCGCTCGATGTGTTCGGCGTCCACGGCGTGGGTGGGACCGTGGGCATGGTGTTGACGGGCGTGTTTGCGGATGCCGCGGTGAACGGCAATCTGCTGACCAATCTCAAAGATTCGGTGGGCCACACGTTGTGGCTGGCGCAGTTGAAAGCGATGGGCGTCACCTTGGTGCTGGCGGTCGGCGGGACCTGGTTCATCGCGTGGGCGATCCGGGCGACGGTCGGGCTGCGACCGACGATCGAGGCGGAACAGGAAGGGCTCGACCTGACCGACCATGGCGAACACGGCTATATTCACGACGCCAGCAACATTTGATCCCTGCCCATGAAACTGATCACCGCGGTTATCAAACCGTTCAAACTTGAGGAAGTAAAAGATGCCCTCGCCGCGGCCGGCGTCGAGGGCATGACAGTGACCGAGGTCAAAGGCTTCGGTCGCCAAAAAGGCCACACCGAGATCTATCGCGGCAGCGAATATACGGTGGATTTTCTGCCGAAAGTTAAAATTGAGGTGGCGGTGGCCGATGAGATCGTGGCGAGCGTCGTCGCGGCGATCGTGAAGGGGGCCCGCACCGGAAAGATCGGCGACGGCAAGGTCTTCGTACTGCCGCTGGAGGAGGTCGTGCGCATCCGCACGGACGAGCGGGGCGAATCCGCCCTCTGACGTCGCCGGCGCAGGAAGCTGCCCGAGCAGCGCCGGCGGCCGGATCCCGCGGGGGTCCGGCCCGTTTCTGGGACGCGGAGCGATGACGCAACTCGCGGCCGATACGGCGGAAATGACGTGGTGTCATAATTTATTAGAAAATCCCGCATGAGATTCATGCGCGGCATCGATTTTGCTCATGGGTGGTCGCGTCCAACCATATGAACACACTCCGATTCAAGCCCCTCAGCTCGATCCTCGCGGCATGTCTGGCCTTGCTGGCCAGCGTATCTGCCTTAGCCCAGGCCGCTGCTCCGGCAGCTGCCACGCCCCCGCCGCCACCCCCGCCGACCTTGGAGCAGCGCATCGCGGGTCTGGAAGCCTATCTCGGCAACGGCGACCCTTCCGCGGCGCTCAAAGTCGGCCCGAAGGACAAGGACGGCAACCTGACCATCCCGGCCGGCCTGACGACCCCGTCGGTGGGCGTCCCCGGTCCCGGTCACAACGCGTGGATGATGACGAGCGCCGCGCTCGTTCTCTTCATGACGCTGCCCGGTCTCGCCCTGTTCTACGGCGGCCTCGTGCGCACGAAGAACGTCCTCTCCGTCATGGCGCAGTGTCTCAGTCTCGCGGGCCTCGTCACCATTTTGTGGTGGGCGTTCGGTTACAGTCTGGTTTTCGGC
>JBIKOK010000401.1:0-3496 GCA_044358025.1 Opitutaceae bacterium
CGAAGGAGGCATAGAGCCGTTCGCCGTCCGTCAGCGGGGAGGCGGAGGCAAAGCTGTTCGTGGCGTGGCGGCCCTCGTGGGGCACCTCGCGGCGGGCGGTTTTCTGCCAGACGATTTTGCCCGAGGCCCGGTCGAGGGCGACGACGGCGAACTCATGGAACTTGGTCGGCTTCATCCCGCCGCCGAAGCCGCCCCCGCCGCGCCTGCCGCCCTTGCCCTTTTGGTCGCCGCCCGCGGGCGGGGGCGGGGGGGGCGGCGGTGCCGCGTCCGGCGTGCCGGCGACGGTCTCGGTGGTTTCGATGGCGGTGAGCAGGAAAATCCGGTCTTTCCACACGATGGGGGTGGAGAAACCGTAGCCGGGGACCTTGGCCTTCCATTTGAGGTTTTTTTCCTCGCTCCACTGGATGGGGGGCTGTGCACCCGGGGCGATGCCCGCGCCGGACGGGCCGCGCCAGGTCGGCCACGAGGACAAATCGGCGGCGGAGGTGAGCGATGACAGCACGCAGGAGAACGCAACTCCGAGCAGAGGCAGGTGACGGGAAGGATGCATGGGACGAGACGGGAGAACGGGGTAAGGGGCCGCGAACGGCCGGGTGGAACAGACGGCGGAGCCGGAGGGACGTTGCGCAAGTCGGGCGCATCGTCAAAGGGGAGCGAGAAAATTTGAATCGTCGCTTGAAGTGGTGCGTCTATTCGCCGCACCCTTTCTTCCCTATGAGCTCCGGCAATACCCCCGCTGCGGCAAGTGCCCCGGCCCTTTCGCGCACCGCGTGGCTGATCTGCATCATCGCCGCCATCGGTTTTGCGTTCGATATCTATGAGCTGCTGATGCTGCCGCTCATCATCAAGCCGGCGATGGCCGCGCTGAGTGCGCCGCTGGTCGAGGCGCTGGTGACGGGCGGGATGGAGCGCGCCAAGGCGGCGGCGCTGTGGTCGCCGGGCGGCGAAATGTACGTCAGCTGGGCGCGCACGTTGTTTTTTGTGCCGGCGCTGGCGGGCGGCGTGTTCGGTCTGCTGGGCGGCTACCTGACGGATCTGCTCGGACGGAGGCGCGTGCTGACGTTCAGCATTTTGCTGTATGCGTTCGCGGCGTGCGCGGCGGGTTTCGCGACAACGTTGCCGCAGCTGTTGTTTTTCCGGTGTCTCGTGTTCATCGGCGTGTGCGTGGAGTTTGTCGCGGCGGTGGCGTGGCTCGCGGAGATTTTCACGAATCCGCAGCAGCGGGAAAAGGTGCTCGGTTACACGCAGGCGTGCTCGTCCTTGGGCGGGTTGCTCGTGGCGGGGGCCAACATTCTCGCGGCGAAATGGGCGATGGATTTGCCGGCGATCGCGGGCGGGCATGAAGCGTGGCGCTACACCCTGATCTCGGGCGTGATCCCGGCGCTCCCGTTGTTGATCATCCGGCCGTTCCTCCCCGAGTCGCCGGCGTGGCTGAAAAAGCGCGAGGCCGGTACGCTCAAGCGGCCGAGCATCGCGGCGCTCTTCGCGCCGGAGCTGCGCAAGACGACGGTGATCACGACGCTGATTTTCGCGGCGAGCTACGGCATCGCGTTTGGCGCCATCCAACAACTTCCGCAGATCATCGGCGCGCAGCGCATCGGCACCCCGGCCGAAGCCGGTCACGTCGCGGTGCGGGCCATTGCGAAGGAAAGCGGTGCGACGGCGATGGCCGCCGCCAAGGCCGCGAAGAAGCCCGAGCCGGTCGCCCAGCGCGAAATGCGTCAGGCCGCCGGCAACGCGAGCGACCAGACGGTCGCGGGCGTCACGCTGTGGCAGGAGATTGGCGGTCTGGTGGGGCGGTTCATTCTCGCCGTGCTGGCGGTCGTGATCGTGAGCCGGCGGACGCTGTTCCGGGTGTTTCAGATTCCGTCGCTCATTTTTGTGCCGCTGCTCTTTTGGTGGATCTCGGGCCAGCTCGGCAACGCGGACAGTCTGGGGATGATCAAGGCCGGCATCTTTGTCGCGGGTGTGCTGACGGTCGCGCAATTCAGTTTTTGGGGTAACTACATTCCGCTCGTGTTCCCGGTGCATTTGCGCGGCACGGGCGAGAGTTTTGCGGCCAATATCGGTGGGCGGGTGCTCGGCACGGCGGCCGCGTGGATTACGCTCACGCTTTCGGCTTCGGCGACGCCGGACCCGGCGCGGGTGGCGCTCGTCGGCGCGTGCGTCGCCGGCGGCTATGCGCTGGTCGGAGCGATCCTCACGCAATTTCTGCCCGAGCCGAAGCCCGAGGGGGCGGAGTAGGACGGCGGCGCGGCGATTGTTTCAGACCCGGTCCTCGGCTTCGCCGGCCGCAAGCAAGACTTCACGGCACGTGCGCGTGTCCATGAACAAGCCATGCCGACGCAGGGCTTCGAGTTCCGGTGCGATCCGGTCGAGAAGTAAATGACGCTTCGCCCGTAGCAACAATCCCAGGGTGCCGATGTGCCGGAGGCCGTTGGCCGCCGCGACCTGCCGCACGCGGCGGTCATCGATCAGGAGCAGAGCATGACGATGGTCCGTCACGAGGGCCAGAGCCGCCGCTTCGCCGCAATCCACTTGTTGCGCGTAGTGGGCCTGCAAAGTCTGGTCGGCCGCGCGGACCGCCCCTTGCAGCAAGGCCAGGATGGCGGGGACTTCGGGGCGTGGGGTATCGCCCCGGATGATTTCATCCCATACGGCCGACGGAACCCAGATTTCCTCCGCCAATGCGTTCAGCAGCGGAAGTCGGCCAATTTTCGCCAGCAAGATCAGCGGGCTGGCGTCCGCAACAACCAGCAATTCACGCCGAAGCGAGGTCATGCGCGAGCTGGTCGGGCGTCAGATTGATCACCGACACTCCGATCCGGCCCAGCGCCTCGGAAAAATCCCAGATCGGCAAACCCGCCAGTTCCGCGGCTTGGCCCAACGTGACGCGGCCCAGTTCGAAGAGCTTGGCGGCGAGCAGGAGACGAAACTCCCGCTGCGCGTCATCGGGCGCGAGGCCGGAGGCCGCCAGCCACTTCTCATCGAGGGCGAGCTGAAGAGTCATGGCTCGACGCTAGCGAGCCGATGATTTCTGGCAAGGGGTTGTTTCTCGGAACTGGCGCCGGGAGATAGACGTGAAGGCGCGGTTCGCGCGGTGTGCCGGCGGAGATTCCGCAGCCGTAGTGCGGTGATCGGGGGGGGGCGGGTCGCAATTTGGTTGGCAGATGGGCGCGCGAGGGAGTCGCACAGGAGGACGTGAGCGCGAAGTGCGGTTGCACCCCAAACCCCAAAGCCCGACCCCGTTCGATGGCCCCTGAACACGGGAACCGTCTAGCCCGGATATTTCACACCCAACTTGACCAAATGCATTTCACAGAGGGCATGGAGCCCAGCCCACAGAGGTCGCAGAGCGGACAAGGTGTATGGCTCGAATGGCGCTTAGATAAGGCGCAAAACTTTCTTATTCAGGGGGGTGCGTCGTTCCGTGTCAGGAAACTTGGCGCGCATGATTTGGCGGGAGAGGCGGCGCATATCGGCGAGGAGTTTTTTG
>JBIKOK010000207.1:0-11931 GCA_044358025.1 Opitutaceae bacterium
CGCCGTTTGCCCCCGGCTCCCCGCTGCATCCGGCAAAGGCTAAGTAGTTTCCGCTCTTTCAATTCAGGTCTGTTGCCCAAATTTTGGGTATTGCCACTTCCAAACCTTAGTTCCTAAACCGATTCCCCCATCCTTCCCCCCCCCGCTTTGATCCGGCCGCCCGATCCGCGTCTCGTCCGCAAAGCACCCCCCAAACACTCATGAAAGCTGCGCCCGAGACCAGTTCCCGCTCTGAAGACCGCGCCGTCACCCCGTCCGGGACCTTGAACATTTGGATTTTTGATGATCACCAGTGCTTTCGGGATCTGCTTTCCGAACACCTTTCCACGCTTCCCCGGACCTCGGTCGTCGGGTGTGGCGACGACCGGGAAAAACTGTTCGCGGCGGTCGACCGCCAGGAGGCGAATCTGGTGTTGCTCGACCTGCATCTCCCCGACTCCGGCGGATTCGGCATCATGGAGGCGCTGATGCTCCGGGCGAACCCTCCGGCCGTGTTAATCTTGAGCAGTCAGGTGACACCCCATTCGGTCAACACCGCCATTCGCCTCGGCGCGGTCGGCTATCTCCAGAAGACGGCCGGACTCCCCGAGATCGAAACGGCCCTCGGCCAAGTTCGCTTGGGGTGCACCTATTTTGGCCAGGGAACCGCCCGGGAAATTGGCACCGAAGTAAAGCTCAAGCTGGAGCGGCGCGGAAGCTTGGACCTCACCACGCGCGAAGTCCGCCTGCTTTCCCGGCTGGCCCGCGGCGACAACGCCAAGGAACTGGGCGCGGCGATGAACATCTCCCCGTTTACTGTCTACAAAATGCGCACCGTGCTGATGGACAAAATCGGGGCGAAAACCCACCGCGAGCTGGTGAATTATGCTCTGCGCAACGGACTCATGGGCTGGCACCAGAGCGTCTAAACGACGCCCCGGCTCTCCCGTCCAAACCCGTCCCACCGTCTCCGGCCTACCATGAGAATTCTTCCCGCACCCTTCCCCGGCGACCTGATCCCGGAACCGTTTTTGATCGTCGGGGCCGACGGGCGGGTCGTGAACAGCAACCCCTTGGCGCGGACCGCCCTCTCCCGCGTGGGCTCCCTCCTTCCCGGCTCCAGTTGGAACGATTTGCTGGGCGCGGAAGACGCCCGCCGGTTCGAAGCCTTGGTTCAAACCCTCGGTCCCGGCGAAACCGCCACGGCCCCGTTTCGCTTCGGCACCGGGGAACCCACGGTCCTCCTCCGACTCAATGTGCTCCGCCTGGCCGAGGGGGCCTCCGTCACCCTGCACCCCCTCGAGACCTCCGTGCTCCCCGCACCGCTTTTTTTCGGGCAGGTTGACGTGCCGCTTCCGGCGGTTTTCCTCCCGACCCTGACCCACGCCCTGAAGTCGCAACTGGCGGCGGCGCGCACGGCCACTTTTCTGCTCACGAAACAATACCAGCCCGCCGCCTTGTCCAAAGAGCACCGGTGGCTGGCTGCGATTGGCGATTCCCTCGTCCAGGCGACCGCGATGCTCGATCAAGTCGAGCTCCTGGACGCCACCGTGCTCGAGGAGCCGGTCCGCGCTCCGGAGCCGACCGATGTTTCGGAGTGGTTGGGCCGGCTGGCCGAGTGGGCCAATCAAGCCAGCCCCGGGACCAAGGTCGCATTGACCTGTCACAGCGCCGTGCGCGGCCGCTGGTGGTTGTGCACCGGCCTCGTGGGCACGGCGGTCGGATGCCTCCTCTCGAACACCCTGAAATTCGCGCCGGCCGGAAGCGAGTCCTCCCTGCGGGCGACGGAGTTCGCCGATGGCCTAGAGATCGTGGTTTCCGACCAGGGCGCCGGCCTGCCCGACAGCGAAGTTGCCCAGCTGTTCACCCCGTTCTTTCGCGGGACCAATGCCCGCCCGACTCCCGGCTGCGGCCTCGGTCTGGCCATCGCCCGTGCCGCCATTCTGCGCCTCGGCGGCACCATTTCCTACCGGGTCGCCCCGGGACCCCGGGTTGAATTCTCCCTCCGTTTTCCCGCCAAGGCCGAACGCTAGTTCCGCTCTTCCATGATGAATCCCGCTCCAGGCCACCGCATTCTCCTCGCCGAGGACGACGCCATCTTGCGCGCCATGACCGCCGACTTGCTCGAGCTCAACGGCTACCAAGTCACGATGGCTTCCGGCGGGGCGCAGGCGATCGAATCCTTCGGCCAAGCCTGCCCCGACCTCGTTCTGGCGGACATTTCCATGGCCGAAGGCGACGGCTATTCACTGCTCAAGTACATCCGCGGTCACCAGACCGCCTCCGATGTGCCCGTGATCTTTCTGTCCGGAAAATCCGGCCTCGCGGACATCCGCGCCGGACTGCGGGTCGGAGTCGACGACTACATTCCCAAACCGTTTGACCCGGATGAACTGCTCCGATCGATCAGCCTCCGCATCAGTCGTCGGGAGCAAAAACAACGGCTCGATGCGTTGTTGGGCCGCTCCCTGCATCACGACTTCCGTACGCCGCTCACCGGCATACTCGGTTTCGCCGAGTTGCTGCGCGCGGCCGCAATGCAGGGGACCCCGATCCCCGCGGCCGAAGTCTCGGAAGCGGCGGAAATGATGCAATACTCGGCCGAGCGGCTTCTGGAGCTGATCGAAAAGGTCGGGACCATCGTGGAGATCACCAGCTCCAGTCCCAAGCTCGCGGAGACCTACCGCACGGTTACGACCACGGATTGGCTGGCGGGCGCCCGCCGAAACTGCGAAGCCGTCGCCCAAAAAATGGATCGGACCCCGGATCTCGTCCTGCTCCTCGAAGAGGTGCCGGTACCGGTGCCCATGACCCATTGGCTGATGACCTTGGCCCAGTTGCTGGAAACCGCCTTCGAAGGCTCGGCCAAAGGGATCCCGGTTCGCGTCACCGGCCGCCGGGAGGGCCAGGCGTATCACGTTTCCGTGGACTGCACCGTTGGCGCCCCGGCGCCGGCCCGCGTCCCCGCGGTCCACCCCGGAACGTCGGTTCTCCCTGTCCTCGAGCCCGGCATGGACCTGGTGCGCCGCGTCGCGGCCCTCGCTTCCGCCGATTTGCAAATCCTGCCCACCGCAGGCGGGACGGTGTTTCATTTGACTCTGCCGGAGGCACCGCGGAAATAGGCCCGCGGGCCTCCCGGCTTTCCCTCCCGATCGCCGCCGCCCTCCGCCCAGCCTGTCCCAACCCGCCGATCAAAACCGCCGCCGGTACCACCATGATTGCTCCGTCGCCCACCGAGGTCGAGCGCCTTGCCCAGCTCCAGCGCTACGATATTCTGGATACCGCCCCGGAAGACGTGTTCGACGATTTCACGATTCTGGCCGCGCAGATTTGCGGCACGCCCATTTCGCTCATCTCCCTCCTCGATGCCAATCGGCAATGGTTCAAGAGCCGGGTCGGACTGGACGCCACCGAAACCCCGCGGGAGCTGGCGTTCTGCGACCACGCCATCCGCACGCCCGAGGTGATGGAGGTCCCCGATGCCACCCTGGATCCTCGGTTTGTCGACAATCCCCTCGTGACCGGCGCCCCGGACATCCGGTTTTACGCCGGCTCGCCCCTCGTGGCGCCCGACGGCAGCCGCATCGGCACGCTGTGCGTGATCGACCGCGTCCCCCGGCACCTGTCCGACGCGCAGCGCGCTGCCCTCGCGCGGCTCGGGCGCCAAATCATCGTCCAACTCGAGCTGCGGCTGGTGCGGCGGGATCTCGAGGGCCGCATCGCCGGGGCCGAGCGGGCGGAGACCCTCATGCGCGAGACGCTGGCACGCGCGACCGCCGCCGAACGCCGCACCGGCCTCGTGAACGACCTGCTCTCCGCGGTCCGCGAATTGCTCACCGGCCACCTCGTGCAAAACGGCCGCCGGGCCACCTTCGCCCGGCTGCTCGAGCTCCTGCTCGAGTACACCGACAGCAACTACGGTTTTGTGGCCGAGGTGCTGCACGATCCGGCCGGGCAGCCCTACCTCAAGACCCAGGCGGTCACCAACATCGCCTGGAACGACGAGATGCGCGCCTTCTACGACAAACATCACGCGCAGGGTCTCGAGTTCCGCAACCTCCAGACCCTCTTCGGCGCCGCCCTCACCACCGGCCAAACGGTGATTTCCAACTCCCCCGCCACCGATCCCCGCCGGGGCGGCCTGCCCCCGGGTCACCCTCCGTTGAATGCCTTCCTCGGCGTGCCCATCCGCCACGGCGGCGAGATGGTCGGCATGGTCGGCGTCGCGAACCGGCCGGACGGATACGACTCGGCCATCGTCGAGCTGCTCGAACCCCTGTTCTCCGCCTACGCCACCATTATTCATGACGTGCGCATGGCCGACCTGCGCGAGGAAGCCCAGTTGAAGATCGGCCGGCTGAACCAGGAACTGCAGGACCGCGCCGACCGCCTTGACCAGGCCAACCAGGCCCTCGGCGAACGCGACCAACTCCGCCAGCTCGCCCTCGAAAACGCCTCCGTTCGCCTGCAGCACCTCGCCACCATGGACGCGGCCAGCGACGGCCTCGCCCTGCTCGACGGGGCGGGCCTCTATACCTACGTCAACGCCGCCCATGCCACCATGTTTGGCTTCGCCACCAGCGAGGAGTTGCTGGGTAAGAACTGGCGCATCCTCTACGACGACGACGAACTCGCCCGGATCCAGACCGAAGTCTTCCCCGAGCTTGTCGCCCGCCGCCACTGGCACGGCCGCGCCCGGGCCCGCCGCCTCGACGGCACGTATTTCCCCGAGGCGCTCACCCTCACGCTCACGCCGAACGGCGGGCTCATCTGCGTCTGCCGTGACGATACCATCGCCGTGGAATCGGAGCAAAAGATCCATGCCCTCTCGCGGGGATTGGAAGCCCGCGCCCAGGAACTGACGCAGGTGAACCGCGAGCTTTCCGACTTCGCCCATGTCGTGTCCCACGACCTGAAGGCCCCCCTGCGCGGCATCGGCTCGCTGGCCAACTGGCTGCAGCAGGACTATGCGGACAAGCTCGGGCCGGAAGGCGCCGAGCAGCTCCAGATGATCGGTGGCCGCGTGGCCCGCCTCAGCAGCCTGATCGACGGTATTCTCAGCTACTCCCGCGCGGGTCGCACCCACCGCAGCCAGACCATCGTCTCGCTGGACGCGCTGGTGCGGGGCACCCTCGAGATGCTCGCGCCGCCCGCCCATATCACCGTCGCCGTGGCGTCCGCGCTGCCCCATATCCGGATGGACCCCACCAAGGCCCAGCAGCTCTTCCAAAACCTGCTGTCCAATGCCGTCAAATACATGGACAAGCCCTCCGGCCGGGTCACCGTCTCCTGCGTCGCGGCCGAAGGCTTCTGGCATTTTTCCATCGCCGACAACGGCCCCGGCATCGAGGAAAAATACTTCGAACGCGTCTTCCAGCTCTTCCAGACCCTCGCGCCGCGCGACGAAGTCGAGTCCACCGGTGTCGGCTTGGCCGTCGTCAAAAAGATCGTCGAAACCGAGGGCGGCCAAATCTGGATCGAGTCCGTCGTCGGCCACGGCGCCACCTTCCACTTCACGCTCCCGCGCGAAGAATCCGCCTGAGTCCCCCGCCCGTTCCTCGCTTGAAATCCCACGACCACATTCTCCTCGTCGAGGACGACCGCATCGACGCCCTGACCGTCATGCGGGCCCTGCGCGACCTCGGCTCGACGAATCCGCTCCATCACGTCACCGACGGTGAAAAGGCGCTGACCTTCCTCCGGGATCCGGCCAACCCGCGCCCGATGCTCATTTTGCTCGACCTGAACATGCCCCGGATGAACGGCACGGAATTCCTCGCCGTCATCAAGGCGGACGAGCTCCTCCGGGCGATTCCTGTCGTCGTGCTCACCACCTCGCAGGAGGATCGCGACCGGTTGCGCGCCTTCGGCCTCAGTGCCGCCGGCTATATGGTCAAACCGGTCGACTACCCGCAGTTCGTCGACGTCATGCGCACCGTCCGCGATTATTGGATCCGCAGTGAAACGCCCCCCCTCTGATGCCCGCCACTTCTCCCCGCATCCGCCTGCTGCTCATTGAGGACGACGCCATCGATCGCCAGGAATTCACGCGTTTCGTGCGGGACCGGAATCTCCCCTACGATGTGACGGTGGCGCTGAATCTCAGCGAGGCCCGTCGGCACTTGGCCGCGACGACCTTCGACATCATCGTCACCGATCACCAACTCCCCGACGGCACGGCCTTCGATTTGTTCACCTCCCGCGAAAACTGGGCCGATCAGATTGTGATTTTGGCCACCGGGGCCGGCGACGAGGATACGGCCGCCGCGGCCTTGCGGGCCGGAATGCGGGACTATTTGATCAAGGACCTGGAGCGCGCCTATCTCCGCCGCCTGCCCCAGCAGATCGACAGCGCGCTGACGGAGCGGCGCCTGCTGCGCGAGGTCCGGGAAAGCGAGGCCCGCCTGCGGGATCTGTTCGACGGGACCACCGACCTCATCCAAAGCGTGGCGCCCGACGGCCAACTCCTGTTCGTGAACCGCGCTTGGCGCGAAACCCTCGGCTACACGCTCGAAGAGGTCGGGGACCTGAACCTCTTCGCGGTGATCGATCCTTCCGGCACGGCCCATTGCCAAACCCTCTTTGGCCAGTTGCTGGCGGGACAGGACGTCGGGCTGGTGGAGCTGACGCTGCGGACCAAAGCGGGACACGCCGTCCTCCTGGAGGGCCGGGTGACGGTCCGACGTGAGGGCGGCAAGCTGATCTCCACCCGGGGGATCTTTCGCAACATTACGGACCGCGCCCTCGCGGAGTCCGCGGCCCGCCTCGCGGACCAGCGTCTGTCGGACCTCCTCTCGGTCAGCAGCGCGGTGATTTTCGCCTGTGCGGCCGAACCGCCCTTTGCCACCACCTTTGTCAGCCCCAGCTCCCAGCGGGTGTGGGGCTATGAGTCGGCGCAGTTTGCTGAGGCGGGTTTCTGGATGGACCGCATCCATCCCGATGACCGGGCCCGCGTGCAGGACGCTCTGACCCAGGCCGCGGTCACGGGCAGCTGCACCCAGCGCTATCGCTTCCGCCACAGCGACGGCGCGTGGCGCTGGGCGCAGGATGACATCCGCCTGCGTGCGGCCGAGGGCGCCACGGCGCGCCAGTTTGTCGGCGTCATGCGGGATATCACCGACGAGGTGACGAAAGACGCGACGATCCGCACGTTTCAGGAGCGGACCCTTCGCTTCCAAGCGGCGCTGCTGGTGTTGCACGACCGGGCCTCCGTCGCCTTCGAAGACTTTATTCGTTCCGCCAGTGAACTGGCGACCGACGCCTTGGACGTCACGTCGACCAGCCTCTGGTTTGGGGACCCCACGCGTGATCAGATGGCCCTGCTCGCCGGCTGTCATCGTGACGGCCCGGGCCCGAGGCCGGGAACCCAGCTGGGGGTGCAGCGCTTCCCCCATTTTTGGGCGGCCCTCTGTGCCGGGCCCGTGCTGCGGGTCGACGACGTCGGCGTTGATCCCTGCACCGTCGGCATCGCGGGTTCACCCCTCGCGCCCGCCTCGACCCATGGCCTGCTGGGTGCGCTGCTCCAATTCGACGGCCGGCCGATCGGCGGGCTCGTGTTCACCCGCACGGCCGCCCAGCCCGCCTGGACGGCGGACGAGGTGAAATTCGCCCAATCGCTCGGGGGCGCCCTCATGCTCGCGTTCGAACAGGACAAACGGCGCGGAGCCGAGGCCGCCGAGCAAGAACTGCGGGCGCATCTGGAAGACCTGGTCAATTCGCGCACCGCGGCCCTCCGGGAATCCGAAGGCCGGTTCCGCCAGCTCGCGGAAAACATCCAGGAAATCTTCTACATCGTCGACGCGCCCAGCGGCGATTTCGTCTACGTGTCCCCCGCTTTTGCGGTGCTGTTCGGCCGGACCACCGCGGCGCTCCTGGAGACGCGCCAGACCTGGCTTGACGCGGTCCATCCCGATGACCGGGAGCGCGTCCGGGCGTCCATTGCCCATCGCTCGTTAGAGACGACGGACATCGAATACCGCATCGTCCATGTCAATGGGCAGTTGCACTGGATCCGGGATCGCTCGTTTGCCGTCAAAGATGACCAGGGCCGCATCAGCCGCCACACGGGACTGGCCGAAGACATCACGGAACGGAAAAACTCCGAGCAGGCCATTCTGCGCCGGCAACGGATGGAAAGCATCGGCACCCTGGCGAGCGGCGTCGCCCACGATCTGAACAATGCCCTCGCGCCCATCACCCTCGGGGCCCATCTCCTGCGCAAAAAATACCCCAAGGAGGACCGCATCATTTCCGGCATGCAGGCCAGTGCCCAGCACGGCGCCAACATGGTCCGCCAACTCCTCACCTTCGCGAAAGGCATCGAGGGCGAGCGAACCGCCCTCGGCACGCTGCAGCTGTTCAGCAATCTCGCGACGCTTATCGAGTCGACCTTCGCGCGGAACATCACGCTGCGGGTGACCTGTCCGTCGGGTATCCCCCCCGTCTTCGGCGACGAAACACAGTTGCACCAAGTGCTGCTCAATCTCTGCGTCAACGCCCGCGATGCCATGCCTGACGGCGGGACCCTCGAACTGGATGCCTCCACCCGGCACGTCGACCAAACCTATGCCAGCACCATCCCCGAGGCGAAACCGGGCGAATATGTCGTTTGGCAGGTGACGGATTCCGGCGAGGGCATTCCGCCAGCCGTCTTGGAACGGATCTTCGACCCCTTCTTTACCACCAAAAGCCCGGACAAGGGCACCGGCCTCGGGCTCTCCACCGTTGCCGGCATTGTCCGCAGTCACGGCGGGTTCGTGCGGGTGGCGTCCTCTCCCGGGCAGCGGACGAGCTTCTCCGTGTTCTTGCCGAGCGCGCTGGAGCGGAGCCCCGCCCCGCCCGCGCCTGCGTCGCTCAAGGATGAGGCCGCCCCGCTCGACGGCCAGGGCAGCACCATTTTGGTCGTCGACGACGAACAGTCCGTCCGGGAAATCACGACCGCCGTGTTGCGCGCGCTGAACTTCCAAGTGATCACGGCCAACGACGGCACCGATGCCTTGATCCGTGTCGTGGAAAACCGCGCGGCGCTGCGCGGCGTGGTCACCGATCTCAACATGCCGCACATGGACGGACTCAAACTGGTGCGCACGCTCAAGCATATGCTGCCGGGCATCCCTGTGCTCGTGGCCAGCGGCCGGGTCGAAGAAAAACAGGCGAATGAGCTGGCGAACTTGGGCGTCGTCTCGGTGCTCCATAAGCCCTTCGACGAGGTGACGTTCACCGCCGCCGTTCGCCAGCTCATGGGCATGGCCCAGCCATGAGAGCCGCTCCGCTTGTGGGTCCACCCTCGCCCCGCCGTGCCGGCGGGGCTGTGCGCCCGTTACCCTGCTCCGCTTCCTTCCCTGTCCGCCTCGTTCCGCAATGCTCCACGACTTGAAAGCCCTCCTCCTCGCCCAGTCCGACTATCTGGTTTACTTGCTGGTCGGTCTGGCGCTCTTCGCCGGGGTCGAGCTGACGCTGCGCCGCCGCCGGGGGGGGGCGCTCCGGTGGCCGATCTGGGCCGGGGTCGGCCTCCTGCTCGGTCTCGCCTGGTGGCCCGCCAACCGCGTCGCCGACGAGGCCCAGCGGGGAATCGCCCTGAAACTGGGCGATCTTGCCGCGGTCTTCGCCGACCTCATGGAACAAACGGGGCACAGTCGCATCACGTTGGCGACGCCCCCCGAAGACCCCGGCTACCTCCGCCTGATCGAGGCCCAGATCCGCCTCTTGAAAAAATCCCCGACGGTCAGCGACGTCTACACCATGCGGACCGGGCCCGACGGCAAGGTCGTGATCATCGTCGATGCCGAAACCGACTATGACCGCAACGGCCGGTTCGAGGGGGCGCGCGAGCAGCGCACCGCGATCGGACACGTTTACGACCATGTCGACAAGGGGCTCGAGCTCGCCCTGACCGGGACGGCCAACTTTGACCGGGAAACCTACTCCGATGACTGGGGCGATTGGGTCAGTGCCTGGGTGCCCTTGCGCCGGCCGGACGGCTCGTTGGATGGCGTGCTCGGCGTTGATTTTCCGGCGGCCGAGTGGCTGCAGGTCGGGCGTCAGGCGCGCCGTACGTTGTTCACGCAGTGCGTCGGTCTCATCGGGCTGGTGCTCGCGGGCGGCGCCGCGTTGGCCCTGTTGCGCCGCAAGGTGGCTGAACTGGAACGGTTGCAGGCGCATGTGCGCGAGAACGACGAGCACATCCGCCAAGTCGTCGACACGGCCCTGGACGCGGCGATCACCATGGATGCGAAGGGCCTGATCAGCGCTTGGAACCGCCAGGCCGAAACCATCTTTGGCTGGCCCGCGGCCGAGGTCCTCGGCCGGACGTTGGGGGACGTGATCGTGCCACCCGCGATGCGCGACGCCCATACGCGCGGGATGAACCGCTATCTGGCCACCGGCACGAGCACCATCATGGGCCAGCGCCTCGAACTGACCGCGATGTGCCGCGACGGCCGCGAGATCCCCGTGGAACTCAGTGTGAATCCCATTATGGTGGGCGGAGTCCGGCAGTTTAGCAGTTTCCTGCGCGACATCAGCGCCCGGAGGAAGGCCCAGACCGATCTGGAGCGGCTCGCCACCCACCTCGGCGATGCCCAACGCATCGGCAATATCGGCAGCTGGTCGATCGATTTGGCCTCCGATGCACTCGAATGCTCCGATCAAGCCTTCGTCATTTTCGGCCGGAGCCGCAGCGAGCTCGAGCCGACCCGGAAAGCCTTTCGGGCCACCCTCCATCCGGCCGACCATGAGCGCTACGTCAAAACGCTGGTCGACGCGGTGGCGCAGATCCAGGCCTACGACATCGAAGCGCGCATCGTGCGTCCCGATGGCACGATCCGCTGGGTCGAAATCCGCGGCCACCCCGCGAAGGGAGCGGACGGAACCGCCGCAAGCATCTCCGGCACGATCCGCGATATCACCGAACGCAAGGAGAGCGAGGCCAGCCTCGTGCGCAGCCATCGCCAGTTCGAAGAGGTGTTTGAAAATGCCCAGGCGGGTTTGGTCGTCATGAACCCCTACGGCCGCATTGTGCTGGCGAACCGCCGCGCCGCCGGGCTGCTCGAGGGCCCCGGGGCCCCCCTCGTCGGCCTGCGCCTGCAAGACGTGCTGCTCGACCGCGCGCTGCTGGCGGACGCGGCGGACTTTCCTCCGTTGGACTTCGAGCGCACGGCGGCCCCTCAGGTGCCCCTCCACTGCAAGCGCGACGACGGTTCGGTTTTCTTCGGCGAAATGGTCCTGCGGGCCTTTGACGGCGACGGTGACGGTGGCGTGCTCGCGCAGATCAACGACACCACCGCCCGCGAACTCCACCTGCGCCTCGAACTCCGGTCCCAGCGGATGGAGAGCATCGGCACGCTGTCGGGCGGCGTGGCGCATGACCTCAACAATTCCCTGGCGCCCATTCTGATGGGGATCGAGTTGTTGCGCGCCCGGAACCCCGAAAGTTCCAATATCATCAACACCATCGAGCGCTGCGCCCAGCGCGGCGCGGCGATGGTCAAGCAACTCCTCACCTTCGCCCGCGGTTCGGAGGGCCAGCGCCGGACGCTCATTCCCACGAAGCTCCTCGAGGAAATGGCGGGGATTGCCCGGGGCACCTTCCCCAAAAATATCACCGTCACCACCGATTTCGTGCCCGACCCCTGGCCGGTCAGCGCCGACGCCACGCAGCTGCACCAAGTCCTCCTCAACCTGTGCGTCAACGCCCGCGACGCGATGCCCCAGGGCGGCACGCTGTCCCTGACGACGCGTAACAGCAAAATCGATGCGACGTTTGCCGGCAACTTCGTGGATGCCAAGGCGGGCCGCTACCTCGAATGGCTCGTCGCGGACACGGGTGAAGGGATGCCCCCGGAGGTGGTCGAGCGGATTTTCGATCCCTTCTTCACGACCAAGGGACCGGACAAGGGCACCGGCCTGGGCCTGTCCACCGTGCTCGGCATCGTCCGCAGCCACGGCGGATTC